>JAJOLC010000028.1 GCA_021129655.1 Minisyncoccota bacterium
TTCTGAAGACTTGCTTGAGCAAACAGAAGAAGACGTTGAAAAAGCAATAAGGTATGTCGAAGTAGTTCGAGATAATTTAGTTCAACAATTTGAGGGGTCTACTAACGTCAACGAGGTCAGTAGTGTTATCGACGAGGTCGGTTCCTATCTAAATCGAGTGAAGGAGCTGAAAGAGAAAATTCAAGATAATAAAATTGTTAACGAGGATATCTCGGTACTCAGGAACAAACTCTCAGTTTATAGAAGGATAGCTGATGAAATAAAGATTAATGTTGATGTTGCAGAGCAAGTGCTATTGGAGAATCATAATTTAATTCAAGATTCCTTGAAACAGAAAGTCAGTATTTCTGAGGAAGAGGAATCTCTTATATCTGAAGTGAACGATAATGACACTGATTCTTTTGGTAATACATTTAGACCTTCCGTTGCTCGTAAAGAAATTGTTATAACCGCCGATGATGAAGTTTCTGATATGAAGATTGATGTGACAGATAAAGTTTTAAGAAGATTGCGTGAAGATAGAGAACAGGCGACTAGCAAAAAGGGACTCTTTAGTTTCCTTAAATTCAAGCGGCGCAATTCTATAAGGTCAGAAGTTGTTGCTGTTAGTTCTGAGCAGGTTTTAAAACCCGAGTCCGCTGCTTTGGCTGCAGTGGAAAATATTGATCCAATAAACAAAGTCATTCATAACAACATCCCTGAGATAGTGGGTGTTGAAGATGTTTTTGAGAATGACACCTCTCGGTATATGGAGTACTTAACAGAAGACAGGTATGTCGATTTTGTTAAAGATAATTTTAGATCACCAACGCACTTTGGTCGGATGGTTGAAAATCAAGTGGTAGAGATTGAAGCTGAGACACTGGACTTATTCGACCGATACTTAGGTGACAATTCTAGTTCCTTTCAATATATAGAAAATATGTCACTGTCTGAGGTTATTGATTTGTCTAATAGTGAAGGTGCACGTGACCAATTGATTGCCGAAGGTTTAAAATATGAAACTTTTGTTAATTGGGTTGATTTCATAAATGATTTGCAGGTTGAACAGTGGGCTGACACTGATATGAAATTTGGTGAATTTTTCACTAAGTGGTTGATTGAAAATGCTCTTCTGGAGCAACATTAATTTTAATTCACAGTTTTTGTATAACTATTCACTAGGTTCGCTCTGAAAGAGTGTTATGATTAATAATATATGGCGAAAGAAAGTTCTTTGCAGGAGGATGTTGGACAATTTGTATTTGACCTTGATTCACAAAATGGAGTTATGCGCTTGCTGGCTTCGGTTCGAGCTAGTGAAATAACTACTGAACAAAAAAATGAATTAAGAGACCTTGTCTTCTTGTACGTTAATGGCGGAAAGGACGAATCTGTTCGCATCACCCTTGAACAAAAGATCACAGCCTACGCTATTAAGTTGTCCGCAACTCCTGAAGTAGAGACAGATGCTACAGCCGCACCGCACCCAGTTTTTGGTACCTCTAGGCCAGCTCCTTCTTTTTCTCCGACTGCAGATAGTATTGCTGCTGTTGCAGAAATTGATAAATCTACCCCCGAGCAAATTTCAGTAACTGAAGCTGCTGCTGTAAAAATTGTTGAGCCAGAATTGGAACCAGTACCTGAGATTCAGCCAGTGTCGGAACCAGAGATTGTAGCACCCCCACCCCCATCAGTATCGATGCCTGCTCCTGAATCAGTTGTTGCTCCAACACCTGATGTTGTGCCTGTGCCAGAACCAGCAGTTGCTCCCGAATCCGTAACACCTCCGGTTGCTGAAGTTGTAACTGCGTCCCCATCGCCAGAAGTTTCTCATGATTCAGCTCAGAATCTAAAAAGAATTAAGGAGATTAAATCTATAGTTAACGATAAGATTGGAAACCCTGTCAACTTGGTAGATATTAATAATGAAGTGGGGCGTGAGTATATGGGGGCATTGTTAGATGCGATGAAGAAATTAAACACTGGCACCTCAACTTTGTCAGCCATGAAGCGCCTTGAAGATTCTTTTCTGCAGGTCCAGAACACTATAGAAGAGCATAGTAAAAATCAGTCTCCAGCTCCAATAGCTGAAAATAAGGTAGTTGAGCAAGCAGAAGTTTCTAAACCTAAGATAAAGGTCGAGATTCCCGTCAAGCAAGAGCCTGTCGCTGAGCCTATGCCTATTCCTGCAGCACCAGAGCCTGTAATAGAGGCTCCTGTCAAACAAGAACCAACTGTAGAAGTTCCATCCCCCGCAGCAGCTGTGCCTGAAGTAATAGTTGAAACTCCGGTGGTTCCAGATCCTGAACCAGAAGCTGTGGTAGAGACACCGCTTGAACCTGTTCATGTTCCTGAGCTAAAAACTCAGGCAGTCGAGACCCCTGTTCCAGCTCCTGCTCCTAATAATTTACCAGTCGCTGAGCCTGTCGCAGCGCCAATCATAGAGAAAACGGAACCAGCTCCAGAAGCTGAAACTGAGGTTGAATCATCTTGGTGCGCAGCTACAGACACTCCGGACTCTGTTGAAGCATCAGATGATAAAGATAGGCAAGTCAAGGTAGCTTCCCTGGCAGAGGCTGAAATTAAACTCAATACTTTAGATAAGCTTCCGACAGCATCTTCACTAGACACTTCAACAGTTGAGGGTGACCCGCTATTTACTAAAGAAGTAGACAGTGGCTTGAATCAGCTTTTGATGGAGTGGTCCTTGTTTAAAAAGAGCGGTTTATTTAGTACTGGACCAAAAGGGTCAGAGCATCCATTGTATAAAAAGATTTCTGAGCTGCAGATACCTTTATTGTTGGCTGGTCGCTTCGAAGGTGCTACTCAAGAGATAAAACAAAGTATTACTGACTACATGAATGGGTGGCGTTATGAACAGGGAATCATCTATGTTCAAGGTGAAAATTTCGACCATTATCTACGTCGGGTAATACGACACATTCTAGATTTGCAAAAAAAGAAGTAAACCCATAGTCTATAGTTATGACACATACTCATCATGCTACTTTAGTGCGTGCTAACCCTGTAACTACATGTACTCTCTCAGATCTTGGTGCTAACTGCGAAGTGCGTGATACTTATATACCAAAGTTTGGCATTAATGATGCTCGAGAACTAGTGCGAGTTTCATACCAGCGGCCGGCAGATGCTACAGAACAAGTTCTTGTGGTAAGAACAGACTTTATTACCTTGGAGTCACAAAATGCCCTTCTTAAGCTACTAGAAGAGCCTCCGAAATCAACTCGTTTGATTTTCGTACTACCGCCTGATTTTATTGTTATTCCAACCTTGGCTTCACGGATAAATGAACAGTCAGTCGAGTCGTCTGAACCATCTGAAAATTTAATTTTTGCAGAATTTCTGAAGGCTGGGTATAAAGATAGAATCTCCAGTATTGATAAGGCTGCTAAGCAAAAAGATGTAGATTGGCAAAGAGCCATGAAGCTTGGACTGATTCAGTATTTGAGTCAGCCCGCGTTAAAGGTTTTGCCTCAGACAGAATTGGACTACGTTGCCAGAACCTTATTGACTAGAGGAGCCTCTAATAAAATGCTGTTGGAACAAGTTGCTTTAACATTACCGGTTCGTTCGTAGACTTATAAAGTGGTACACTGACTAAGAAAAATTGATATATAACATTATTATGGATACTGACATTAAGAAAAAGCTACAGGAAACAAAAGAATGGCTCCAGAAGGAATATTCAGGAATCAGGACCGGACAAGCTAGCCCGTCCCTATTAGATGCTATAAAAGTGGATAATTACGGTTCCATGACACCTATTAATCAGGTGGGAAGTGTTGGAATCGAGGACGCTCGAACACTCAAAATTTCTCCCTGGGATGTAACATCAGCTCCAGCTATTGAGCAAGCTATTAGAGATGCAGATTTAGGTGTGTCGGTAGTGACGGACTCAGCCGGATTGAGAGTAATTTTCCCTGAATTAACAGTTGAAAGACGAGAGCAGCTGCTTAAACTTGCTAAGAGTAAGTTGGAAGATGCTCGAATCACTATTAGAGCTGCACGCGATGAGCAGATGAAACTGATTGAAAAGTCTGAAAAAGATGGAGACATCAGCGAAGATGAGAAATTTGGTAAAAAACAGTCAATCCAAGAAGACGTGGACGAATCAAACAAAGGCCTAGATGTATTATTTGACCAAAAAGAACTCGAACTAAAGGGATAATATGTCAGTAATATTATTTTTAGGAGTTTTATTCATACTTGTTCTAGTGCATGAATGGGGGCACTTCATTACTGCCAAAAAGACCGGTATGCGAGTCGATGAATTTGGTATTGGTTTTCCTCCAAAATTATTCAGCATCAAGAAAGGTGAGACTGAATATACTTTTAATGCATTGCCAATCGGCGGGTTCGTTCGCATCTGGGGAGAGAACTATGTAGACTCGGACGCTGATGAGCAGGCTGGTCAAAACATAGACCGAGCTTTTAGTTCTCGTCCAAAATGGGCACAGGCATTAGTTTTGGTGGCCGGTGTCACCATGAATGTGTTGTTCGCATGGTTCCTGTTCAGTCTTACTTACATGATAGGTGTTCCTACATCAGTAGATGAATCGGTTGCGTCAGATTCAGCTCAGTTATACATCGCAGGTGTTTTGCCTGGTAGTCCTGCTGAGGTCTTACCTCTGGGTTCAACTATTAATTCAATCACCTACGAGAGTGTGACGACCGACAATCCAACCCCGAGTGAATTTAGTTCAATAATAATGTCCGCAGCTCCAGCCGCTGTAGATATTTCTTACACGTTTGGAGATACCACAGAAACTATTTCTCTAGCCCCAGAACAGGGCTTGATTGATGATAATCCTGATAGATATGTAGTAGGAGCTTCCTTGTCCTTGCTTGAAGTTGAGAAGAGAGGTTTTGTAGCTGCGGTAGTAGATGGCTTTCATGCTACTTGGGGAGGATTGGTTGGTATTAGTACGGGACTTTGGTCACTAATCAGTCAGTCAGTAGTAGGTGACGCTGACTTCTCTCAAATTGCTGGACCAGTTGGTATTGTGGGGATGGTAGGTGATGCAGCTTCGTTCGGAATAACTGCGTTACTTACTTTTACAGCTATCATTTCTCTTAACCTGGCAGTGATTAACTTGTTGCCGTTTCCAGCTTTGGATGGAGGCCGATTAGTGTTTGTGGCTATCGAATCTGTTACCGGAAAAAGAATCCCTCCGGAATGGGCGGGTAGAGTAAACCTGGTTGGTTTCGCTATTCTGATGCTACTCATGATTACTGTTACTTACAACGATATATTGCGCCTACTATAATTTTGACTTATGCGACAATCAAAACTTTTCACTAAAACTAAAAAAGAAACCCCTTCCGATGAAGTGGCAAAAAATGCACAGCTTCTTATTCAAGCCGGATATGTTTACAAAAATATGGCTGGGGCTTACTCTTTTTTGCCACTAGGTCTAAGGGTAATCGAAAAAATCAACAGTATCATTCGAGAGGAAATGAATGGTATCGGTGGAGTAGAGATGCATATGCCAAGCTTGCAGGAGGAGCGCTTGTGGAAACAGACAGACCGATGGGGTGATGATAATGTCGATGTTTGGTTTAAGACTGAACTAAAGGCTGGAGGAGAGGTTGGTTTAGCTTGGACTCACGAAGAAGTGGTGACCGACATTATGCGTCAGTACGTTTCTTCATACAAAGACCTGCCATTTGCTGCCTATCAGATTCAGACCAAGTTCAGAAATGAGATAAGGGCCAAGAGCGGTATCATGCGTACCCGTGAATTTTTAATGAAGGACTTATATTCATTTAGTGCTAACGAAGAGCAGCACAAGGAGTTCTACGATACCTGTGCAGACGCCTACACCCGTATTTTTGACCGATTGGGTATCGGAAGTCAGACATACAAAACCTTCGCCTCAGGAGGAGCATTCAGTAAATTTAGTCACGAATACCAGACTTTAGCTGAGGCTGGCGAGGATGTAGTTTATGTATGTGAAGAAAAGGGAATCGCTGTTAATAAAGAAGTCCTGGAAGATGTGGATTTGGCTGAGCTAGGTGTCACTAGAGAAGAGTTAGTGGAACGAAAAAGTATTGAGGTAGGAAATATTTTTTCCTTAGGTACAAAGTTTTCAGATTCAATCGGTTTAACTTTCAAAAATGAGGCCGGTGACAATACTCCAGTTATTATGGGTTCCTACGGAATAGGACCAGCACGAGCAATGGGGACAGTGGTTGATTTGCTGGCAGACGACAAAGGTATTGTTTGGCCAGAAAGCATTGCTCCATTTAGGGTTCATCTAGTAGCTCTCAATACTGACGACGATGAAATACGTGATTGGGCCAATGGTATTTATACGTCCCTTCAAAAACTTGGAGTTGAGGTACTTTTTGATGACAGAGATACGCGTCCTGGAGAAAAGTTTGCTGACAGTGATTTATTAGGTATTCCATATAGAGTAGTAGCGAGTAAAAGAGGTAAGGAAGACGGCTTGTTTGAAGTAGTGACCCGCGCTACCGGCGAAGTGAGAAGTTTGACTGAGGCTGAATTATTTGACGACTTTTCTGCGTAGTTTTGTAGCGAAGCAGTATACGTAGTACAATAGGACAAATGAACGTTTTTACGCGACAATTAAACGTGCTACTTTCGACTGTTTCTAATGATATCGCGATTGATTTGGGGACTGCAAATACGCTAGTTTATGTAAAAGGGAAGGGTATTGTTTTGAACGAGCCAACGATTGTTGCTATTAACAAGAAGACCGGCCAGTTGGTGGCAGTAGGTAATGAAGCTAAGACTATGCAGGGTCGTACTCCTGGCCATATTGAGGTCGTTCGACCTTTAGTAGATGGTGTTATCTCAGATTTTGAAGTAGCGGAGGAGATGCTGGCTTACTTGATTGGTAAAGTGAGAAACGAAACCCGTTCTTTCATTGCTCCTAGGATGTTGATTGGCGTGCCTTCCGGTATCACAAATGTAGAAATGCGAGCTGCTCAAGATGCTGCTCGAAATGCTGGTGCTCGCGAAGTCTTCCTAATTGAAGAGCCAGTCGCGGCTGCTATTGGGGCAAAACTACCGATTAAAAAGGCGGTAGGAAGTATGATCATTGATATTGGTGGTGGTACAACCGATATTGCCGTGATATCTCTTAGTGGACTAGTCGTGTCTAAAAATTTACGAGTAGCCGGTGACCATCTTAACGCCTCGATTGTGTCTTATATTAGGGACCAGTTTAAGGTTTATGTTGGTGAGAAGACAGCTGAAGACGCCAAGATTGCATTAGCCTCTATCACTCGGACTGAATCGGGCAAAGAAATGGTGGCCAGAGGAAGGGATGTTGTAACTGGTTTGCCTCGAGAAGTAATTATTACTGATGCAGATGTCCGTGATGCTGTGTCGGGTCAGGTCGATACAATAGTTGAGACAGTGAAATCTGTTTTGGAAATAACTCCTCCAGAAGTTTTGGCAGACATTATGCAACGAGGTATTCATTTGTCTGGAGGTGGGGCACTAATACCAGGCCTAGCTTCTCTCCTTGAGCATGCTCTACAAGTACCAGTTGTGGTAGTACCTGACCCCTTACGGGCTGTTATTCGTGGGGCAGGTATTGCTATAGAGAATCTCGAGGATTATGATGAAATATTAATTGATCATGAAGGTGCGATTGCGACACAACTCTAGTAGAAAAAAGACAACACAAGTCATAATCATTTCGGTGATAGTTATTACCGTTGGCATGATGATACCTAAGGCTATATCTATTGTGGCGGCGACAGTTATGTTGCCAGTTCATGCTACAAATATTTGGTTAGAAAGTTCTTCCAGTCTGATTCCTTCTTTTGTCAGAGACAGACAGTCCTTGGAAGCTGAAATTAAATCCCTTAACAATGAGTTAATTGTATCCAAAAGCTCAAGTCTTACTCAGCAGCGAATGATTGATGAGAATAATCGACTGCGCCATTTGTTGTCGGTCGATGGTGAAGCTAGGGTGGCTGCTTCTGTTGTTGCTAGGCCTGATGAGTTGCCATATGATTTCCTTCAAATCGACAGAGGAAGTGATCATGGTATCGAAGTAGGTTCACCCGTTTTTGTTGGACCAGATATTGTGATTGGATTAGTGGTACACACAGCTGCCGCATATTCATTCGTTGAAATGATAACCACTGCTGGTTTTGAGGCAACTTCTTTTATCTCTGGCCCTAATGTGGTTGCCGTGCTAGAAGGTTTGGGCGGCGGGGTGGCTAGGGTGCGAGTACCACAAGGAATCCCTTTGTCTGTCGGTAACTTGGTGTATCTGCCAAGCATTGAACCAGGTGTTTTTGGTCGGATTTCTAGAGTTGAAAATGAGCCCACTCAACCAGAACAGTACGGCTATATTTCTCCGGATATTGCTATTTCAGGACTCTTTCAGGTGTCGGTCGGTAAGTTGTCTCAGATTTCACATTCAGCCACTGAAATCGATGAGCAGGTTATCAGAATAATGAACAGTAACCTGCTCATCGAACCTGATGTGATTGATTATGAGGCTACTAGCACTGACAAAGAAGTCGTAACTGATGAATCATAGTTTATGAAAACGGCTTACGCAATTGCTCTTTGTCTACTTATTACATTCTCTGTATTACAAGGTTGGCTGGTGCTCGGAGTTGCTTCAGCAGTTTTGTTTAGTCTTTATTTCAATACAGCTTTTTTGATACCTTTAGCAATTCTTATTGATGGCTATATGGGGAGTTTTCATAGTGTACCAATGCTTAGTTTAGCGATTGTTGCTTGGTACGGTTTTGTTGAGTACCTACGACCGCGGTTTGCTAATTACAGTTCTGCCTAGCATGTCAGCCTTAAAGGATAGATACACTAAAGAGGTTGAGGTGGAAGAAGTTCTGCTTGATGCTTCTAACATTCCCGAATTTAATAGAGCTCGACTCGAAGGGAAGAGAGAATTGCCTTTAACCAGGAAGAATGTCCGGACTTTGTGGATACTTTTTTCTTTAATCTCAATTGCGTTTCTATACCAGATAATAACGCTGCAAGTTATTGGTGGTGAGAAGTATCGTCTGATTGCTGAGAATAACCGAGTAGACGAAGCTCTGATAATTGCTGAACGCGGAGTTGTGTATGACCGTCGGGGCGAGATGATGGTTTGGAATGAGGTGGATACTACTGGTGAATATGATTTTCCGATTCGTGCTTATACTGACCGGTCTGGGCTTGGTCAAGTTCTTGGTTATGTAAGTTATCCAAAAAGAGATAAGCGTGGATACTTTTTCCGTACGGACTATTTGGGTAGGAGTGGGGTAGAGCTGGCTTTTGATGATATTTTGAAAGGCGAAAATGGCAGTAAAATTATAGAAGTAGACGCTCTCTCAGAGGTTATCAGTGAGTACGCTATTGATTCACCAGATGAAGGAGGAGCCATCACTCTCTCGATTGATTCTGAGCTGTCTGAGGCTATGTATGACATCATTTCGACCTCAAGCATAAAAGCTGGTTTCCGAAGTGGTGCGGCCGCTATTATGAACATTCATACCGGCGAAATTCTAGCATTGACCAGTTTTCCATCTTTTGATCCAGAGGTAATGGCTGACGGTGATGATGTGGAGTTGATTCAGCAGTATAATCTCGATGACAGGTTACCTTTCTTGAACAAGGTAATCGGCGGAGCTTATACACCCGGTTCAATTGTGAAGCCTTTTGTTGCTTACGCTGCTTTGGAAGAAGGAGTTATTGATCCAAATCGAGTAATTTCAAGTAATGGTCAGATTGTTATTCCGAATCCTTATAGCCCCAGCAACCCATCTATTTTTAGGGACTGGCGTTCACATGGCAAGATGACAATGCGGGAAGGAATTGCATTTTCTTCAAATGTATATTTCTATTTAATTGGTGGAGGATTGCCTAAAAATGCTGTCCCTCAAGCCGGTATAAATAGCACTTTCACCGGCCTTGGAATCACTAAGATGGCGAAAAATTACCGACGTTTTGGCTTAGGCTCCCTAACTGGCGTTAATATTGCGCAAGAACAAGCTGGGGTAGTTCCTGATCCGGAATGGAAAAGGGATGTTTTTGATGACGACTGGCGCTTGGGTGATACGTACTTCACTGCGATTGGTCAGTTTGGATTTTTGACCACGCCGATTCAAATGCTGCGAGCTTATGCCGCCTTGGCTAATGGTGGATACTTACTTGAACCACATGTTGTAGCCGGCCAGCAGAGTGAAAAGATAGATATTGAGATTGATGTAGTTAAAATGCAGGTGGTTCATGAGGGTATGCGTATGACAGTGAATTTTCCAGGCGGTACTGCCCGGCCTCTAGAACGTCAGGATGTCGCCATAGCGGCTAAATCAGGTACAGCCGAAGTGGGGGTTGGGAATGCTTACGTAAACTCCTGGGCGGCTGGTTTTTGGCCCTATGAGGAGCCAGAATATTCTTTCATACTCATGATGGATCATGCCCCTCGCAGTAATGCTCTTGGTGCCACCCGAATTATGGGAGATGTGGTCGAATGGATGTCGATCAATCGGCCAGAATACCTTGGTATAGAGACCGAAAGTGAGTTATAAACAGTAGCGTTTTAGTGCCGTGATACGATAACAAAATTGTTACAGAGATTTTGCTTGAGTAACGAAAAAATCGATTAATTTGACCGTTACTAGTAAGTGAGTATAATTGAGAAAAATTTTGATATGAATGATACACAAGCCTTTCTGACACCAGAAAAATTCGATGAACTAAAGAAGGAATTAGACCACTTGAAGACAGTCCGACGAAAGGAAGTTGCAGAGTCTCTCGAGTATGCTCGAAGCCTAGGTGACCTATCTGAAAACGCTGAATACCAAGAAGCTAGAGATATGCAAGCTGCTATCGAAGAAAGAATCAGTTATCTAGAAAAAACAGTCAAGGAAGCAAAGATTGTTACTCATGATAAGCATGGTGATGTGGTCGGACTTGGTTCGATAGTAACTATCCAAAAGGACAAGACTAAAGACAAGCAAGAATATACAATAGTTGGTTCTGATGAAGCTAATATCCACGACCGGAAACTTTCATACCTTTCACCCTTAGGAGAAGCTCTGATGGGAAAGAAGAAGGGGGACGAGTTCCAGTTTGAAACTCCAGTTGGAAAGACAAAATGTAAAGTCATGAAGGTTGCTTAAAGTAACTTTCAGTTAGTAAAGAAAAGAGCAGCAATCCGAAGGATTGCTGCTCTTTTCTTTTTGCCGTGCATAGGCTAGGATAATACTCTATGTTTTGGGCAGATAAAATTGCAGATGAAATAGAACGACGGTATGCAGATAAAATTTCTGCCGGCAAGCCTATTGTAGTGCGTGACGAAAAAACTCCTTCGGGTAAGGTGCATGTAGGTTCTCTTCGAAGTGCAGCTCTACACGCAATTGTGGCTGATGTTTTGAAGGATCGAGGCCACAAGGTGGAGTTTTACTTTGAAATAAATGATTTTGACCCAATGGACGGAATCCCTTCTTACTTAGATGAGTCTGACTATCTAAAATACATGGGCTATACGCTACTCAATATTCCTTCTCCGGTAGAGGGTTATGAAAACTTTGCTGAATACTACGGACAGGAGTATGTAGACGTGGTGGGCAGTATCGGATTTGGTGCTCAGGTTTACCGAGCCTCAGAGCTTTACTATGGAGGTTTGATGAATGAAGCTATAAGATCAGTTTTAGATAAGAGGGAGACTGTAGTAAAGATTTATAAAGAAGTATCTGGTAGTGAAAAGTCAGCAGATTGGTATCCACTAAATGTTATCTGTGAGAAGTGTGGAAATCTAAGTGCTACCAGGATTGTGGACTGGGATGGTGAGATGGTTTCTTATCAGTGTTCATCAGATACTATCGACTGGGCTGAAGGTTGCGGTCATGAAGGGAAGGTGTCTCCATTTGATGGTAACGCTTCTTTGCCTTGGAAGCCTGAGTGGGCGGCTAAGTTTATGGTTAAGAAAGTGAACTTTGAGGGTGGTGGTAAGGACCACTACACGAAAGGTGGTTCTAGACAGGTGGCTGAAGCTATCTCTAGGCAAGTATTCGAGAACGAGCCGCCATACGGTGTGTTCAATGAATTCTTCTTGATTGGAGGAAAGAAGATGTCCTCATCAAAAGGAAATGCTGCAGGGGCTAAAGAAATGACTGAGTTGCTCCCTCCACACATATTAAGGCTATTGCTACTAAAGACACCCATTAACCGTCAGTTAGACTTTAACCCAGAAGGAGATGCTGTTCCTGTGCTGTTTGATACTTATGACAGATTGGCTGCAAAGGTATGGGAGGGGATAGTAGACGATGATTCTCAAGTCTTTAAATTCTCCCACCTTCCCTCAGAACGAGCTGCTATGCATGAAAGGTTCTTGCCTCGATTTTCTCAAATTGCATTTTTTGTACAAATGCCTCACATGAATGTTGAGGAGGAGGTTGAAAAAATGAAAGGCAAGGCACTAACAGAAGAGGACAAGAAAGAGATTGGTTTGCGAGTCACTTACGCAAAGAGGTGGCTCGATAAGTATGCTGATGGTAAGTTCATCTTTACGTTACAAGATTCAGTACCAGAAGTTGCTTCATCATTGTCTGAGGTGCAGACTGATGCTCTTAATCTGCTGGCAGAAAAGATATCAGTTGTTACCGAGATGGATGGTCAGTCTCTGCATGAAATAATCCATGAGGTTAAGGAGGAATCAGGACTTTCACCAAAGGAGTTCTTCAGTGCTATGTATACTGTATTTCTGGGAAAGGAGTTCGGTCCTAAGATTGGGTGGTTCCTGAGCACCTTTGATAAAGACTTTGTTGTAAAAAGACTCAGGAGGGAAGCATAGATAGACAACAAAAACCGGTGAGCCTTGCTCACCGGTTTTTGTTGTTGTGTGAGTTGACTATATTCACAGCCGTTCGATATAGATAGGTTAATTGGGGATAAGGTGGTTGCAGGTGGGGCAAAGTGTTATAGAATGTACGTGTGGTGGGAGATAGTGGTATACTCTTCAAACAAGTATATCGAGCTGGTCTGGGAACCTTACATAACTGCATCTCCACAATAAGTAGTTGTGGAAGGTTCTCAGGTCAGCTCAAATTTATCGAATATGTTAATTGGCGAATACAAGCATACGTTGGATCCTAAGAGAAGGCTGTCCATGCCGTCTAAATGGCGGAAGGAACTTGGGAAAACGCTTGTTGTCACACGCGGACTCGATAATTGTCTCTTTGTATATCCGATCCTGGAGTGGCAGAAGATCACTGAAAAAATTGGTCAACTACCACTCGGACAGGCGGATACAAGAAGTTTCAATCGATTCTTCTTATCGGGAGCAGTAGAGGTGGAGGTAGATTCAGTTGGACGTATTCTCGTGCCAGACTTCTTGAAAGATTTTGGACAGTTGAACAGTAAAGTTGTTCTAGCTGGTATCCATGATCGTATCGAGATTTGGGATGAGAAACGATGGGAGACCTATAAGCGCACAATCGAAGAGCAGGCTGATGATTTGGCCGAAAAGCTTGGAGAAATTGGCGTCCTATAAAATCTACACCACAAATAAATTCCTTCCGTATGCAACACACAACAGTATTACTGCATGAAGCAGTAGACGGCCTCGAGCTGTCGCCATCAGATATAGTCGTTGATGCAACGTTTGGAAGTGGAGGACACGCAAGGGAAATTACACAGATACTAGATAAGACTGGATGTTATATCGGCATCGATGCAGATGAAACTGCGCTCGATAAAGAAAAACTAGGTGATACTGCTCCACAGGTACACCTAGTAAATGACAACTTCAGTAATATCGCAAATATCTTAAGTTCATTACAAATTGAAAAGGTAGACGCAGTTCTGGCTGACTTAGGTTGGCGTATGGAACAGTTTGCGGATGGAAATAAAGGTTTCTCTTTCATGCACGACGGTCCGTTGTACATGACATTCGGAAATCCTGATAATTATCCATTTACTGCTGCGGACATTGTTAATAGTTGGGACGAACATGTCCTGGCTGACATTTTCTATAGCTATGCAGACGAACGTTTCGCTCGTCGAATAGCAAAAGAGATTGTGGTGCAGCGTAAGAAGGAGAAAATTCTTACCACATTTCAACTAGCAGACATCGTCAAATCAGCCTATCCAAAACCAGCTTTACGGAATAAAAGCATTAATCCAGCTACAAAGGTCTTTCAGGCTCTCAGGATAGCAGTTAATGAAGAATTAACCGTACTTGAGACCTTCATAAAAAATGGATTCTCATCACTTGCTCCTGGTGGAAGAATGGCGATTATAACCTTTCATAGTATTGAAGACAGAGTAGTAAAGCATTCGTTCCGAGAGTTGGCTCATGCTGGCTTAGGAGAACTAGTTACGAAAAAACCAATAATTCCTGCTGAAGAAGAGCTGAAGGATAACAAAAGATCACGCAGTGCAAAGTTACGAATAATTAAAAAAATCTAATAGAAACATGGTCAAGAGTCGCGACACGATTAAACACTCGGTACTTACTATGGGAGCAGTGGGCTTACTAGTATCTATGATTGTCTTATACTTATATTTTCTAAACATGTCAGTAGTGCAAGTTGTTATGCGCACTGAGCATGTCCAAACCCAGCATGAGCTGCAGACAGAGATTGCAATGTTAGAAGCGCGGTACATTGAGTCACAGCATACAGTGGCTTCCAGAATTGCTACTCTTGAGGGTTATGATACAAATACTGATAAGATTTTCGTATCCCGCAAACAAGCTAGTCTCGTACTGGCTGGGCAATAGACTTCTATGAAGCGTAAGCAATTAACATTTAGAATTCGATTATTATCGGCCGCTATTATACTAGTGGCTATTGTTCTAATTGGCCGTTTGTACCAGATACAGGTTATTGATTCCAGTCTGTACCTGGAGCGAGCTGAGAGTCAGTATGTTCATACTAAAAGTGACCTGTACTCGCGAGGGTCGATTTTGTTTACGGCACGTGACGGAGCCACTCTTTCAGCAGCATCAGTGCAAGCTGGCTACGTACTAGCGGCAAATCCAACCCAAGTTACTGTTGAGAATAGTAAGTTTTGTGACTCTTTATCACGTTATTTAGATGACCCGATTGAGAAGTGTAATGAACGTCTAGATTTACCGGGCAGAACCTACATTGAGTTAGCTAAAAAGGTGAGTGAAGAGGACTCTGACATAATTGTTGATTTGGATGTAGACGGTGCTCAGCTGTACAAGAATCAGTGGCGATATTACCCTGGAGGTTCACTAGCCGCACGTTCAATTGGCTTTGTTGGTTATTCTAATGATGGAACAGAGCTGCATGGTAAGTATGGGCTTGAGCGTCAATACGACGATGTGTTGTTCGAGAAGCGCCAGGTAATGTCAGTCAATTTTTTTGCTGAACTATTCAGTAATCTTGGTGAGTTTGTCTACAGTAAGGAGGATAATAACTCCGGTAATATTGTCACCACTCTTGAACCCTCTGTTTCGAGAATGCTAGATAGTGTGCTGAAAGAAACAAATGATTTGTATGAAAGTAAGCTGACAGGGGCTATTATTATGGACCCAAAAACAGGAGAGATAATAGCGATGAATGCTGTACCAGGCTTTGATTTGAATGATCGTTCTGAGGCTACTATAGACCAGTTTCAGAACCCTCTGGTAGAGAATCTGTATGAGTTCGGTTCAACTATAAAGGCACTTACTATGGCAGCAGGGATTGATTCTGGAGCTATTACACCACAGTCTACTTATTACGATGCAGGTGCAATTGAGCTGAACGGATTCACTATTAGTAATTATGATGGGCGGGGTAGGGGCACTGTGCCAATGCAAGAGGTTCTCAATCAATCTCTTAATACCGGAGTTTCTCATATTGTTAAAGAGATGGGCAAGGAAAAGTTCAGAGATTACTTCCTGAATTTTAAGCTAGGAAGTGAGACCGGTATCGATTTGCCGAATGAAGCTTTTGGGTTGGTGGACAATCTACAAGCGGCTGGTGACGTTCAGTACGCCACTGCATCTTTCGGCCAAGGTATCGCAATGACACCAATTGCTACAACTAGAGCGCTAGCTGCATTGGCTAATGGAGGTAAATTAGTGACACCTCATTTAGTGAAGCGTATCGAGTATGACAATGGTCGAGTGAAGGAAATGAGGTATCCTGAAGGTGCCCAGGTGTTGTCAGAAGAAACTAGTGAGGAGTTATCGCGCATGCTTAGTATTGTGGTGGATGATGCACTTGAAGGAGGAGATGTTGCTCTCCCTAACCATTCAGTTGGGGCCAAGACTGGTACCGCTCAGATTCCTGATCCGGTAAATGGTGGCTATTATGAAGACAAATTCCTCCATTCATTCTTTGGTTACTTTCCAGCCTTTGAGCCTGAATTTATCGTTTTCATGTATACTGTAGAGCCACAAGGGGTAAAATACGCGTCCGAAACTCTAACGACTCCATTCATGGACATTACGCGATTTTTGATTAATTACTATTCGATTCCACCTGACCGATAAATCTATGAAAGAAATTTTTAAACCCATTGTAATTAGTATCTTGAACGCAGAATCTGCAATCCTGCTCAAGCGCAAGAAGCCTACTATTATTGCTGTTACCGGTAGTGTTGGTAAGACATCTACTAAAGATGCTATCTATGCAGCGATTAAGAAACATACTTATGCGCGCAAGAGTCGGATGAGCTTTAATTCTGATATCGGCATCTCATTAACGATTCTTGGACTTCCTAACGGCTGGAATAATCCATTTGTTTGGTTGCACAACATCGTAGAGGGCTTCTTTATGGCCTTTTTCTCACGCAGTTACCCAGATGTTTTGATATTGGAAATGGGTATTGATCGACCTGGTGATATGGAAAAACTCGCTAAGTGGATTAAGCCCGACATGGTCGTTCTGACTCGGTTACCTAACGTGCCAGTTCATGTTGAGTATTTTTCATCACCAGAAGCCGTGATTGAGGAAAAGATGCACTTGGTCACTGCTTTGAAAACTGATGGGGTGCTTATTTATAATAATGATGATCCGATTATCAAATCGCTTCTGCCAGAAGTGTTGCAGAGACAGGTGGGCTTTGGTCGTTATTTAGAAACAGATTTTACTGCTAGGGAGGACAAGGTTGTGTACAACGACGACCAGCCAGTCGGTATTGAGTTTAAGCTTAATCACAACAAGGAGTCTTATAAGCTTCAAGTGCAGAATACTGTTGGAACGCAACATGTGTTTTCGTGTGCGGCTGCCATGGTGGTTGCTGACGAGTTGGGAGTCCCTCTTAAGGCCGCTGCAGAGTCCATTAAATCCCTGAGTACACCCAGCGGTCGAATGAGAATAGTTTCTGGACTAAAGTCCTCAGTAATTGTCGACGATACATACAACTCATCACCCATTGCGGTAGAACAAGCCCTTCAGGCACTCAATGAACTGAAGTATGCTAAGCGAAAAATCGTAGTGTTGGGAGATATGCTAGAGCTCGGTAAATATTCAGCGGAGGAGCATAAACGAATTGGCTCTCTAGTGCCGGCTGCAGCAAATGTGCTTTTTACAGTTGGCGTTCGAGCTAGACAGATAGCTGAGGGAGCTATGGCAGCGGGAATGTCAGAAAAACACATTTTTCAATATGATGACTCAGCGCGTGCTGGCAGGGAATTGCAG
>JAJOLC010000025.1 GCA_021129655.1 Minisyncoccota bacterium
GTTGAGTATCATGATCCTCGTGACTTCACCAAGGATAAGCACAAAAAGGTGGATGATAAGCCGTACGGAGGCGGCCCAGGAATGGTGATGAAAGCAGAGCCGATTCTTAAGGCATGGAATAAGGCAGTAGGGAGGAAGAAAAATCAAAAAAAGGTAAAGACTCTTATTATGTCACCACGAGGTACAGTCTTTACTCAAGATATGGCCAAACAGTATGCTAAAAAGTACGACCACCTGGTACTTATTAGTGGGCGCTATGAAGGGATTGATGGCCGGGTAAAGAAGGCTTTAAAGGCTGAAGAGGTGAGTGTCGGAGATTATATTCTGACTGGTGGTGAGTTGCCGGCTCTTAGCATCATTGATGCTACTGCGCGCCAAGTTGAAGGGGTGCTTGGCACTGCTGAATCACTTGAAGATGACAGGGAGACAAATGGTGAGTCGTACACTCGCCCAGAAACAATTGAATACAAGAAAAAGAAACTAAAAGTCCCTCAGGTGTTATTGGACGGAAACCATAAGGATATAGACGCTTGGAGAAGGGGTGCATAATCAGTCTTACAGGAGGGTTTATTTTCGTGATATTATTACCAGTAAGTAGAGATAATAGATAACTATTCAAATATATGGAACAAAATTCAAGCACTGAGCAACCGGATTCTGTAGAGACTGAAGAATCTAACGCTAACGACCAGCCTTCCGAAGATAATTCAGAGTATCGAACTTTTGCGGTACTAGGGTATGTTTTACCGTTTTTATTCTTCTTGCCACTTTTGAATGATAAAACTAAGGCCGTTCCTTATGTGCGCTTTCATGCTAATCAACAATTAATTCTTTTGATAGTAGTTATTGCTCTCAATTTTCTCTCTAATTTTTTATATATGACTTTCATGTCGGCTATTGGGATGATGTTGTCCCAAGTGATTAGTCTAGCTATTTTTGCTTTTGTTATCTACGGTGCTTGGTATGCTTATAATAATGAGTCTAGAGAATTACCATTTATCGGACACTTCCGAATTTTGAAGTAGAGGAGAGTGATTTTGTAAAAAAGAACGGCACCCTAAGGGTGCCGTTCTTTTTAATCATTTAACCATTGCAAAACCTGAATACTACTGTATACTCTCCCTCACAAACGCAGTGATGCGATCTCGAGTGAGTTACGATTGGGAGATATATTCATACGCGGAGGTAATTGTTCACGCAAGTGATGTTTTTATTTATCGGGTAGAAAATTAGGAAGTAAGCAAATGCGCTTAGGCGTTATTTTCTACTTGTTAGTTTTCTTTAATTCATATTTTAGCTATGAGTACAAAGGATGTTTCAGTTGGACACCTGCCACAACGACGCTTTGAGAAAGCGTCTGCGCCACGGATTCCACTACCAGACCTTATCGAACCACAACGTGAGTCTTACAAGTGGTTTGTTGAGACTGCATTAAAAGAAATCTTTACAGAATTTTCTCCAATTTCTGATTATCAAGAGAAGAAGTTTGAGATGGTATTTAAGAAGTACGAAATGGGTGCATCAAAGTACTCGCCAGAATTCGCTAAAGCAAACAAGCGAACTTACGAAGCTCCCTTGCGAGCAACGGTAATTCTTAAGAACAAGACTTTTGAATCTGAAAAAGATCAGGAAATCTTCATGACTGATATTCCAGTGATGACTGATAATGGTACTTTTATCATTAATGGTGTAGAGCGAGTTATCGTTCCTCAGTTGGCCCGTTCATACGGTATCTTCTTTACAGCCGCTGAAGTTAAAGGAAAAACTCGATTTGGAGCAAAAATCATCCCAGCGCGAGGAGCTTGGGTGGAAATCGAGTCTGACAACGATGGAATCATCTATGTAAAAATCGACCGTAAGAAGAAGTTCCCAATCACTTCACTATTACGAGTTCTTGGAGTTGAGAAGGACTCTGAGATGATTAAACTGATGAAGGGTGTGGAGCGAGGCGAAGAATACATCAAAGCTACTCTTGAAAAAGACCCAGCTAAAACTACCGATGACGCTTTTGTAGAAATCTACAAGCGACTGCGTGACGGTGACCTGGCAACTATCGACAATGCTCGAGAGTTTGTTAAGTCTATCTTCTCACCAGAGCGATATGACCTTTCAGAAATTGGTCGTCACCATTTCAACAGTCGATTTGGTCGTCCAGTAGATGCTAAAGCAACAGCAGACCGAACAGTTTCAATTGAAGATATGAAGTTGATTATCACTCACATAATCACCTCAAATCATGATTCACAGGCTCTGCCTGACGATATCGACCACCTAGGTTTCCGTCGAGTTCGATACTTTGGTGAAATGCTACAACAGCGAGTTCGAGTTGGTATGACTCGAATGAAGCGAAATATTCAAGACCGAATGTCGACTATCGAAGCTGAAACATCATTACCGATGCAAATCATTAATCCGCGACCGTTACAGGCTGCGATTAAGGAATTTTTCACAACTAACCAGCTGTCACAATTCTCACAACAGCAAAACATTTTAGCTGAAGTAGAGCACCTTCGAACACTATCAGCACTTGGTCCTGGTGGGCTTACTCGAGAGCGAGCAGGTTTTGAAGTTCGTGACGTTCACCCATCTCATTACGGACGACTTTGTCCAATCCATACTCCGGAAGGACCAAACATTGGTTTGATTCTACGTCTTGCTATGTACTCTCGTGTAAACCGATTTGGTATTATCGAGACTCCGTACATGAAAGTTAAGAAAGGTAAACTGACTGACGAAATCATATACATGAATGGTCATGAAGAAGAGGGTCACACAATCGCACACGCTGCCATTGTTGTAGACAGTAAAGGAAAAATCGAAAATGAATACGTTGAGGCTCGAATGAAGGGAGAGCCGCGTATGGTATTGCGAGAAGATGTAGATTACATCGACATTGCAACTAACCAGCCATTCTCTGTTGCTACATCAATGATTCCATTCTTGAACCACGATGATGCCAACCGAACCTTGATGGGTTCAAACATGCAAAAACAGTCGACACCTTGTATCGTGCCGGAGGCACCAATTGTGGCGACTGGAGTTGAAGGAATGTCAGCTCGAGACGTAGGACGAGTTATCTACGCTCAAGATGCAGGAGAAGTGGTTGAAGTTGATGCTAAAACTATTGTCGTTAAAGGTAAGGACGGAAAGACTAAAGAGTACCCACTAGCTCAACTACAACGAACTAATGACTTCTCTGCTTTCCAGCACCGACCAGCAGTAGGCTTGGGACAGAAAGTAAAGCGAGGCGACCTATTAGCGGATACAACATCAACTGACAACGGACAGATTGCTGTAGGACAGAACGCTATGGTTGCCTTCATGAGTTGGAACGGAGCCAACTACGAGGATGCGATTATTATTTCTGAACGACTAGTTAAGAAGAGTAAGTTTGCTTCAATTCACCTAGACGAAATGGAAGTTTCTGTGCGAGACACAAAACTAGGGCCTGAAGTTACTACTCCAGACATCCCTAATGTTTCAGAATTGAAACTACGGAACCTAGATGAAAGCGGAATCATCCGAATCGGAGCTGAGGTACGAACTGGAGATATTCTAGTTGGTAAAGTTACACCTAAGGGCGAGACACAGCTTACTCCAGAAGAACGACTGCTACGATCTATCTTTGGTGAAAAAGCTAAGGACGTGAAAGATACTTCTCTTCGATTACCAGCTGGTAAAAAAGGACGAATTATTGGTCTGAAGATTTTCTCACGAGAAAATGGTGACCAGCTAGAAAGTGGTGTTATCAAGCGAATTCACATCACTATCGCTAAAGTACGAAATGTATCTGTTGGTGACAAGCTGGCTGGACGTCACGGTAATAAGGGTGTTATATCTCGGATTCTTCCAGAAGAGGATATGCCTTATACAGAAGACGGAACTCCAGTAGATGTGCTACTTACACCACTTGGTGTACCGAGTCGTATGAACTTGGGGCAGATTCTTGAGCTTCACCTTGGTATGGCTGCTAACACTCTTAATTATCAGGCTATCGTTCCTCCATTTGCGGGAGCATCAGAAGATGATGTTAAGAAAGAATTGGTAGAAGCTGGTCTACCTGAAGATGGTAAAATTCAATTACGAGACGGTTTGACTGGTGAAGAGTTTGCTCAGAAAACAGCCGTTGGTTACATGTACATCTTGAAGCTTCACCATATGGTGGAAGACAAGATTCATATGCGTTCTATTGGACCATACTCACTTATTACTCAACAGCCACTTGGAGGTAAAGCTCAGATTGGTGGACAGCGATTCGGAGAAATGGAAGTTTGGGCACTCCTTGGTTATGGAGCTGCCTATACATTGCGAGAGATGCTTACTATCAAGTCCGACGATATTGTTGGACGGTCAGCTGCCTTCGATGCAATCGTACGAGGTGAGAAGATTAGTCACCCACACACACCGGCAGCCTTTAACGTTCTGCTTAATCAACTTCGGGGACTGGCTCTGGATGTGAAGCTGGATAAAGAAGAAAGGCCACGACGTAATTATGAGACTTCTTAATTTTCTTGCTTATGTCTAACGAATCAACATTCAAAAAAACAGAATTCAAAAAACCACCAATGATTCCAGCGAACTACACTGGAGTGAATCTAAAGCTGGCATCACCAGAGACTATTCTTGAATGGTCTTGGGGAGAGGTCACAAAACCTGAAACTATTAACTATCGAACTCAACGCCCTGAAAAGTGTGGTCTGTTCGACGAACGTATCTTTGGTCCAGTAGAGGATTACGAGTGTTCTTGTAAGAAGTATCGAGGAATTCGATACAAAGGTATTACTTGTGAGAAATGTGGAGTAGAAATAACTCGAGCGATTGTACGTCGAGAACGTATGGCTCACATTGATTTGTGCGTACCAGTTTCTCACATTTGGTTCCTCCGTGGTGTACCGAGTCGAATTGCTATGATTCTCGGTCTAACTGCTTCATCAATTGAAAAAGTGATTTATTTCGCTGGCTACATTGTAACTTCAGTTAGCGAAGCCGACCGGACACGAATCCAGTCAGAACTGGAAACAGAATACAAAACTAAACTAAAGTCTCTACAAAACGATGAAGCAAAGGATGAGTTGAAGACTCGAATGGACGAGACAAAGAAAGAAATCGATAGTATTAAGCAAGGAATTGTGCTGGATGAAGCTACTTTTCACAAATTCTCAATTAAGTACAGTACTTTGTTTGAAGCTAAGATTGGTGCTGAATCAATCTACGAACTATTTAAGAATATTGACCTAGCAAAATTAGTTGAAGAACTTGAAGACCGATACACTAAAGCTGGAGCAATGGAACGAGCAAAACTAGACAAGCGACTATCTCTCATTCGAGGGATGCTAAACGCCGGAGTGCGACCAGAATGGCTCTTCTTAGTACGTATTCCAGTAGTACCACCTGCGATTCGACCAATGGTGGCTCTTGAAGGAGGACGGCATGCATCTTCTGACTTGAATGACCTTTATCGACGAGTTATCAATCGAAATAATCGACTGAAGAAGCTGATTGATATTCAAGCGCCTGACGTTATTTTGCGAAACGAGAAGCGAATCATGCAGGAGGCGGTCGATGCTCTTATCGACAACTCAATCCGACATGGCGGTGGAGCTTATTCAGTAATGAGTCAGGCACAACGTCGACCATTGAAATCACTTTCCGATTACCTTAAGAGTAAGCAAGGTTACTTCCGACAAAACTTACTCGGTAAGCGAGTAGATTACTCTGGACGTTCTGTGATTGTTATTGGTCCTGATTTAGCACTAGACCAGTGTGGTTTGCCAAAGCATATGGCGCTTGAGCTATTCCGACCATTCGTTATTGCTGAACTTCTAAAACAAGAATTGGCATATAACATTCGAGGAGCTGGGCGTCTTGTTGAAGACGGAGTTCCAGAAGTGTGGGCAATTCTAGAAGATATTATTCGAGACAAGCATGTGCTCTTAAACCGAGCACCAACTCTTCACCGTCAAGGTATCCAGGCATTCCGTCCGGTACTGATTGAAGGTAACGCGATTCAGGTTCACCCGTTGGTTTGTAAAGCATTTAACGCCGATTTCGATGGAGACCAGATGGCGGTACATGTGCCACTTTCAGACGAAGCTCAATTAGAAGCAAAGGAGATGCTTTCTGCTAATAACAATATTCTAAAGCCAGGTTCATCAGAACCAGTTGTATCAGAAGGGTTCATGGATATTGCTCTAGGAGCATACTGGATGACTAAAGCACATGATGGTGCTAAGGGTGAAGGTAAGTACTTTTCATCACCTAATGATGCGATAAATGCTCATGATTACGGTATTATCGATTTGCGGGCAAAGGTAAAAGTAATGGCTACTGATACAGCAAAGTACGCTCAATATGAAGGGGGTGTGTTTGAGACTACGGTTGGACGACTGCTCTTTAACGCTGTTTTGCCGAGTGATCATGTTTTTGTTAATGAACAACTTGGACAGCGGGAGCTGTTTGCAATCATAATCGATTTAATTGATGAGCAAGGAACTGATATTGTGCCGGAAGTTGTCGACAAGATTAAGAAAAATGGTTTCAAGTACGCAACAAAATCTGGAATCACTTGGGGAATTGATGACGTTGTCGTACCAAAACAAAAAGCCGCTATTATTGAAGAGGCTCGAAAAGAAGAGCGAGGAATCATCGACAACTACGAGGAAGGGCTATTGTCTCGAGAAGAACGTCGACGAATGATTGTGGAAATCTGGCACAAGACAAAGGCAAATCTAGAAGAAGTGATTGATGCGGAAATGGATGTTGAAGGTTCTGCTTTTGCCATGTGGAAATCTGGTGCTCGAGGAAGTATCAGACAGATTTCGCAGATGATTGGTATGAAGGGATTGATTGTGAATACTCGAGGTGAAACTCTTGAGTTCCCAGTACTTTCTTCGATGAAGGAAGGTATGACTCCGATTGAGTATTTCAACACCACTCATGGTTCTAGAAAGGGACTAGCCGACACCGCTTTGCAGACTGCTAAAGCAGGTTACCTTACTCGACGACTCTTCGTGGTAGCGCAGGACGCTATCGTGACAGAGTCTAACTGTAAGACTAAGGCGGGAACAACCATCAGTCGTATCTCGGCTTCTGGTATTGAAATCGCTTTCTCAAAGGCTATTAAGGGACGAATTTTGGCTGAGGATGCTGTTGATTCTAAGGATAACGTTATCTTTAAAAAAGGAAGTCTTCTTTCACGAAGAGACGCTATTGCGGTTGAGGGAACAACCTGTGAATCAGTAGTCGTTCGTTCTCCGATGACTTGTAAGACACTTCGAGGAGTATGTCAGAAGTGTTATGGTATCGACCTAACAACCAATGCTCTAGTAGATATTGGTGAGGCAGTTGGAACAGTAGCAGCGCAAGCGATTGGTGAGCCAGGAACACAGCTTACTATGAACACTAAGCACGCTGGTGGAGCAGCTTCCGTTGGGGGGGACGTAACACAAGGTTTGCCGCGAGTAGAAGAAGTGTTTGAGAAACGACAACCAAAGATTCCGGCAATTATTTGTAAGTATCATGGTCTTGTTACAGAAATTAGAACTGAGGGTCGTGAAAAAATCATCGTAGTTGTGCCAGACATGACAGCAGAGGGGGCACCGAAGAAGGATGCTGCTACTGAGTACGAGGTTCATTATCGGCGAACATGTATGGTTTCTAAGGGTGATTCAGTAGCTCCTGGACAGTTCCTAACTGATGGTTCTGCACTACTGCCAGAACTGTTTAAGTTCGGTGGGCAAGAAATTACTCAGGACTACATCATTACTGAAGTAAACAAGATTTACGAATTACAAGGTGTAACTATTTCACGAAAGCACATCGAGCTTATTGTTAAGCAAATGATGTCACGAGTGAAAATTACTCATCGCGGAAACAGTCCGTTCACAATCGGTGAAGTAGTAGAAGAATGGGTGATGGTAGAGGCTAACACTAAGCTTAAGGAGGAAGGTAAGGAATTAGCTAAAGGTGACAAGCTTATCATGGGTATCACTGAAAGTTCACTATCTCGAAAGAGTTTTCTTTCAGCGGCATCATTCCAAAACACTACTCGGGTTCTTATAAACGCAGCAGTACGTGGAAGTTCAGATAACCTCGCTGGACTAATGGAAAACGTTATCATTGGAAAGCTTATTCCAGCAGGTTCTGGATTTGAAGGAAGTCAGAAGTATAAGATGATTGAGGATATGCAAGAAGCTGATTAAGTTTTTTGTCAATTATAAAAACCGGCTCATGTGCCGGTTTTTATAACGCAAAAGGCGGCCACTTTGTGGCCGCCTTTTGCGTTACTTTGAAAACTACAAAAACCCTGTGATAAAATATTTATAAGAATATGTTTTTTGAATATTTAACCTCAATCTTACTAGCCGCAGTAGTTGGTGGTTTAGTTGGTATCGAGCGTGAATATAGAGACAAGAGTGCAGGTTTCAGAACTATGATTCTGATTGCGGTTGGTTCATCCCTGTTTACCATATTGTCGGTTGCTATGGGCCTTGCTGACGGTGAAACAACTCGTATCGCCGCTGCACTAGTGACTGGTGTCGGCTTTTTGGGTGCTGGAGCTATTATAAAGGACGGTTCAGGTGTTAAGGGACTAACTACAGCCGCGTCTATTTGGCTGGTAGCTTCTCTTGGTATGGGTGCAGGCGCTGGTTATTATCAGCTTGTGCTATTGGTGACAGCGGTCGTGCTATTGGTATTGTGGATGTTGCCTCCAGTTGAGCGTTGGATTGACCGATTGCACGAATTTCTGGAAATTCACGTTACCATTAAAAATACTGACAAGGCTGAGGTTAAAGTGTTAGAAATTTTCGATGACTGCAACGTTAGAGTGGTACACGTTAGACATACAAGACTCACGAAAGGAGAGAGAATTCTCCATATAAAAATTAAAACCACTCCAGCTAGAAGACTAGTTCTAAGCAAGGCTCTGGTGTCTACTAAGTCCATAATCACCTTCACTGATTAGAAAAAATAAAAGCCCCAGATGTCGGGGCTTTTTCTAGCGCACATTACGTGCGTAGTATTCAAATTTAGTCCAATTGTAGATGTTGTTCTCGTCAGTAAGAACAGCTACTTCCTCGTAATATTTACTTTTTGGTAAGTTACTCATTGAAAACCTCCTTTAGTTACTGACGCTAAGCTACTATATCTGGCACTTTTGTCCAGAGACTATCTATAAATTAGCTTACCTCCGAAATTTTGCATATAATAGTCACACTATGAGTGAAGCCGTTCAGCAAATAAAAGATAAGCTTAGTATCATTGATATTATTTCTCCTTACGTGGAGCTTCACAAGGCTGGAAAAAACTTCAAGGGCAAATCACCTTTTTCGGCTGAAAAAACTCCATCTTTTTATGTATCACCAGACCGAGGGATGTATTACTGTTTTTCAACTTCTCAAGGTGGTGATATGTTCAACTTCATCCAAGCGATGGAAGGGGTCGATTTTAAGGAGGCTCTTAAAATACTGGCAGAAAAAGCCGGGGTGGAACTAGTTCGAGAAGATCCTAGGAAAAGAGACGAACGTGACCATTCTTACGCTGCTCTTGAGGATGCTACAGCTTTTTATCAAAAACGGTTACCAGAGGAAGCTGGTGCAGTTGAGTATCTTAAAGATCGAGGTGTTAGTAAAGAAACTATTGCTAACTGGAGGATTGGTTATGCTCCAGGACCACCCAATCATGGCTGGAGGGAAGCAAAGGAACACCTTGCTGCGTTAGGTCACACCAATGAGCAAATGCTTAAGGCCGGCTTAATTAAATCAGCTGACACTGGAAAAGAGCCATTTGATGTATTTAGAGACAGGATTGTATTTCCGATGGGTGAGTCTAGCGGAAAAATTGTTGCCTTCTCAGGTCGAATTTTGACTCCTAGCGATAAGGCTCCGAAGTACGTTAACTCGCCAGAAACCCTACTGTATAAAAAGTCTGAGCTTTTGTATGGCTACGATAAGGCAAAAACAGGTATCAGGAACCTAGGTTTTTCCCTTATCGTAGAAGGGCAGTTTGATGTAGTAATGTGCCATCAAGCTGGCTATTCAAATACTGTCGCTGTGTCAGGAACTGCACTGACTATGCATCACGTACAGCTACTGGAGCGTTTATCAGATAAGGTTGTGTTGGCGCTGGATGCTGACAAGGCAGGAATCAATGCTATGAAAAAAGGAGCCGCCTTAATGCTGGAGAGAGGTCTCGATGTAAAGGTGGCCGAGATGCCATTTGGTAAAGACCCAGCTGATTTGATATTAGAAGATGAAGTAAATTTTAAGAAGGTGATTGGGAAATCTGTTCATGTGATTGAATTTATACTTCATGTATTACGTAGGGAGGTTGAGGATGATAGGTCATTTAAATTGAAGGCTAGAGACGAGATTTTGCCATTTATTCTATTATTGGCCAATCGAATAGACGAGGAGCATTTTCTGAAAATATTTGCAGATTCTACTGGTACCACCATGGACGCTGCTCGTTTTGAGTTGGGGCGTATTAGGGAGTTAAAGGAAAATACCCCTCTAAAATCACACGCTACTCAGATTACCAAAAGCCCAGAAGTAATAAGAAATAACAAGATTGATACTGATGACAAGGCCTACTTATTCTTATTGGCTGCAGTACAAATTGTTGATGAACATCTTAGTCTTAAGGTAAAAGCTGCCCTAGACACTGTTAGTAAAATTCATGAACTAAATCAGCCAGATGCTTCTGAGTTAGCGAGAGTAGTTTTTACATTAGAGCAGCAATTTGAAAAACTTCCACAATTAGCCGTAGCAGAAGAGGTGGTAACTAAGTTAAATCAACTAAAGACCGGTCTAGTTAGAAGACATCTGACAGATAATAGACAACTCTTGATTGTGGCTGAAACCGATGGTGATGACGATAAGTTTTCAGAAGTACTTAAAAGTATCAGCGAATTTGAGGCTAAATTGAGAGAACCTAACTATGAGGTTGAGGCTTTTCTAGGATAAGCTTAATAGGGGTAGACTTTTTATGGTTTTTCTGTATAGTGGGGAGCATTATGGCTACCAAAAAGGCCACAACCAAAATTGTAAAAAAAGCGGTCAAAAAACCCGTAAATAAAATAAAGAAAAAGACCCCAAAAAAGCTTCAATAAAAGCAGCGGTCGCAAAAAAGGCAGTAAAGAAAGTAGTTAAGGAGAAAGCAGCGGTCACAAAAAAGGCAGTAAAGAAAGTTACTAAAAAAGTAGCTTCTTCTTCAGTCAAAAAAACTGATTCAAAGAAAGCTCCGCTCAAAAAATTTGTGCCAAAGCCAAAGTCAAAGAAAAAACTCACTAAAGGACAAAAAGCTCTTGAGGCTAAATCATCGGCCCTGATGCGTTTGGGGAAAGAGCGTGGTTACGTTACTTACGATGAGCTACTTCGTGCCTTTCCAGAAATTGAAAAGGACGTACCTTTTTTAGAGGTGATGTATGATCGATTTAGTATTGCCGGAATCGATGTTTTGCAAAGCGGGGGAATGCTAGGTGAAGATCCTAGTATTGAGGTAATTGCTCAGAAAAACACCTTCAAACGAAGTGATAGTGGATATGATTCTATTCAAATGTATCTACGCGAGATTGGGCAATATCCATTACTTACTGCTCACGAAGAACGTGTATTGGCTAAAAGAATTGATGATGGAGATGAAGAAGCTCGTAATTTACTGGCACGAGCCAATCTCCGATTGGTAGTATCTATTGCTAAAAAATATGTTGGTCGTTCACCAGACTTGACTCTGTTGGATCTTATTCAGGAGGGTAATCTCGGCCTCTTTAAGGCAGTAGATAAATTCGACTTTACTAAAGGTTTCAAGTTTTCAACTTACGCTACCTGGTGGATTCGTCAGGCAATTACTCGAGCCCTAGCCGACCAGTCACGAACTATTCGTATTCCAGTACACATGGTTGAGACCATGGCTAAGTACAAGCAGGTGTCACGTCGTTTGGCTCAGGACCTGGGACGAGACCCTATGCCGGAGGAAATCGCCACTGAAATGAATGTTGAAGTAGAAAAGATTTACCAAATTGAAAAGATTAGTCAGGACACAATCTCACTCGAGCTGCCAGTCGGAGACGATGATGACCGTTCACGATTGTCCGACTTCATCTCTGACGATAAAATTATTTCTCCTGACCAAGAAGTTTCTCATAGTATTTTAACTGATCAGATTACAGAAATTCTTGATACTCTGTCTGACAAGGAACGAAAGATTCTTGAAATGCGACATGGTCTACTAGATGGTACTTATCACACCCTTGAAGAAGTTGGTCGTGAGTTCGGGGTAACTAGAGAACGTATTCGACAAATTGAAGCCAAGGCACTCGAAAAGATTCGACAACATGAGAAGGCCAGACGTCTAAAATCATACTAGAGTATAGTTTTCTAACAAAAATCTTCACTAGGAATAGTGAAGATTTTTGTTAGGTCTGGCAAATAGAAAGCATAGCTGTCTCTCTGAGTCTCTCTAATTTCTTAATGCACGTAGACTGAAGTTATGTTAACAAGCTAACAAAAACTTCCCATACGGGAGGTTTTTGTTAGCTTGTTAGGTACAGGTACAAAGTTCCACCTTTGATAATGATAAACATCCAGAATGTTACCCAAAAAAGCGCAATGACTAGTTCGTAGAAAATGAACCTTTTGAAGCTTATTTCTAAGCTGCCTAGCAAAAGTGCGTACAGTGGTCTGATTAGGGCAATGAAACGACTCACTACCATAAAAATGGGCAGTCCACGATTTTGTAGCATGCTGCGTGCTTTAGTAAAGCTTGGTTGCTGTAATCGCTTGGCTACGAAAGGCGCTTCTTTAAAGAGTCTACCGGCTCCATAATTAATTGTGTTTCCGAACACCGTTCCGATGTAGGCGGACAGCGCAATCATTTCGAGGCTGATTAAACCGCCTGCGTACATAGCAGCAATTGTACTTATCATGGCTGCACCATACAGAATAAGTCCGGTAACAAAGAAAATATCTAAGGCTGCCGCCATGAAAATGATGAAGGGTGCATAGGGAGCAAATTGCTGAATCAGTTCTAGCATAGTGATTTAGGTTCTTTCTATTGCATGAACTTGGCCAAAATCCTCTTCAGTCCTTGGCGAGCAATTATTCCAACTGGTCGATTATCTGAATCTACTACCGGGATACGAGCTCGTTGATGAGCTATAGCTGTGCCTACAATGGCAATCAGGTCATCTTCTAGGGTTAAAGCGGAAAAATCATGTGACATAAATTCCCCCACCGGAATATCTTTGGCAATATCTATCGAGGATATGAAGGCTTCGTCACTATTAAAATGACTCATCACTTCACTTCCATCTAGAGTGTCTGGAATTACAGCGTCTAGGAAATCTGCCACGGTTATTTCGCCGACAAGTTTTCCTCGTTCATTTGTTACTAATAATGTATTTGTCTGCTGGTTAATCATTGCTTTGAGAGCAGTTGCAAAGGTGTCTGTCTCAGCGATAATCACTGCAGGTTTTACGATATCTTTGACTTTCATATGCATTAATCATACACCTAACTTTAGTGGGTGTACATGATTTGAGTACTTATTCTAAGAATTGTTATATTTGTTATACTTGATATCTATGACACAGGATTCTAACAGCACAGTTGCTTTTGATGAGGCGTACAAAAACCTGAACACAGCTCAAAAAGCAGCAGTAGACACAGTAGAGGGTCCGGTAATGGTGGTGGCTGGTCCAGGTACTGGTAAGACACAGATTTTGACCCTGAGAATTGCCAATATCCTACTCAAGACCGATGCTTCTCCAGACAGTATCTTAGCCCTAACCTTTACTGAATCTGGAGCTAAAGCTATGCGAGACCGTCTACGAAAGTACATTGGAGCGGCTGCTTATCAGGTGCCAATTTATACTTTTCACGGATTTGCTCAGACTCTTATTTCTGCTTATCCCGATGCTTATGTAAGAGTGATTGGTGGACGACCAGCTGGTGATCTAGAGAAGATAGTTCTGATTGAATCAATAATTAATGATGGAGAGGTAAAATCTCTACGTCCTATGGGTAACCCCTCATACTACGTAACTCATATCTTGCGTATTATCGGTCAGTTGAAACAGGAATATATAACCGCCAATGATTTTGTAAAAATTGTCGACCAACAAGCTGAGGCTTTGCTTGAAGTTGAGCAGTATCATGTTAAGGGTGCTCATAAGGGGAAAGTAAGAGGAGAGTACACAAAACTAGAAAAAACCATCACGAAGAACAGGGAATTGATTTATATTTATAAGCGATATGAGGCACTCTTGTCGGAGGGTAATTTGTATGACTTCGAAGACATGATTGTAGAGACGGTAGAAGCTTTGCAGAAAAATGAGGACATGCTTCGAGACTTACAAGAACGATACCAGTACGTGCTGGCTGATGAGCATCAGGATGTGAACGGTTCACAGAACAAAATTTTGGAACTCCTGGCTTCGTTTCATGATTCGCCAAACATATTTGCTGTAGGAGATGAGAAGCAAGCTATTTACCGTTTCCAGGGTGCTTCATTAGAGAACTTTCTATATTTCACAGAACAATTCAATGGCACTAAAGTAATTTCCTTAACTAATAATTATCGTTCAGGGCAAAATATTCTTGATGCTGCTCACAGTCTGGTGAAGGTGGACGATGGTCCACTTAAAGACCTTAGAGTTCCCTTGGAAGCTAAGATGGTTGAAGGTTCATCCTTAACTAAGCGACAATTTTCTCATCAGTCAGTTGAAGATTCTTGGGTAGTTAAAACTACTAAGGCTGAAATTGATAGTGGTCTAGCTCCAAGTGAAATTGCAATCATCGTTAGAACCAATAGGGAGGTGGAAGCATTCGCTGCCTCTTTCAGGAAAGCCGGTGTGCCAGTCACTGCTTCAGCTGATGGAGATATTTTGAAACACCCTATTACTCAAGCTGTTAGAGGAATCATCGATGCAGTCATTACAGATAAGAGTGAGGGGGCACTATTTTCAGTTTTGCATGGGGCATATTGGAAAATTTGTCCAGACGATTTGATCAGAGTTTTGTCTGGCCGGTCTTACCAACGTTCACTTTGGAGTATTCTGTCTAATAAAGACGTATTAGAATCACTAAAGGTTCAAGAGCCAGTAAAGCTGTTAAGAGTGGCAGAGGTTATTACTGAGGCAAGGTCCAAAGAAGTGCACGAAGCTCCTCATCGAGTGCTAGAATTTTTGTTGCAGGAGAGTGGCTTCCTAGATCATTTGATTGAGCATGATGCTTTTGAGGGAACTCGAGTAGTGCGTCGTCTTTATGATGAGATTGAAGAATTAGTTATGCGAGATGGGGTGGGGAATTTGCGTGAGGTGAGTGAAATTTTTATAACTAGAATCTCGTACAATCTTCCACTAAATGCTCCATATATTTCTACCGACTCAGAATCTGTACAAGTGATGACAGCACATAAGTCTAAAGGGCTTGAGTTTGAGGTAGTTTTTGTTCCGCACTTAACAGACGGAGGTTGGGGAGGTGGAGCTAAGAAGAAATATTTTGATATTCCTTTGCTTTCTCATACTGATGTGGGAACAGTTGATTTGCTTGAAGACGAGAGACGCTTGTTGTATGTGGCTATCACCAGAGCCAAGCGTGTACTTCACACTTCATCCTCTGACATTAATTCTGATGGTCGAGAACTGTCGCCAGCTAGGTTAGGAGAAGAAATTTCCCAAGAGTATACAGAAACTTGTGACACAGAAAAAGAGAATCATGAGTTTAATCCGATGACTACTTTGCAACAAGCTGTGTCACCAGTCTCTCTGAGTGCTGAATTGTTACGCAATTTATTAGAAGAGAGAGGATTTTCTGCTACATCATTGAACAACTATTTGCGTAGCCCATGGGATTACTTGTATCGAAATGTTCTCCGAATACCGGAAGCTCAGCCTGTGCATATGCAGTATGGTACAGCGGTTCATAATACGCTGGAATATATCACGCGACATCATAATAACGATGTTTCCTTACCAAGTACTTCAGCCATTAAGCTTAAGTTCGAGCAGGAATTAAATAGACTACCCCTTACAGCTGAAGAGTACGTACGATTACTTGAGAAGGGTTTGGGTGAACTTGTCGTCTACCAAGAACATCTGGCTTCAGTATTACCAAAGAACACTAAGGAGGAGATGACCCTTAAGGTGTTTATTCAGACAGGTGTACCAGAGCTGCCCGAGTTGCTCTTGACTGGTAAGTTAGACAGAATCGACATGAGTGAAGAAGGTTATGCACTCCGGGTTGTAGATTATAAGACTGGTAAACCAAAGTCTCGCAATGTTATAGAGGGAAAGACAAAGGGTTCTGATGGCGGCTACAAAAGACAGTTGGTTTTTTACGCATTACTTTTGAAGGTGTATGATGACGACCGATATCAGTGCAAGGAAGGAGTGCTTTCTTTTGTCCAGTCTGATAGTAAGGGTGGTATTAAAGAAGAAGTCTTCACTATTACTGATGAGGAAATTGAGGAGCTAAGGGCTGACATTATTAGGTCAGTCAAAGAGATAATCTCAGGTGAATTTCTTACCTCGTCCTGTGAAGAGTCTGTGAGTGATTATTGTCACTATGTGGATCTCTTGAGAAGATAATATAAAGGTCCAGAGCTTTGCTCTGGGCCTTTGCTATTTTTCCAAGCAACCTAGCTTGCTGGTAAATCAGATGGTGTCTCTGTGGCTGGGTCAAAGGTTCCGTCTAGTTGCTCGATTAGATTTTCCACCACTCCTTTTACAAAGTCGTAGGGCTGAGCTCCACTAATTATTGCCTCTTGGTCTCCTACCATTAGGACAGTATAGGGAGCACCTCTAGCTCCAGAATTAAACCCGTCTTCGATACTAGCCAGTACCGATTCCTTCATTCGGCCTTCTTCCATGCAGGTTATATAATCGCTTCTCTCTATACCTGCAGTCTCTGCATATTGAGGAAGCTTAGTTACATTAGTCGGTTCGTCAAAATTACGTGATTCAAAAATTAAGTCAGTAAATGACCAGAAAGCATCATTTCCTCCGATATCACCAACGCATAACGCTGCTTCAGAAATATTGGGAGAATTCGGATGTAATTGAGATAAAGGGAATTGACGATACGTCCAGGCCACACGTCCAGATATTCCAAATTCGTCAATAACCTTGTTCATTGTTTCGTGGTATTGCTTACAGAATGGACAATCATAGTCCGAGTATTCTACAATCAGAATTGGAGCGTTCGGGTTGCCTCTGATATAGTCAGTGGCATCTATAGGGCGAGGCTTGCCCTCTTGTTGGGTTTCTTCGGCAGAGTTTTCTTGAGCGACAATGCTATCTACATTTCGATCTCCTTGGCTAGTAAAGAAAATTGCTAGG
>JAJOLC010000063.1 GCA_021129655.1 Minisyncoccota bacterium
AGGCAATTGAAAAAGGAGAAAAGGTGACAGAGGAAAGTTTGTATAAAATGATGTGGACGGGAGAGATGCCTGACCCAGACATGATAATTCGTACTAGTGGAGAGTGCAGGTTGTCTAACTTTGTTACCTGGGGGTCGGTTTATAGTGAGCTTTATTTTATAGAAAAGCACTGGCCGGCTTTGACCAAAATCGATTTTGAGGACATACTCATTGAATATGAAACCAGAGAACGTAGACGTGGCTGCTAATGCCGAGCCAGTTGTTATATATCAAGATGATGATGTGATGGTAATTAACAAACCGTACGGTTGGTTGGTGCATGAAGATGGGCACAATAAAGATATTAAAACTGTTGTGGAGTGGTTCTGCAAACTGGTGCCTGAGGCTAGAGGGGTGGGAGAAGTTGGTTATTCATCTAAAGGAGAATCGCTAGAACGCTCCGGAGTAGTTCATCGATTAGACCGAGAAACATCAGGGGTTTTAATTTTGGCCAAAAACCAAGATGCTCATCAACATCTAAAACAGCAATTTAAAGATCGTCTAGCATACAAGGAATACCGGGCATTTGTATACGGAAGAATCAATGATCGCTGGGGAACCATTAATCGGCCAATCGGCCGTAGTGCCAAAGACCACCGACGGCGCTCAGCAGAACGGGGGGCCAAAGGTGTATTGAGAGAAGCGATTACTGATTTTGAGAGAATTGGAATGGGGGAGTATGAGGATGAATCGTTTTCATATGTAAAACTGATGCCTAAAACCGGACGAACTCACCAGTTGCGAGCCCATTTTAGGGCTGTAGACAGGTCTATTGTCGGTGACCCACTGTATGCTACAAAAAGAATGAAGGAGTCGAACAACCTTAAATTAAACCGATTAGCTTTACATGCAAATGTTCTGGAGCTTGTTTTACCTAATGGTTCGAAAGAACGTTTTATGGCTCCTCTGCCCCAAGAGTTAGAAGAAGCTGCTGAACGTATTGCAGAATAGCGTTTATTGTGGTAAATTGTGGCACGTTTAAACGGCTCATTCGTTTAATTTATTGAATATATCTACTTATGAAAGCAGCATTAAAAGGGGTGAATGTATCACCTGTAAATATGGAGGATCGTAAAGCACTTGGTATTCGACCAGGTGATACTGTACGAGTGCACCAGAAGATTAAAGACAAAGATAAAACACGTATCCAGATTTTTGAAGGTTTGGTACTTGCGCGAAAGCATGGTGATGAACCAGGAGCTACTTTTACGGTACGTAAGGTAGCAAGTGGAGTTGGAGTGGAAAAAATCTACCCACTATACTCACCACTAATTGACCAGATTGAAATTGTGAAACGAGCTAAAGTTCGTCGAGCAAAGCTTTATTACATCCGAGACAAAGTGGCTCGAGAAATTAAGCGTCAAATGCGTCGAATGAGCCTAGTGTCACTAGCTACTGAATCTGAAGCAGAAGCAGCTGTTCGAGAAGCGAAGAAGGTTGAGGAAGCAGCTAAGGCGGCCGAAGAAGCTGAAGTTGTAAAAGTAGCGGCTGAAAAAGCAGCTGCAGAAGCAGAGGGGTCTAAAGCTACAGAAGAAGTGGTTGAGACTCCTGAGGAAGAAGTATCAGAAGCAGAGGAAGTTAAGGAAGAAGTTGTAGAAGAAGAAAAGAAAGACTAATTGTAGATACAAAAAGAGCGGAAGCGAAAGCTTCCGCTCTTTTTGTATGTTGGTTGAATTACATCAACACATCATGCATAATGTTTTCGAAGATGATGTCTGCGTGGCGGAATTGGTAGACGCGCTACCTTGAGGGGGTAGTGAGCATATGCTCGTGCTGGTTCAACTCCAGTCGTAGACACAAATAAATCGGCCAGGGGCCGGTTTTGTGTTTACGAAGCAAGGAAATAGTTTTCCTTGCGTCTGGAGTTGAAAGACGGAGTTGTGTGAGCTTGCGAACGAACGAGTCGGGGTCGAGAACACTTAGTAGATTTGGAGCGTAGCGAACAAATATACTTAGTGATTCGTGACCAACTCCAGTCGTAGACACAAAACATACCAGTCCTGTTCCTGTTTTTGATATACTAAGTACTCATGAAATCAAAAACTGACGCATCGTACGGAATAATTCCAATAAGGCGGGTTGGAGAGACTTGGGAAGTTTTTCTGATTCATCAGTTCAGTAGAATTGGAAATAATTCCTACTGGGTTTTTCCTAAAGGGCATCCAGAAGGGGAAGAGACACCAAAACAGACAGCAGCTAGAGAGCTTAAAGAAGAGACAGGTTTAGTTGCCGATAAGACCGAGTCGGAGCCAGTCTTCAAGCTAGAATACTCCTTTGTTTTTGATGGAGTACGAATAAATAAAACTGTAGAGTTTTTTATTGGAGTTATTTTTGGGCAAGAAGCGGTCTTGGACCCGGAAGAAGTTAAAGAGGCTGGATGGTACTCATTAGAGGGTGCTTCAGAAAGGTTGGATTACAAAGATACTAAACAGATGTTTGGCCAAGCAAGATATTTTATAGAGAACTACCAAGGATAAGACAAAGTATTGCAAAACAGTATTTTCGTGGTATAGTCACATTAGAAAGAACTTTCTAATAACAATATTTAAGGAGGGCGTTATGCGCTTTTTTATCTTAGCTTTTTTATTTTTGGTCGCACCAACAATGGTGTTTGCGGACGAGAATAGAAGAATACCCACCATATCTTGTTTTAGTCTTGAAGGCTTACAGGCTGCGTTAAACAAAATAACTAATGAGCAACAGGTTTTGCGCAATAGTTATGGGCACACCATTAACCACCGTGATTTCAGTAAGTACGGATGCACAACATTAGTGGTCCCCTCCGGATCATATGCAAGAAAATACGGATTTCACCAAAGTAAGGATTTCATTTTTCCGGTATTTGACGTTTGGTATGAGAATACCAACCAACATATGTATTCTATTGATGGGATTTTGACCAAAAATAATTGGATGGTAAGTAATCAATGTGGGCAGCCCGTTAACTCCTACAAAGAAGAATGTATCGTTCCTGTGAACTGTAATGGTTCAGAATCATACAGACAGTACGCTGGATTTTTGGCAGGGCACCCAGAAGATTATATTGTTGTTCCTAGACGGTGTCATTTGTACACAATAAGATGACACTTTAAATAAAAAGCCGATGGTTTCACCATCGGCTTTTCTTCTGCCTGATTAAAAATTAATCAGCATAAATCGCCATCCTAACTTTGGCCACAATCTCATCCAGACTACTGTGGGCCTTGATTATGTAGTCGGTAATTTTATTCTCATGAGCTGAGCCAATATTTTGTACATCATCCATAGAGGTAAGCATAATCACCCTGGCTGATTGCCCCCACGGGTCTTGGCGTAGTTTTCTTAGTGTCTCGTGACCATCCATAATAGGCATTATGATGTCGAGCAAAATAAGATCCGGCTTTTCTTCAATTGCTTTGGCAAATCCCACTTGTCCATTTTCGGCCGTGGACACCTGAAATCCTGCCTGTTCCACAGCTTCTGCCATCGCTTCTCTGATGTCGGGCTCGTCCTCAATAATAAGTATTCGTTTGTCCATATACAAAAATAATACACGATTTTCTATGTTTCGGACAGCAGCACGCTGTCACGAGAGGGAAGGTCTTGTTAATATACTAGTATGTCGTCGATAAAAAACCTGAGATTTTTGGAGAGATTCATGCTGCTGGCATTTGTTGTTAGTACTGGTGTATTGGCAAGATTTTATGTCCAAGGAAGACTGGAGTGGAGCGATTTATATGCAGGTGTTGGAATTCTGACGTTGATATTTTTTATATTAATTTTTATTCAAAAGAGATTTGATGCATTGCTCAACCTAACTTTGTCTCAAAGTGATTATATGCAAAACGATGCTTTTGCTTCACTGTACGAAAGGAGTCCTGCTGCTTATTTAACTATTAATCCTGAAGGAGATATTGTTGGTTGTAATCCAGCCGCTACCAAACTATTGCAGGGAGGGGTAGATACTATAAACGGAATAAGCTTTTCTAAGCTTCTTATTTCAGAAGATGATGAGTTAACAGTACTGTTAGGAAAAATGTCTTCTGGTATGACCATGAAAGACTTTGAAGTTAAATTAAGTACACTAGAGGGGAATATGTTGTGGGTAACAATGTCGGTAAATTCTTATCGTAATGCTGGAGAAAGACTAGTTTCTTTAGTTGATATAACTGCTCAGAAAAGTGTTGATACCGCCAAGTCAGAATTTGTTGCTTTGGCGACTCATCAGTTGCGTACCCCGATTGCTGCTATTCGATGGAATGTGGAGTTGCTGCAGAAGAATATGGGAGAAGATAAAACAGAAAAACAAGTTAAATACCTAGCAAAGATTAATCGAAATGTATTTAGAATGATTAATCTAATAAATGATTTCCTTAGTGTCTCTAAGCTTGAAATGGGAACCTTCGCTGCAGCAGCAGAAGACATTAATATGACAGAGTTTCTCTCAAGCATTGTCGATGAATTCTCTGAGAAGATAACCCAGAAGCAAATCACCCTTAGTCGAGCCGACAACCCGCCACAGTTAAATATTAATATCGATAGTCGATTACTTCATATTGTAGTTAGTAACTTGGTGTCTAATGCTGTTAAATATCTAAGCTCAGGTGGAGCATTGTCAATTTCGTATGAATTGAAAGGTGGTTCTATAGAGTTGGTGGTGGCTGATAACGGCATCGGTATTCCTGAAACAGAACTAAATAAATTATTTACAAAGTTTTTCCGAGCCAGTAACGCTCAGTCACATCAGACCGAAGGGACAGGTCTTGGTTTATATGTGGTTAAACAGTCCGTTGAACAGTTAGGTGGAGACATTCAGGTTGTTTCAGCTGCAGATAAAGGAGCCAGGTTTGTGGTGACAATACCAGTGTCTGTGGTGCTGTCTGCTTAAATTAGCTAATATAGGTTATGAATCATAAATACCTACTCACTGCTTTTGTTTTGGTTTTTACTTTTCTTGTGTCACCAGTTCAGACTCAGGCACAATCCACACCACTAGAAACTGTTTATCGGAATACTCTAATTGAATTAATACAAACTCTCCAAAAACAAGTGTTGCGACTTCAGGCCGAACTAGCGACCAAGAAAGACGTCGTTGGGGAGGAAAGCTTTGGCCTCAGTGGTCAGGTTCAGGTTGTTGCTACGTATTTTGTAGATGATGAATCAGATTTGTCTGATATAAAAAATACACCACATCGTGATTATTTTAAAAGAGTATACGAGCTGTTTCCTGCAGAGTATGACAGCAAGCTAAAAAAGCTGTTGGTGTTTGGAGGTGAGCATGACGAGTTTGATGCGTTCGTGAAAATACTACCGCCAACACACGAGTATTGGATGTATGCAGTCCATCAAGAAGTGGCAGAAGATTATAGTTTTACGCCGGACACAGAACTCATAATTCACGAGCTGGCGCACATTATTTCTTATGAAGAAATACTAGGTGTTCCTAAGTCAGGCGTTGCTTCTTGTGATTCATATTTTTCTAATCACGGCTGTCCTTCAGCAAGCTCATACTTAAAACAATTTTCTGATGCCTTCTGGTCAGGTTCAGACATGCTTCGGTCTGAACAAATTGCTGATTCCCGAAACCCCGCAGATGCTGCAAATGATTATTACGAACAGCATCAAGATGAGTTTGTGTCTGATTATGCAGTACTGGGACCGGAAGAAGATTTTGCAGAAACATTCATGTTTTATGTGACAGGGAAACTTCCGTCACTCGGATCTGAAGCCAGAGACAAGATTAATTTTCTCAACAATTATTCATCCTTAAGAGACCTAAAAGAAGAAGTTAAAAAATCCATTTAGTAGTGTTTGTATTCTTAAATTAAAGACGGGTTCTGTAAATATTTTAGACAGTAATTATGTCTCAAACAGACTGACCGCCTTTTTGGCTACACTAGAAATATTACTCAAATTCTTGGCTGAAGATATATCTACCCATTTTGCATCGGCTATCTCTGGTCCAGTTTTGATTGCTAAAGGGTGTGTGGCTGTAGCCGAAAACATGGTCACCGTATCATGTTTTCCTTTGCCACCAGATTCATAGATGCCGAGGACTTTAAGGTCAGTTATCTTCATCCCAACTTCCTCAAGAGTTTCTCTGGAGGCACCATCTTCCGCAACCTCTTGCTCGGGGTTATATCCTCCACCCGGTATATTCCAAGCATCGCGATTGCCGTAAGAGTGTCTGATTAACAAGATTTTTTCTGGGTTGTCAGGGTGAGTGATTAAAACCCGTGTTCCATACGTAAGAGGCTTGAGTATTCTCCAATAAAGACTTCGAACGGGGGAGGCAAGACGGTAGAGTAAAGGAAGTAATTTCATGAGTGTATTTTACATTACTTCACAGTTTTGATTTTGAACATAAGTAAGATAGGAGGCTGATAGTTTTCTTGTCAGAAAACGAGACACTGTTGGGAGAGGGGTTCAGGGTTATATTATTAATTTAACTAAAGATTAGCGGTTATCAATCATAAACGTATTAATGTGCCAGTGCTTCAATGACACGTTTCGGTTCTTTAAGTTGATGAAGAACGTGCCGGCAAACAACAATATTGTAATTCTTCTTAATTGTGTAGCAAAAAATCTTCCACGCTAATCTCTTTGAAGTTGACGTTTTCTATAAATTTGTCAGGTTGTTTAATATCAATGGCGTCTACCTCTAAACCAAGTTCTGCAAACTGAGAAGCAGTCATGCCGTTCTTGGTGCCCACATCAAGCACGGTTTTATTTTCTTGAACAAGGTCAAGTTGTTTAAGTAGTAGAAGTGGATCCATAAACTACAGTGCAACAAAAGCTGCCAGTTTTCATTAGGATACGGAATGCAAGAATTAAAATTTAACATATAAATCGTCACAAATTGAAGGTATTCGCTGATGGCCGGCTATCGGGAAGTTCGGTCACGAATCACTAAGTATATTTCTGCACTTCGTGTGAAATCTACTAAGTGTTCTCGACCCCGCCTCGGCTGTTTTTTGTTTCTATGAAAGAAAATAAAAACATGCCTGTGGCCTTCGGTTCCTGACGAAAGTAAAACCACTTACTTTCTCTAGCCGCCCGTACAAAAGGCTCCCAAAAGGGAGCCTTTGCGCAAGGGCGGCTACCGGGAATCGAACCCGAACTGCCGGTACCACAAACCGGTGCACTAACCGTTATACTATAGTCGCCATATAACTAAGATGGAATTTGCCTCCAATCAGAGACAGTTGAAATTCCATCAGAGTGGTCATATTTATACCTATTTTTTACCCAGTTGTCGAGGAGCCTGTTTTGGTAAAAGCTGAGATGAAGTATACTTAATTTATTATGGACCAAACTTCTATCTTGGTGACTATTGTGTTCACCTTCATGCTTGGGGCCGGTATTGGCTTTTACATAGCAAAACTTATTTTTTAATACTTTCTGGTTTGACCAGGTTGTTTTCCTGAGCTGAGACTAAAATAGATACTTTAAGCGGGTTATACTAGCTTATCGTTAATTAATTAGTATTTATATAATATGAGCGGATTTATTTCAGAATTCAAAACCTTCGCTATGAAAGGGAATGTCATAGACTTAGCAGTAGCAGTAGTTATTGGGGCAGCTTTCGGAAAGATTGTTTCTTCTTTGGTAGCCAACATTATTACACCGTTTATTGGCTTGTTGATGGGAGGGATTAATTTGTCCGGCCTGTCATACTCAATCGGAGACGCAACCATGACCTACGGAGTTTTTCTTCAGTCTATTTTAGATTTCGTAATTGTAGCGCTGGTTATATTTATGGTAATCAAAGGTATTAACAAGGCTAAAGATATGACAGACGGTAATGACGAGGTGGAAGAAGAAAAACCCGCTGAACTATCTGATGAGGTTAAGTTGTTACAAGAGATTCGAGATAGTCTAAAACGGTAGGGAAGAAGGATTAAAATAACAAAAGCTGGACCTTCGGTCCGGCTTTTGTTGTTTTTGCTATGCAAGGTGTAAAAGCCTGTGTTGTCAACAGATTTTTTGATAGCAAAATAGAAAACTGAAGCTGTATATATTGGCAAAACCTGATTCTTGATTCGTGCTTTCTAGACGCAGTAGTTATCCACAGATTTAAGCCAATAAATACTAAAATACCCTTAGTTTTGGTAGACAAGGGCTCGGTTGAGAAGCTGGGAAAATGGTAAGATGGACATAACACACGAGGCTTATCGTGTGTCGGAGGTAAGACACACGCTCCTACTTGAGGGCTAAGACGCCATTCTTAGAATGAGCGGTGTGTTTGTCGCAGCTTCATATTGATTGCGCCCAGACCTAATTAATCGTTTGTTTGGTAGATAAACGATATTTTCTTCCACTAATTATGTCTGCACGTAATAGTTTGTTATTACTCGTAAAACCATTGTTAAGATTGATATGGAAATCCAAAATATCCGTAAGCGAGATGGCTCAGTTCAGTCATTTGATATCAGTAAAATCACTAGTGCTATCGCTAAGGCATTAGTGGAAACCGGGGAAGGAGACAGAGAGAAAGCTGAAGAAGTCGCAGAACTGGCCCATCAAAAGGTGGTAGCTATGTGTGTCCAAGCTGGCACAGCCGAAGCAGAAGACCCGATGGCACTCAAGTGTGTAGATGGTAATCCAGCGGTGGAAGAAATCCAGGACTTGGTAGAACAAGCCTTGATGGAAAAGGATTACTACAACACAGCCAAGGCATATATAATTTACCGAAACGCGCGACGGAAGATGCGTGAGCGAGATATTTTTGCCAAGCGAACAAACCTAAAACCATACGAATACCCTGAGCTGTACGAGTACACAGACGCTATCCGACACTCATATTGGGTTCATACAGAATTCAACTACACATCAGATGTGCAGGACTTCCATGTGAACGTAAATGAAGTAGAGCGAAGTGCTATCAAGAACTCGATGCTAGCCATTGCTCAGATTGAGGTGGCAGTGAAGACGTTCTGGGGAGATATATACAAGAAAATGCCAAAGCCAGAAATTGGTTCTGTGGGGGCTACTTTCTCTGAGAGTGAGGTGCGTCACGCCGATGCTTACGCTCACTTACTAGAGATTCTTGGTCTCAACAACGAGTTTGAAAAAATCAAAGATATACCAGTCCTTCAAGGAAGAATGGAATACTTAGATAAAGTGATTGATCTTTCTCGTGCTAATGAAAATAAGGATTATGTTCATTCAGTCTTGCTATTTTCTCTCTTTGTAGAGCATGTCTCATTGTTTTCTCAGTTCCTTATCATCATGTCTTTCAACAAGCATCGAAACTTGTTCAAGGGTATTAGTAACGCTGTGGAAGCGACCTCAAAGGAAGAGAATCTGCACGGAATGTTTGGTATTGATGTAATTAACATCATCAAGGACGAACACCCGGAATGGTTTGACCAAGAATGTAACGACCTAATCATTTCTTCTTGTAAAGAAGCTTACGAAGCAGAAAGTAAGATTATTGACTGGATTTACGAAAAGGGAGAATTAGACTTCTTGCCAGCAGCCAATATCAAAGAATTCATCAAGCACCGATTCAATAATTCACTAGCTTCTATTGGGTTGCCACGAATCTTCGAGGTGAGTGAAGCTTTGCTTGAAGAGACAGACTGGTTCGATAATGAAGTGATTGCCACCAAGCACGTGGACTTCTTTAATAAACGGTCAATCAACTACAACAAACGATCAGCTAGTGTGACTAGTGACGACTTGTTTTAATGTATACTAAACACCTTATAAACGCATAACACTCTGAACATCTATGGAACCCTGGTATTGGCTGAACGATAATAGTCGCGCGTTTCTGGCCCGAGGATATCTGTCGGAAGGGCAGACAGCAGAAGAAAGAATTCGTGTCATTGCTGACACTGCAGAAAAATATCTCAAACGAGATGGTTTTTCCGATAAATTTTACGAATACATGTCCAAGGGCTGGATTTCTTTGGCGTCACCAGTATGGTCAAACTTCGGTATCAAGAAAGGTTTGCCGATCAGTTGTTTCGGCTCTTATGTAGATGACAACATGGGAAGTATTCTTCATACAACTGCTGAGGTGGGAATGATGAGTAAGTATGGGGGAGGGTGTTCTGGCTACTTTGGGTCTGTTCGTGAACGAGGAGCGAGCATCTCTGACAACAACGGGCATTCATCTGGTTCTGTTCACTTTATGCAGCTGTTTGAGACCTTGGTTGATGTAGTGAGTCAGGGTTCTGTCAGGCGGGGACATTTTTCTCCATATCTTCCAGCATCTCATCCAGACATCATGGAGTTCCTAGACATCGGAACAGAAGGGAACCCAATTCAAAAGCTGACTCACGGAGTTACTGTGGACGATACTTGGATGGAGGATATGATTGGTGGCGATGAAGACAAGCGTAAAATTTGGGCACGAATAATTCAGCGGCGCGGTGAAATGGGCTATCCATACATCATGTTCAATGATACTGCCAACAAAAACACAGTAGATGTGTACAAGGAAAAAGACTTAAAGATTTATGCTAGTAACATGTGTAGCGAAATCATGCTCCCAAGCAAGGAGGATTGGTCCTTCGTATGTTGTTTGTCTTCAGTCAACATGTTGCATTACGACGACTGGAAAGATACTGACCTGGTAGAAACCATGACAGCTTTTCTTGATGCGGTAATGGAAGACTTCATTGTTAAGCTTGAAGAATTGCGAGACTCTAAAGACGTTGAGAAACAAAAATCTTTCCAGTTTATGGAGAGAGCATACACTTTCGCTAAAGCTAACCGGGCATTAGGACTTGGAGTACTTGGGTACCACTCATTGTTACAAGCTAAAGGCCTAGCTTTTGAAAGTGACGAGGCAGCCGCCTTAAACAAAGAAGCGTTCAAACTAATTCATGAAAAAGCCTTGGCCTCTACCAAGCAGTTGGCAGAAGAATTAGGTGAACCTGAGGTGTTGAAAGGCTACGGACGGCGAAATACAACCACTATGGCAATTGCTCCGACTACCTCATCAGCCTTTATTTTAGGGCAGGTATCGCAAGGAATCGAGCCAATCTGGTCAAACTGTTACGTGAAAGATGTGGCCAAAATGAAGGTTACTATCAAGAATCCGACTCTAAAGATTTTGTTGGCCAAGAAAGACAAAGACACCAAAGAAGTTTGGGATAGTGTTCGAAACGCTGACGGATCAGTTCAGCATTTGGACTGTTTAAATGATGATGAGAAAGCAATCTTCCGAACATTTTCTGAAATCAAACAAGGGAAGATTGTTGAACAGGCTGGAGCGCGGCAGCAATATATCGACCAAGGTCAATCATTAAATATTATGTTGGCTCCCGACACTCCCGTGAAAGAGATTAACAAGCTGTATATCAAAGCTTGGAAGGAAGGAATCAAATCTCTCTACTACCAGCACAGCATGAATGCAGCTCAACAGTTAGTACGAAAGAAGCTGATTGAAGCAGAAGGAAAGTAACAAAAAGAGCGCCTAGGCGCTCTTTTTGTTTAATTAGCCAGCGTCATTTTTCAGGAGTACAATGTATATATAATTAATAATTTTAAGCAAAATAATTCATGAATACAGAAATCATCCAGATTATTACCGACTCAGAATCAGCTGCTCTAGCTACGACCGGACCGCACGGACTAAATGTGGTGCCAATCTCGGTGTTTGAACCTCGGCAAGGAGAAGTTCATCTGTTTGATTTTTTTATGAATAAGACGGCGGAAAATATCCAGGCTGAGGGCGATGCGACTTTCACCTGTTGGAAGGGATTTGCTGGCCTACAAGTAAAAGCAGAAGCAAAATATGAAACCTATGGACCAGATTATGATGCTGCAGTGGTGGAGATGAAAGAACGTTTTCCTGACCGAACACTGAAGGCTCTAATTAGACTAATCCCGTCTGAGATTTATGATGTGACCCCAAGGGCAATTTCTGATAATAAGCTTTAAAATAAGCCCAAATTGACTATTTTTAGTGAATAAAACAGTCTCCCCAGGCCTGTTGAAATCTCCCTAGACGGGTTGTGAAGTGGGGTATAGTTATAGGAAGTAAGAGCCTTGCTCTTGCGAACATGTTTCTATTAAGAGAGCAATCTCTTAACGGCACCCAGCAGGGACTACGTATCGCGACTACGCAGTCCCCGCTGGGTGCCGTTTGTATTATTGTCTCTGATATGATTAGCTCATAACTAACTATATGAGAAGTTCGTATTTTATTTCTTTACTGATGATCCTCGTTGTAGCGGGGGCATATTGGTACCAGTCGACCGAGGCGGTGTGTCCGGCTCCTTTGTCATATCGAATTGGACACATAGATAGTTCATTTACTATTGGGTTTGATGAGGCGAAAGCATATATCGAACAAGCGGAATTAGTTTGGGAGTCCAAAGTAGATAGGGAGCTATTCAGGTATGACGAGACCGCACAATTTACAGTAAATTTTGTGTTTGATGAGCGACAAGAGATGGCTAATTACGAGGAGGCTCAGCGCGCAGCTTTGGATGAAAGAAAGGTAGAAAACGACAAAGTGCTGGCAACAGTTGAGTCGTTGCAGACAGAGTATAAAACTTTGTCTGAGTTATATCAGTCTCGAGCAAATGAGTATGAGGTAGCATTAAAGGAATATAACGAGGAGGTTGGAAAATATAATGACCGAGGAGGCGCCCCTCCCGGAGTCTTCAAGACACTAGAAATAAAACGCAAAGACTTGGAAGACGAGGTTAAGGAATTAACCAATCTGTCTAATAATCTGAATAGACTAGTGCAGGAAGTTAATGGCTTGAGCGACCAAGGAAATCTTCTGGTAGATTCTTATAATCAAGAGGTTCTTAAATATAATCACGAGTTTGGCTTTAGTAGAGAATTTACTCAGGGAGATCATCAAGGTGATGAGATTAGGATTTATAAATTTTCTAGTGGCAACGAACTTGTGACTGTGTTAGCTCATGAATTCGGTCATGCTTTGGGAGTTGGTCATGTTGAAGGAGAGTCGTCCCTGATGTATTATTTGTTGGGTGACACAGAGACCGTTCGACCGTTGTCAGAACAAGACATTGCCGCTTACTTGGTAGTTTGTGCTGCCGAAGAGACGAGTGGTCAGAAGATACGTCGAACTATCAGAGAGTTTTTAGCAAAATTTTAAATATATATAAATATGGAAACTAGTTTTTTTAACACCAAACAAATGCGAGTTTTGAGTTCGCTGGCCCTCTTTATGGTTATTGTTGCCCTTGGTTCATATGCAACGCTTAATTTTGAACAGTCAAACTTTGTTAATTTGTCACCAGCCACTATTTCAGTGTCTGGAGAAGGTGAGGTGTTGGCTGTGCCTGATGTGGGACAATTCTCATTTTCAGTGAATGCCCGCGGAGAGAATGCTGCTGTAGCTCAGGAAGAGTCTGGTACTAAGATAAACGCTATACTCAAGTATCTTGCTGAACAAGGGGTTGAAGACAAGGATGTTAAAACCCAAAACTATAACCTTTATCCTAAATGGGTGTACGAAGAAAGAGTGTGTCCAATTGGTTCATATTGTCCTGGTGGTGAAAGGGTTCAAGATGGTTTTGAAGTTACTCAGACTGTAACAGTGAAGTTACGAGACACTGACACCGCCGGAGCAATTATTGCTGGGGTGGGTGATAAAGGTGCAACTAACATCAGCAGCTTGAGTTTTTCAGTAGATGACACAGATGCGCTTAAGGTTGAAGCTCGAGCAGCCGCTATAGCTGATGCTAAAGAAAAGGCTGAAGCCTTGGCCGAACAGTTAGGAGTACGAATTGTTCGTCTGATCGATTACAATGAAGGAGCAAATAATTATTATCAACCAATTTACGAAACCAAAGCCATGTCTTTCGATGTTGCAGAAGAAGGGTTCGGCGGAGCGAATCTGCCAGTAGGAGAAGATAAGACTTCTGTAAAAGTGAACATCACTTATGAAGTTAAGTAAAAAATGAGCCGAACACACCACGCAGCCAACTCACTAAATTAAACCCGGCCAAGGAAGGGTGTGGTTACAGCGACTGACTAAGTAGGTGTGTCAAAGGGTGAAGGGTTCTTTGGAACCCTTCACCCTTTGACTTTTGGTACAGTAGGCGTATAATATAAGAAATCGCCAGAGAGGTGGTTTTTTTGATTGAACAAAGGAGCCAAAAGCGACTATTGTGAAATTAAGCAGACGCTTAGTCAGATTCAATCCTTAAGGGAGAACCTGGCCGCAGCGGGCTGCAAGGAACATTGTCTAGTCACTTTGGCTAAGCAATTATACTGAGTCAGCTAGTGAGAACAGTCTCCAGCGGGCCGTAAACACTCATACTAAATCAAAACTTAAAACACTCTTATGGATAAACTTATAAAATATTTCAAAGATACTGCTGCAGAACTGAAGCAGGTATCATGGCCGACTCAGCAGCAAGCACTAATTTATACAGCACTAGTAATTGGTATCTCTGCCATAGTCTCTTTGTTTGTAGGTGCGTTTGATTACGCTTTCTCACAAGGTATCAATTTTATCGTTAATAAATTCTAACTATTATGGCAAAACAACATAGTTCAGGTGAGCGCCACTGGTACGCAATTCACACTTACTCAGGATACGAGAACGCAGTAACTCGTAACCTAAAACAGCGTATCGATTCATTAAATATGAATGATCAGATTTTTGATGTAGTTGTACCAACCGAAAAGAAGATTCGTGTTAAAGGAGGAAAGCGGGTGGTTGAGGAAGAGAGAATTTACCCTGGTTACGTGTTAGTAGAAATGATTGTTAATGACGAGTCATGGTTCGTGGTGAGAAATACTCCTCGAGTGACAGGATTCGTTGGTAGCGGAACACAACCAGTGCCTCTAACGGAGGCTGAATACAATGCACTAATGAAGCAGATGAGTAGCGAAACTGTTAAGCATAAAGTGGACTTTGTCCCAGGAGACATGGTTACTATTGCTGATGGTCCATTTAAAGAGCTGGAAGGAAAGGTTGGAGAAGTCGACGAGGCAAGTGGAAAGGTTAAGGTGCTTGTGTCAATGTTTGGTCGGGAAACACCGGTTGAACTGGACTTCCTACAAATTAAGAAGGTTTAGTATTGCAAAACAAGATTTTATCTTGTACCATACGCGAGCTTCAGATAGCTACAGCTATTAAGAAGGTTTAAGGAGCGACTATGGCGCGACTATAAACTTCTTATAAAACCACTTAGTATATTTCGACCCTTAAAGGGAGAAATAGACTGCAGTGGCTTGCTGATTGTAGATATCGCTAAAATTTAATTAAAGAAACATGGCAAAAACTCTATTAAAACAAGTAAAAGTACAGGCAATTGCCGGAAAGGCGACACCAGCACCACCACTAGGTCCAGTTCTTGGACAAGCGGGTATTAATATCGGTGAATTTGTTAACCAGTTTAACGAACAGACTCGAGAAAATATGGGTGACTTGGTTCCTGTAATCATTAGCGTGTACGATGACAGAAGTTTTGACTTCATTGTTAAAGTGTCACCAATGTCACGACTAATTCTTAAGAAAATTGGCCTACAGAAAGGTTCTGGAAAGAATCTTGTTTCTAAGGCTGGTAAAATCACCAAAGCTCAAGTGAAAGAAGTGGCTGAACAAAAAATGCCTGATCTAAACGCTGCTTCAATCGAAGCTGCTATGAAGATTGTAGAAGGTTCTTGTTTCTCAATGGGAATCGAAGTGGTTGACTAATTAGAGTCGATTGATACAAAAAGAGGCGGCCACGAAGTGGCCGCCTCTTTTTGTTATACTAGTAAACATGAATCAGAATGAATTAGGTGCGCTGCCTGCCCAAAAAATAATACAGATGATTGATTCAGGGTTTATTAAGAATGCTCAGTCAGAACACGCTTCTCCCGCTTCATTAGACCTGACGCTTACTGAGGAGATTTATGAAATCCGCGGACTCATCCTGCCTAAGGTAGGAGAATCAATTCGTGACCTACTTCCTCTTATGGAGGCTGCTAAAGCCAATATTGAAAATCCGATAAAATGTAATCACTTATATTTAGTAAGACTTAATGAGACTTTAGAATTACCTAAACAAGTTTATGGTTACTGTAACCCAAAGTCATCAACTGGACGTTTGGATATGCATGTGCGAGTGCTGGCTGACGGAGTTCCTCGCTACGACTCAATCACCCCTAGCGGCTACCGAGGGGGACTGTGGGTAGCAATTGCTCCTAAGTCTTTTGGCATTCAGCTGCATAAAGACGTTCCTCTAACGCAGCTGCGGCTCTTTACTGGCGACTCACGTTTTTCAGAGCTTGATTTGGAATTAGAGATGAAAGATGGCTTGGTCTGGCATCCGTCAGAAGACAGGATGATGAAGTACGAAGAGATGGTGACTAACGATA
>JAJOLC010000054.1 GCA_021129655.1 Minisyncoccota bacterium
GCGTGGACTACCGGGGTATCTAATCCCGTTCGCTACCCACGCTTTCGTGCCTCAGCGTCAAGAGAGTACCAGTGAGCTGCCTTCGCATTTGGTATTCCCCTCGATATCAACGGATTTCACCCCTACACCGAGAGTTCTGCTCACCTCTTACTTCTTCTAGTGTTACCGTTTCGAATGCGATTCTGGGGTTGAGCCCCAGGATTTAACACCCGACTAATAACACCGCCTACGCACCCTTTACGCCCAGTGAATCCGGATAATGCTTGGGGCCTCTGTATTACCGCTCCTGCTGGCACAGAGTTGGGAGCCCCTTATTCATGAGCTAATGTCAATAAACTTCTTCACTCATAAAAGGTGTTTACGTGCCTAAGCACTTCATCCACCACGCGGCGTCGCTCCGTCAGACTTTCGTCCATTGCGGAAGATTCTCGACTGCGGCCTCCCGTAGGAGTATGGACCGTGTCGCAGTTCCATCGGTGGGGGTCAGGCTCTCACCTCCCCTATCCGTCGTAGCCTTGGTAAGCCGTTACCTTACCAACAAGCTGATAGACCGCGGGCCGTTCCTAGAGCGATAAATCTTTACCCCGAAGGGACTATCAAGTGTTATCCCGCCTTTCGACGGATTATCCCTGACTCTAGGGTACGTACCCACGTGTTCCTACCTCGTCTGCCATGAGTCTAAACTCATTCGACTTGCATGCCTCATCCACGCCGCCAGCATTCATCCTGAGCTAGGATCAAACTCTAATTTAAGACAGGGCACGAAGATAAATCTTCGTACTTCTGCGTCTGTGAGCTCTTGATAAATCAAGGTGCGCGCATGTACTTCATGTGCCGCGCTCTCAACAGACAATTTTCCTTTAGGATAAGACAAAAGAATGTGCGACCTCGCGGATCGCTCTTTTGTCTAGTTGTTCATATATTATTGTGGAAATAATATATGTTATTGCTGTGATGCATACCTAATGAACTACTGTGAATCATAGCGTCCAGCAATTCTCCCTTGGAAGGTAGAATTGGGACATAAATTCACAATACACTCTACGAGTGTTTGTTCATTCAATATACTTCGCTCACCCGCACTATGGGAGTACGGATGAGAGTTATGAAACTTCAAGAGCAAACTCTCAAAGCCCTTGCAAACAGGTTTCTTGACACAAGAATTTGTGTAGAGAAATCTGTTCGCAAGAACTGTCAAATTACGCTGCTCCCTTCGAATATAATTGATTCGGAACTTACCCGTATCGAAGCTGCTCGAAAGCAACTTGTATTACCATCCGATGAACAGTTGCGCCATTATACAGATACCTAGGAAAAGTGCAAGCATACAGCTGTAGCTAGCTCTGACAAAGAATATGCACAACATTATCGTTGTTATAAGCGCAGGCTGTACCGTTATTTGGCTGCGGATTTGAGAGGTCGTCGCCCAACATTCCGTCCGGGCCACAAGAGACTAAAACAGAGTGATCAGTAGCCCCTAGAGTCTCATGACCATTACAGCCTATAGCACCACTCGTACAATAATAATCTTCATCTAAAAAGTAGGGGCTGCCCCAAGGGTCAATCACACCCGTAACATAAGGACCTTTCCAGTTAGAGTAAGTTCCGTCAGTAACCACGATACCGGTTGTTGGTAGAGACAGGTCAACTTCGTTTCCTCCGGCTGCTCGAGGCGGGCAATACTGAGTCTGCTTATGCGGATATAATTCAGTATGACTAAACATAACCTCCATGGCTGTATGAATATTCTTCATATCAGCTTGAGCTTTCCTAACTTTAGCCAAATCCCTAGAGTCTCCCAATGAAGCCATAACAACAGCTGCTAAAATACCAATTATAGCAATCACCACCAACAACTCAATTAGAGTGAAGCCACGATTGGTAAATTTTAAATTCATGTTAAACACAGTGTATCACCAGACACAATAAAACCCCGATATTAAGTCGAGGCTTTTACAAAAAAGAACAGTTTTAAAAAGGAAAAATTGAAAAGGCTAATCAGTACGGCAAACGGTATATTGTGTAAAAACACAATACCAGCAAACGGTCTGACAGGCTAAACAAATGATTAAATTTATTCATCTGATACGCTGTAGGTAACCAAAGTAAAATTTGATTAGCTCAGGATACGAGACGGATAAATCTAAACAAAACCTTAGTTAGTGGTACCATGCGACGATATGTCACATGGTACCAAAACTATTTCAGACTAGGCTGCACTCTGTATAGCTTCAGCCATTACCTTTTGCACTTTATCGATACCTTCAAGACAATTTCTTGCCCCAGCTCGATATATTTTGTTGGCGACCTTATCTAAACTGTCGACAACTAAGGGTGTTTGTTGATATATATCACGATAAGCACCCCATATGGTTACCTGGTTGCTCCCTGTCCTTCGCACCTCGAGACTAATACTATTTCTAGTTTCATCTGTGGAATCTAAAGACAAATCAACAGCAGAACCACCGATCTCTAACTTTTCTAAATTAGACTTAGAGACGAGATTCTCATCAAAGATATATTTACCAGCCTCCTGCTTAAGAAAGCGATTGTCATCTTTTAATGAAGCAACAGCTTTTAAGCAAGAGTCAGTTTCACTACTAAGAGAGTCAATTCTTTTTGTCATTTTTCTTGCAAGCTTATGTTTATACCAAGTGAGCAAAATTACTCCTGCCACCAAGAGTGACAGTGCAATAAGTGCATACTTAATATAGTTGACCTCGCTGACAATTGAGCTGATTTGTTCAGAATGATAAATATCTACCTGCTCTAGAGAGCTGACAGAGTTTTTAACATTCTTCGCCAAACCACTAATCTCGATTAACTGCTGTTTCACTTGTGAATCAATTGCAGACAACATAGAATCGGTCAAACGACCATTTTCAAAAGCGTCTAAACTTTCTTGCAAGCTAACAACGGTTGTTTTAAGGTTAGTATTTTCTCCTTGTAATGAGTTAATAGATTTACTTAAATCAGACAACTCCTTACTTAAGCTACTCATGGTACTGCTATTTGAATCAACTTGTTTTGACACGGATTTGAATTTGGCTAAAAATTTAGCTAAACCATCCATAGCAATTGCATTTGCGTTCAAATATTTCTGTTCAATCGGTATCCAGTAACCTCCATTCTTGGCTTGACCTTTACGCTTAAATTCAGCAATGGTTGTATATTCAGACGACATATTGTTATATCGTCTAAAATATTCAATCCAGCCCTTTTCAGTCTGATTAGACTTTGCTGCAAACCTAATAAGATTATTAGCTAAAGCGTAATCATAAGCATATTTTGCCAAACCGATGTTTAAGATTTTTTCCTTATCAGCCCACCCACTAGTCTGCAAAGCAGAAATCGTGGATGAAAAGTTTTTTCCTGTTGCATTCAGCCACAAACGTTGTGGCTCTACTGCATAAGCGCTTGCTGTCATCACAAGAAGACAGACAAACGCCACCAATTTTTTACTAAGTTTTTTCATTTGTCTTCTCCTCTAGAAAACTTGAATATTTTGATTGGCACAACAACATTTGGACAATCAGCTAAATTGCTGATTGTCCATAAACTCGTTGAAATTAATCCATTGGAATTACTGTACAAGCACCACTAGGGCAACCACTTTGGATAGACACATCCGTAATAGATTGTGCGTTAGATAATGATGCAGCATTCGCCGAAGCGCCTGCCACACCGATAACTGTACTGTTACAGGTTGTTGCCCCATCGGGACAAGCCAAGGCTTTTGTTTTTATCTTAGCAACACTGCGAGCAGCACGACCTTGAATAAAGGCCGCACCAGTACCAACAGTTACGCCTTTGATAACATCACCGGCTACCGTTGAACCAACAGTCAAATCACCAGCTGTTTCCACGTAAGCCATTTGTCCATTTTCATCAACTTTCTCTTCCAAAATTTGAACATAAGTGGCTGACCGATCAAGACTATCTCCTACCGTAACAGCAGAAAGATAACGCCCGTCAGGCAACTGCTTCATACCTCCAGCACAGCCTGCCAATAAAACTAGGCTCAATAGAGCCGATGCACGAATAATAATTTTCATTATTTTTCTCCTTTACTTAATCGCAGACCATGCTGCTACTAGATTGAATGCTCCCAGAAACCATAGCGGTAACTCCAGGAATGTAACAGCCGCAGGTGTGAAAATCTGGCAAACTGACGAACGTACTTGGTGACTGCACCACTTCTCTTTTTACAAACCGACAAGTTTTTGTCGGCTCTTTATCTACAAGAATTGGAATTGTTGTAGAAGAAGATGGCAGCAATACAAATGCGACATTATTACAGTGTTTCTTCGTACCCGTATAAAAGTATCCATAGACACCTTCACTGAGAGCGCAAAGTAACGCTGAAGTATCATGACCATGCTCCTTAAGAACGCTACGCGAAACGAGCTTTTTCTCATTACGCTTGTAATTCATAAAGTCATGGATAATACCATCAGGAACTTGGACTGATTCACACTGACCATTAGCCAACATGGATTCAAATTGGAGACATTGTGAAATCGTAAGCTTATCAGTCTCAGACTGATAAGCAGCTCGTTCACATTGTTCCCTAGCCGAGGCAAGGCCTGGCTCAAACGAACCAGCGTGCATCGACTTCCAAGGAGTAGTTGTTGCCGGGTTAGCCGACGACGGTAATTCAGATTGAGCGCTTGCGGGCAAAGCCGCAAAGATTCCAATACTAAGTCCCATCAGAGGAACTAGGTATAGGAAGTACGCCCACAGACGCTGATTTTTCATAGTAATTTTCCTTTTCAATTGTAAATGTACAAAATGACACGTTCTTTTAAGAATCTGTCAATACCTTTTCTGAGAATTTTATATCATGTTTTATCGCAAAAGTCAAGCATATAAGCAAGAAAAAGCCCCCTACACCGTGGTGTATAGATGGGGGCTTGTGTGAAAATGTTGTTAAAACAACTATGTGTTACGGACTGACTATTGGTCAGATGGGCTGACGTTAATCTTCCCAAAGCTAAATGTGGCATTTGAGAAAACACCACCTTCATTGATAACAGAAACGGTATCACCAGGTGTGGTGCCAGCAGCGCCAGCAATGACTGAGAGCCATTCACCAGAAGATGTGTTAGCCGTGAAGCTACCATCCTGACAGTCTGCTCCACAGACATCACCAGCAACATTCAAGGTGGTTTCAGTATCAGCATAACCTGATTTTTCAATCAGGACACCGCCTTGCTCACCAGTAAACTGACCAGCACCGAATCCGCCAAAACTAGCAGTAGAGCCAATCGAAACACCTTGGTAAGTGTCAAAGCAAGAACCTGCTTGCATGCAGTCTGCCGAAGCAACATTAGCAAAGCTAAGAGTTGCTGTTAACAGAGACGTAATAATCATTGTTTTTTTAATATTCATTTGTATTCACCTTTTGTGTGGAAGGAACAGGTGTCGACAGAGTGCCGACAATTCTACCTCACGAACGTGAGATAGAAGGTGTGGGCAATCCAATAAAAAGTTTTTTGTTTTTATTTGGACCAGACCACAGTTCCGGCACGTCGTGAAGACTGGGAATAAACTATCACATTCAAATAATTTGTCAACCCCCCTACTCTGATTACTCCTCAGGGTTAGGCTGGGTATCAGAATCATTCTGGACTCTAAGTTCTGCGGCCCTAGTTTTGGCATCTAAGCTTGTTTTTGGGGACTCCTCAAACAACTCCATCTTATCGCCTTCCAAAGCACTCACAGAAAACCCTGCGACTACTATAGTCACTAATCCAAAAATACTGATTACTACATACTTCCACCCTCCTACAATATTTTCCGAAGAAGCAGCTTCAGTTTGACCTAAACTAATATCTTGATAAAGCTGAGCACCTACCGCAAGGCCAATTATTGTAGCCCCGGCACTGAATACGTCCAAGATTAGGATAGAAATCATTTCGGAAAAACCATTGCCGCCCGACAACCCTTCAACCAATCCTGCTACACCTCCTAATATCAAAAATATGATGAGCATAAAAATACCTACCAGCGATAGTGGCTTAGCTAATGCCAGCCAGTTACCCTTCACCATGTCACGACTACGTCGCAGTGCTAACACACCCTTCAAACCTTCATGAACATACACATATTGAGCGAAGTGAACTGCTAACCATAAAATAATCCCTGGGATTATAAATACAACCAATCCTCCCCATATAACAGTTATCATCAAAATATAAATCCATAGAATGCTCCAGATATTTTTCTTGGACCAAGCCAAACCTTCCCTAATAGACACCTCTCTCTTGTTATTTTGTGTCACTATGTACAATACTGCGACTAGTATTAATACATAGAATATAAGCAAAAATAGGCTTATCAGACCTACAATAATCTCAGCTGAAGCCTGCTGCTCCAAGGGCAACAGCTCAACAATATACCCCATCACAGTAATCAAGGCTGCTGGCGCTACCAGCGCCATTAGTAAGTCAGTACGATTTTTAATAAAATCAAAACCGCTAGCCAACAAGTCTGATGTGAGAGAAACATGGACTTTTCCCTTTTCAGTCGTGCCCAATTGCAGGACTTGCCTTATAACATCATCACCATGTCCGGCTGCTCGTAATTCATCACGAATTTTGTCTTGTGAATAGCCAAGCTCTTGTCGTTCCTTCACAGCTTCAATTAGTTCTGGGTGCATGGTAAAAATAGAGTTTATCAATAACTTACGTTTAAGCATAGCATTTTGCAGGTACGATGGTTGTAGCGTACAATGCACAACGATATGGATACACAAGAAACAATTGTTATGTCAGTGGGAGGGTCACTAATTGTGCCTAACCAAATTGATACTGTTTTTCTAAAAACACTAAAAGAATTTATCGACACTGAGACGGCCAATGGTCGTCGTTTTATTATTATTGCTGGTGGAGGGAAAACTGCACGTCGTTACCAAGACGCAGCGGCAGATGTGACTGACCTTACTAGTGACGACCTGGACTGGATGGGTATTCACGCCACTCGACTCAACGGTCACTTGCTACGTACAATTTTCCGAGACAGTGCTCACAGAGTAATGGTTACAAACCCTGACGACATTCTTGACGTACCCAAGGAAGAAAAAATAATAATTGCTTCAGGTTATCGACCGGGATGCTCTACTGACCTGCGCGCTATACAAATAGCTGAAAAAGTCGGGGCTACTAAGGTAATCAATCTTTCGAATATAGATTACGTGTACACTGACGACCCACGTAAAAATCCTGATGCTATCAAAATTGAAGATATCTCGTGGGCTGATTTTCGAGCTCTAATCCCTTCTGAGTGGGACCCCGGACTGTCTGCACCGTTTGATCCAATTGCAGCCAAAGAAGCTGAAGGAAAAAATATTGAAGTAGCTATCATCAACGGTGCGCGGCCTGACGCTTTGAATAATTACTTACAAGACAAGGAGTTTATTGGCACCAAGATTTCTTAGTAGTTACTATAAAAGAGCGGCACCCTTGGGTGCCGCTCTTTTGTTTTTACTGCAACTGTTCGTAAATCAAATCCTGGGCCAGATGAAGCCGTTCTGCTACCGCTTTGCAGTATGGATTATAGTTATAAACATCAGCAAACAAATCTTTATCACCTTTAACACTCTCTACCGCATCCATCAAAAACTGAAATGACAAAGTATCAATTTCAGTTCTCATAAATTCTGCTTCTAATATTGATTGTCCGATATAGTGAGTAAGGAACAAGGTTTCGGCCAAATTCTTATCGTGCTCATCTGCCGTCATTTCTATAATATGAAAACCAAAGGCGGCGAACTGTTTTTTCAACATTTGGTAAGTGTCATTCTTTAGTGAATAGTCAGTGACCACGATACGAAAACCTTCAATATCACCCTTGTGTTTTTTGTAACTAACCGGACCAAACATGGGGTGGGTAGAAATGAAACGTTGTTCGTTACAGTGCTTATTACATAGTTCACTGGTGTGCTTTTTTACCGTTGCTACATCAATCAAAATAGACTGTGGCAATGCATGCTCTAGAACAGAAATCATCTGTTCCTCATACTCTTTGATTGAACCACAAAGAATAACGACGTCAGACTGAGCTGCTGTTTTTAAATCAAAAAACTTACTGTTATCGACGTCGGAACGTCTTGAATAAACTCTAAACTCAATCTCCGGAAAAAACCGCTGCCCCAATTCGTATAAAAACATCCCAAAGTTTCCATAGCCAATTATCCCAACTGTGTTAATCATGTTTCATTTCTAAAAATTTATCTATCTCCGCTTCTAACGCTTCGATGGTAGTTGTATTCAGTATAATATAATCTGACTGCTGTAGAGCACCAAATATATTTTGCTTGGTCGGGTCAGTAGTATCAGACTCGTTTACTTCTTGCCTTCTCCACTCATCAAAAGTAACATTGTCTGTCTCACTGGCACGCTCTACTATTCTTGAATATCGAATCTCTGGCTCTGCGTCAATACCTAGCACTAATCCACCTCGACTTTTAATATAATCTGCCTCAGCTACAGCTCTGATACTTTCAACCACGACATTCCCCCCAAGAGACTCGGCCTTTTCAACCAACTTTTCAAAAATATAAGATGGGCCGCCTTGCTTGCGCAAGTCATTAGCTACTATAGCCATACTATCTCGATTCACTGGCAGACCTCTTTTTATCACTTCTTCAGTTATGAGAGAGCGAGCTGACAGGTGAATAAAATTTTTCTTCTTAACTAAGTAATCGGAGGCACTTCCCTTTCCTGCTCCAAATGAACCTGTAATTCCGATTAACATAAATACTATTTATTACCCTGCTTTCTTTCAAGATATTGGGCGTAAGTAACGACCAGTGGACTGGCGATACAAATTGAAGAGTATGTTCCAGCTAATACTCCAGCAAATAGTATGAGGGCAAAAGTTTGAGTCACTGCCCCACCTAGTAGGTAGAGAGCTGTCAGTGCAACCAGCGTGGTGATTGAAGTATTAATTGATCTTGATAGTGTTCCTGACACAGCAGAACCGACAATTTCATCGTATGGCTTGGTTAAAGTATATGTAACATCTTCGTGCACAATACCGACCTCCTTCCGCTTCTTGCGATGCTCAGTACGGTTCTTCTGGAGATTCTCTCGCACTCTATCAAACACCACAATAGTGTCGTTCACAGAGTATCCTAAGACAGCCAGCAAGGCCATGACAAAGAGCACATCAACCTCAATACCAGCTGCATAACCAAGAATACTCATAAGAGCAGTAGGGACTAAAACGTCATGTATTAAAACAAAAATAGTAACAGCACCATACATCCATGAACTAACCGGTGTACCAATACCAGCAAAAGCAAAAGCTACATATAAAATAATGATGGAAACAATTCCAAAGATGGCCCAACCAGCCTTGTCTCTAAGTTCCTGACCTATCACTGGACCAATAGAAGTAAAGCGGGTTATTTCCCCTCCTTCACCAAGAGCAGTAACGCTCTCGGATAATTCAATTCTCTCTGATTCACTTAGGTCACGCGTACGAATGATATAGGCTGCATCACCTGACTCATCTAGAGACTCTCTAACTGACACTCCGCCCAAATCATGTTGAGATACAGCCGACTCAACTTTATCTTTAGCTGGCGCTGTTTGATATGCAACTTCAGTTAATGAACCGCCGGTGAAATCGATTCCTAAATTAAGACCTAGAGCACCAATAATTACCACACTGCTTGTCATAATGACGGCAGCTATAATCAGAAATATTTTCTTGTTGTTGATTGCAAACATATTACTTATTTAAGCCGCTACCTAATAAACGTGCCAAAACACTACCGTCTGACTTGCGAGCTTCTGGCAAAGTAATTAATAGTGTCCGTGTAATAAACAGTGCTGAGAACATTGAAACTAATATTCCCATACCAAACACTAAAGCAAATCCTTTAACCATTGAGGTTCCAAACCAGAAAAGAATAGTAGCTGACAAAAGACTAGTAATGTTTCCATCACGAATCGCGCTCCAAGCACGTTTGAATCCAGTCTGAGCTCCTTCGCGGCTACTTGAACCGGACCGATACTCTTCTTTCATACGTTCAAATACCAACACATTTGCATCAACTGCCATACCAAGAGAAAGAATAAACCCGGCCAGTCCGGCTGCTGTCAGAGTAACTGGTATCAGCTGGAACAAGGCCAACATCATCGTAATGTATGAAACCAGAGCTATGCAAGCCACCAAACCTGGCAGTCGATACCAAACAATCATAAACAGCATCACCAAACCGAACCCTAACATCCCAGCCTTGACTCCTTTGTCCAAAACTTCTGCCCCTAAAGACGCCCCTACTGTCTGTGTGCTCTGCAACTCAATCGGTACCGGCAAAGCTCCAAAACTTAGGTTTTGGGCCAGCTCTCGAGCCTCGTCTGGAGTAAATCCTCCAGAAATAATAGCTGTACCACCCGTAATAGCTTCGTTAATTACTGGGGCAGAAATTAAATCTCCATCTAAGAAAATACCAAGTTGTTCACCAACATTAGCTCTAGTTATTTCAGCAAACAGCTTTCCTCCTTCCGGAGTAAATCGAACAGATACTAATGGCTCATTTGAAAGCTGTCCACCACCACTCCCTGCAAATTCCAGGCTGGCAGTTTCTAAGTATCGGCCAGTTAAACCAGTGTCTTCAAAAGGCTCTGATATTTCTCTATCAATTGTTTCGCCATTAATACTAATATCTCCAATCACAGCTCCTGAGCTGCTAGCAGTTAGAGATTCTAGATTCTGTAAAGCAGATTGTTGTCCAGCTAAATCAGCACTGTATAACTTAAATTCAAGCAACGGTGTCCGTCCAATCTCTGCCACAGCCTCGCTCACGTCAGTTACACCAGGAAGCTCTACCACGAGGCGCTCAATCGGTTCTTCGGTTACAAAACTGCTTCGTTCAACTTGCACAATCGGTTCCGAAACACCAAAAATATTAACTCTTCGTTCTATAACATCCCGCAAGACAGCCATTAATTCTGGGACTTCCAAAGGGTCTACGCCAGAAACATCTGCTTCGTATATAAGGTGCGAACCTCCAGCCAAATCAAGACCGAGCTTGAAAGGATTTTCCGCTTCGGAGCTAGTAGCGTTTTGATACACAGTCAGCATCAACCAACCGATAATACCTACTAACACGATAGAACGAAACCAGCGCAAAAAAGCGACTGATTGTTCCGATGGTTGTGTTTTTGTTTCTGACATAAATTAAACTAAGACTCTTTTTATACCACACTAGAGTACACAGTACTATTGACGCACTAACCCTATAAGGTTCCGCAATAAGCAAGCTATGGTAATGGGACCGATTCCACCAGGGACCGGAGTTATCAGCGACACTTTTTCTACGACAGACGAGTCTGCATCCCCCACCAAAACTCCACCGTCCTCAGAAGTTCCCGCGTCAAATATAACCGCGCCTTCTTTAATAGAATCAGCTTTTATGAAATGTGGCTGACCAATTCCGCTAATAATAATATCGGCTGATTTAATAGCTTCTTTGTTTGGAGAACTTTTGGTAATAACCGTTACTTCTGCTCCGGCTTTTTCTGCATAATGTTTTGCCGGCAGACCCACCAATCTTCCCTCTCCTAACACAGCCACTTTCTTTCCTAGCCACTCAACTTGGTGACGCTTAGTTATTGCATCTATCGCCCCTACTACTGGAGGCAGACAGGCCGAGTCTACATTGCCATAGTGAAATCCATCAGGATCTTTATCAGTTGGAATTGCCGCGATGACAGCCTCCTTATCAATCTGGTCCGGTAATGGTAACTGAACCACAATTCCGTCAGAATCTTTCACGACCCTCGCGACACAAGCCAGAACATCCTCTGTCGTTGCGTCAGCTGGTAATTCGACCACACTTAAAGAAATACCAACGGCTGCTGCTTTTTTCTTCTTCATGTCTAAGTACTTCTTGGTTTCAAAATTAGGCGAACAGGTAACAGCAGCCATGCACGGCACATGGTCTAACTTTGACACATCCTCCGCTACTGATTCTAAAATACTAGCCGCAATTGCTTTTCCATCCACTATCATATAAGTGGCAGTATAGCAGAATTTTTCTTATTCATTATCATCATGAATAAATCCATCTGTTTGGTGTTTCCATAGACGAACGTACAGACCATCTTCTTCTCTTATGAGTTCGTTGTGTGATCCGTCTTGAATTATTGCACCATTTTTGAATACTAAAATCCTATCCATTTCCTTTAGGGTAGAAAGTCTATGTGCAATAGCAACGACAGTTTTTCCTTTCATTAATTCCTTAAAGCCTTGCTGTACAGCAAGCTCACTTTCACTATCAAGCGAACTGGTAGCCTCATCAAGAATCAGCACTGGCGCGTTCTTTAAAATTGACCTAGCGATAGCTACCCTCTGTTTTTGTCCACCCGAAAACTTAATACCTCGCTCCCCCGTAACGGTTTCATATTTATTAGGCAAGCTGTCAATAAAATTGTGTATCTGAGCTTTTTTTGCCGCTTCTATTACTTCTTCTAGAGTAGAGCCTTCTTTTCCGTAAGCAATATTTTCAAATAGTGACCGGTGGAATAAATTTGACTCTTGAGGAACTATTCCAATATTTAGACGCAAGCTATCCTGGGTCGTCGACTTTATGTCGTTGTCACCAATGGTAATAACACCGTCTGAAATTTCATACTGGCGAAGTAACAGTTTTGTAAAGGTCGTCTTTCCTCCGCCAGAGGGCCCAACTACTCCTACTCGCTCATTGGGTTTTATAGTGCAAGAAAAATTATCAAACACTTCTGAGCCAGCCTCATATGAAAACGAAACGTCCTTAAACTGTATTTCAGCATCAGCGAGCTGCAGCTGTTTTGCTCCAATCTCATCTTGTACTTCATGAACGGTCAAAATTTGTGACAGAGCTTGTTTTACTTCACCATAAATAGCTGAGAATTCATTCATCATATTCCCAACATGAGACAACATTTTTATTAACGAACCAGTCAGGGTAACAATCATAATAAACTCCCCAAGTGAAATCGTCCCTTCTGCCCAGAGACTAAAAGTAGAATAAAGCAAACCTCCAACAAATAACAAAATAACGATTACGTTATTTATGCCCAAGACCTTTTCGGTATAAACGTCTGACTTAATTGAAGCGACTTGGTAAGTTTCAATCGACTCATCCAATCGTGAAGCTTCGGCTTTTGCTCGAGAAAATTGCTGGACTGTTTCGATATTTGTAATTGAATCAACTAAGTATCCGCGCAAAGCACTAAAAGTCTTAGCTGATTTTTTTGCTAAAGCAACAGTATTTTTTGAAAGTAGATAATTAATCGGAATAAGAATCAATACTCCAACAATGAACAATCCTGCTATGTAATAACTAGCTGTGGCAATCACCACGAAGCTAGAAATAATTGCGAAGATGACACCCAGGAACCCTCGGACGAAAAAAACATTCATCTTTACACAATTCTGAGCAACTATACTGACATCACTACTAACCGAACCAGCGAAGCGATTGGCAAAATATGCAGCACTGTGCAGCGAGAGGTGGGAAAACAAATTTTTAAAGGCTCCCGTCCTAATATATTTCGATAAATAATGGAGGGCTACTGATGTGCCGCGAATCACCAAAGATGCCAGAAAGCGCAATAAAACATAGAGAGCCAGTAACATACCTACTTGAGTAAAGGTGCTTTCTTGACCAGGGGCATAGTTGCTTGCAGTATCAATAATTTTACCAATTATCACCGGAGCTGAAACAATCAATATTTCTGTCAGGAAGACAGAAAACAATATCAACGCAAGCAGAAGATAGTGTGTTCGAGTAAGACTCCAGATAAATCCAATTGGGGAAATAGGCATTGGACTATCTTTAGATTTATTTTCCATAGACTCACAGTATAGCAAAATAGTAATTAATGAGTACTACTCCCTTAGAGAACAAAGGATGGCCCAGAAATATTATAGACACTCAGTGAGAAAGCTTCATTAAAACTCCTTAGTCAGCTAGTCCGGCCTCTTTTTTGAGTACTGATATACCATCAACCAGAGAGATTTCCGGCTTCCATCCCAACAATTTCTTCGTATCAGCCACATCCGCCACCGTATATTTTGGCTCTACTCTGGGTGCAACATGCTCAATATCGTCTCTAATCATTCTAGCTAAATCATTTATAGCTGTTTGCTCACCAGAACCCACATTCAAAACTTCTCCTGCGCCAACACTATCAGAAGATGAGGATTTCATTATCGCATTCACTATATCGAACACGTGAATAAAATCTCTGGTCTGAGTACCATCTCCGGTAACAGTTAGAGTTTCTTTATTTACAGCCAGCTTTAGAAATCTTCCAATTACTAAAGCGTAAGGGCCTTCCGGATCAAAATGAGGGCCGTAAACATTAAAAAACCTAAGTGACACAGTTTGTATTCCATACAACTCACTCCAAAGCTTCATCATTTCCTCTCCGACCAATTTATGCAGAGCATATGGACTCTTGGGTTGTGCCGGCAGATTAGTCGAAAGAGGCATTATTTCTTGATCGCCATAAGCTGCCGCTGATGCTGCGAAGATGACTCGCTTTACCCCAGCCGCGCGAGCAGACTCGAGTACCGACAAAGTACCGTTCACGTTTACATCGTGAGCCGCTAAAGGTTCATCAATTGAAAACTGCACCCTAGGCAAAGCCGCTAGGTGAACAATGACATCAACTCCTTTACATACCGCAGTTAAAGCTTCAGTATTTCGCACATCTAACTTATGAAAAATAGCTCCTGCTGGCAATCGCGACTGATTATCGCCAGCACTTAAGTCATCAACCACTATTGCTTTGTGGTCGGCTTCTACCAGCTTTTCAACTAGATTAGTTCCAATAAAACCAGCTCCGCCTGTGACTAAAAAAGTTTTGTTCATATATATCTATTAAACTAACACAGTTGCCACTAGGTTCCGGTTCGCATAATGATAGTCGCTACAGTTTTGAGAGCTATTTGGATATCGAGAAAAAATGATCTTCGCTCAAGATAGAATAAATCATAAGACAACTTGTCTACGGTCTTCTTTATATCTATTCCACCTCTAGGTACATCAAGATTATTAATTTGTGCCCAACCGGAAAGACCGGGCTTCAAAAAATGTCTGGTGTTGTAATAGGATATAGATTCCGCATAAACTTTTGCCAAAGCTGGCATTTCTGGTCGTGGGCCAATAAATGACAAATCTCCTTTTAGTACATTGATTAGTTGAGGTAGCTCATCCAATCTGGTTTTTCTCAGAAAAATACCAACTTTTGTGTCCACTAACACACTTTTAAGCGCATCATCACCGGCATCAATTCCATTTTTAGTCCTCAACTTAAAAATCGTAATTAGCTTATTAAACTGACCAACCCTCTTCGTAGTATAGAAAACTGAACCCTTGTCTTCGAGCTTAATTGCCATTGCTACTAAAGGAAATATTATTGCTGCTGGAACAAGGAGAGCAAGTGACCCGACGATATCAATCCCCCTCTTTACAGCATCATACATTGAACTTTTTGCTTGTGAAATGTTCG
>JAJOLC010000033.1:0-2965 GCA_021129655.1 Minisyncoccota bacterium
TTAGATGCGGCCGGAGATTACCCGATAAAAGTTACCCTGGGGATAACAGGCTAGTTGTGCCCAAGCGTCCATAGCGACGGCACAGTTCGGCACCTCGATGTCGGCTCATCTTATCCTGGGGCTGGAGCAGGTCCCAAGGGTTTGGCTGTTCGCCAATTAAAAAGATACGCGAGCTGGGTTTAGACCGTTTAGGTTCTAATAATAGGATTGGAACCTGAACCAATCTAAACCCGAGGAGGATACCTTCAACCAGTATCCAAAAAAGACATCATCACGGCGGCGTAAAATAGTAATATTTTACGAGAAGCTGACTAATATCGGTAAAACCCTAACTCACAGAGTGGGCAATACCAAGGGAAGAGCGCAAGCTTGCCCTTAGAGACTACACGTCAGACTTCCATTTATTGGAAGAAGCTATAGTCCGATCCTTCAAGTAATTGGAGTAAACGAGATGCGTGAGACAGGTTGGTCTCCTATCTACTGCAGGCGTCGATTTTTGAGGAGAGTTGTTCCTAGTACGAGAGGACCGGAATGAACGAACCTCTGGTCTATCAGCTGTCACGCCAGTGGCATCGCTGAGTAGCTATGTTCGGAATGGATAACCGCTGAAAGCATCTAAGCGGGAAGCCAACTCCAAGATTAGAAATCATTAAGTCCCCTGAGAGATTATCAGGTTGATAGGCACTAGGTGGAAGTTCAGCAATGAATGGAGCCGAGGTGTACTAATTGGACGTAGCTTCCTGTAGGGAACGTTACACATCAGTAATACTGTTGGATAACGCGACTTACAAGAACGCTGTAAAAAGTTGTACAATTTTGTTGTGTTCAAAATGTGTTAAGTCGGTTGGGTGGCAGCTTCGCTGCCACCCAACAAAAAAATGAATATGCAAATTCAATCGCGTGAAATGGTTTTCACGGAGTATAGCTCAAAGTTAGAGCGGCCTGCCTAGTTCCGAATATCGGCTTTCACAAGTTGAGCAGGAAGATGGAGGTTAAATTCCTTCTACTCCGACCATTTCCTAACTTAAGTTAGGATCATTTCAAGCGATTGAATAGTCAAAAATAGTAATTTGAAAGTTCTAAGTTGGTGCTTTGGGGGAAGGGGTACACCCGTTCTCATTCCGAACACGGCAGTAAAGTCTTCTACCACCGATGGTACTCCGCAAGGGGAAGAGTAGGTAGGCGCCAACTTAGAGCATTTAAAATACTCCTTAGAAAAATCTCACATGGTGAGGTTTTTCTTTTGTATTAATACGTTGTAAGTAAAAGATAAATAATACTGATCTTTCAATCAGGAATTGTCCTCTGTAAAAAAGGGAGATTAAAATGTCACCGTTAGTATTAATTCTGATTGGTGTTTTTTTTGTGCAAAACTCACATAAATAGCATACTTATGCGTTAAAATGGCAGTATATCAAACCCCACAGGAAAGACCTGTGGGGTTTTCTGTGCACAAAGGTGGAATTTTATTCAGAGAAGTACGATAGAATACATAGATATGTACATTAGAATATTTTCACTGGCACTAATCGCCTTGTTATTAAACGTTAACCCTTTATTTGCCCAAGAAGCGGAAGAATTCATAGTTCCAAATTTCCCTGAAACTCCAGAAACCTTCGGAACAGTCAGTTGTTTCGACTACTACGACTTCGGCAGTGTCTTTCCAGCCATTAGCACCCCAGTTCAGAGTGCCGTTACTGGCTCAACTATGACCTTCGACGTTGATATAGAAAATAGCAATCCTTACCCGGTAGTAGACGGTACTCTATATGTGAAAATATTCCGCGCTCAAGATGTCGAAGAAAATATCTACCTCCAAGCTAGCCATGTGGTTGACCAATTCAAAGCAGTAGATAATATTAATATCGAAGCTAGTGCTACCCAGCCCCACACCTTTGAGTGGGAAGTGCCGCTGTACGCTGGAGCTGGTGAATACTACGCCGCCACCTTCTTTGTCACTAACGACCGATACAATCTGTCCGGTCTAACCTTCACCGACGATATCATTGGCGGTAATAGTGGACCATTCACCATCTCCAGTGAAAGTGATTTTATCTACTTTGACAAAAACAACGTCACTCTCAATGGTGAGGATTACCGCTTCATTGGACCACCCCTACAAATGCCCAAGCAAGGTGTGGTAGATATTTCATTTCCAGTAGTGAATGATTCAGATGAAGAACAGGAAGTAATCATCGAATGGAAAACTAACGAATGGGATTCATTGCGTGCAGAGCGTGTATTAAACACCGCTATCGAAATACTGACCATTCCCGCTAATTCCGAGGTGGAGGCAAGTTACCAGGTGCCAGAAGCTGGTTCACCAGTCTACCTAGTAGAGCCACGACTAATGGTAAACAACCAAACTGTGTCAGCCATGAACGTTCGGTTCGTTCGTGAAGACACCAACGTGCCGCGAATCAACTTTCCTTCAATCACTAGCTACCCACTAAAGGCCGGACAAGAGAACACCCTTTTCTCTTGTTTGCATAACTCAGGACAAGCAGCCGGAATAGAAGATGGTGAGTTGACCCTGACTCTTTACGACACAGACAACAACCAGATTCACCGCTACCAATACACTGGTGTTATTACCGGTGCCATGATGGGGGTGAAAGATGTTTTTGTACCAAGTGAGGATATTACTGATTTCACTCTGCACGCCGTGCTTTCTGTTGGCGGTAATGTGGTGGAGGATGTCCGAATTAAGTATCGGTGTGAAGATATCAATTCCGATGTTTGTGTGGTCGAGAAAACTGAAGCAGTTATAGTTGATAGTGAACCGTCATCTGACTCAAACAACCTGATGCTGGTAGTGGCAATTTCCTTAGTGCTATTGATTTTGGTTGGAGCTTTGCATCATCGGAAGCAAAAAATAGCTGGTCAGGCAGAAGGTTCTGATAACGAATCTGAAGACGACATTATCCGCGATCCTGATGAACTTGTTTAATTGCTTATGAAATCA
>JAJOLC010000033.1:3065-14790 GCA_021129655.1 Minisyncoccota bacterium
ATATTATGCCAATATGTACTGGCAAGGGACGAATACTAAGATTAATGATAGCTCTTCAGTGCCTGTAGGTTCCCAAATTGAATTTAGAGCAGAAGCTCATAAAAGAAGTGATATTTTCTGGTTCGGTACTGGTCACACTTGGGACAGCCCTTATGGTCACTGGGTAGCTGGGGCGGGAGTTCCCTTGGTGTCTAACGGAAGTTTTGCCTGTAATGAATCTGATGTGATTCTTGCATATTATTCAGGTTATAAGAGGGAAGATTCTATACATGTTCCACTTTCTATCAACCCTCCATCTAAAACATACACCCATGGAGGAACAGCCGGCCTGTCCTGTAACGCGGCTGGAAATCTTTGTACTGTCACTGGACCGGGCAGTATCACCTCCAGTGTCAACTTTGGAGATACTACTGGAAGATTTTACTATAGAGTGAACATGTTTACTGGATATAAAAAATCTTGTTTATACAATAATACCCCTCTATCAAGATCTCGTTCCGGCCCAACATACAACCTCCCAGTCCCAGCCCAAACCATCCCCTTCACCCTCACCGCTGTCGGGGCTGGTAACAGCGCTCCCGACGCGCCAACCATCACCGGCCCAAGTACCGGTCTCACCAGTATCGCCGACACCTTCAGCTTCACCGCTACTGACCCAGACGGCGACAACATTCGCTACGAAATAGACTGGGACAACAACAGCACAGTAGACGAAACTACCAGTTACGCACCATCAGGCAGTACTGACAGCAGCTCCAGAGCATGGTCCACTATCGGTAACCATACCTTCCAGGTCCGTACTGCAGATGACCAAGGAGGCGTGTCTGGCTGGTCCAACCACACTATCAATCTTTCTGTCCCAGTCGCCACCCTCGACGTCACCCCAGTCTCTAATGACTTTGGTAACGTCAACACCGGACTAACCAACACCCTTCAATTCACTGTCACCAACACCGGAGCTGGCACCCTGACCGGTAACGTCACCGGACTAGCAGCTCCATATTCATGTACCGCTGGCTGTTCATATAGTTTGGGAGCAGGTGCGTCACAAACCGTTGATATTACTTTTGCCCCAGTGACCGGAGGCAATCAGATAGATACTGCCGTTTTTGATGGTGCAGGCACTGTCTCTCGTCCTTTGACTGGATTAGGAGTATCACCGTTAGTAGCTTCTTGTTCAGTGGCCCCTATCACTGGAGACATTAATACCAACACTACTTGGACCGCCAACGCTGCTGGTGGAGTGGCACCATACACATACACTTGGAGTGGTGATGCGCCACTCAGCGGTCAAACTAACCAAATTGAAACTGTCCAATACAATACTGCCGGAGCTAAGTCCGGATTAGTCACTGTGACCGATAGCCTACTAAACACTACTGGTCCGATAGCTTGTACCAACTCATTCACCGCCAATAACACCGCTTTTCCTAATCTAACTAGTCAAAACTTGCAAGAAACTTCAGCTAACCCCCTCAATCAAGGAGTCAGCTTAACCTTCACGGCACAAGTTTTGAACAATGGCTCTCTTCCGACCGGCATCGGCTTCACCGATGTATTCGAGTATCGCTATGGGGGAGTACTAGGTAACTACGCTGGTTTCTCACCGCTAGACTCAGAGTTGAACCCAGCTTTAGCCGCTGGCGCCTCTGACGTAGACTCAACTTCATACAACATACCAGCCGGCCATGTTGGACAGGAACTTTTCATCCAGCACTGTGTTGATTCTAATAATGACATTGCCGAAGACCCTACCAACGAAACTGCCGTTAATCATTGTTCTCAGATTAGTCTCGGTATAGTAGCAGCATTACCTTCAGGCAGTATTCAGGCAACCTCCTGCATCATTCTTGTTGGTGGTACTTCATGCTCTAGCAATATCATATGGAATACAGCTGACTTTGTTGGTAGCCCAGCTATCAAACAGGGTGCTACTCAGTTTGACTCTGCTAATAACCAGACGTCACCAGGTATACCTCGATCAGTCACCCCAAACAACCGCACCTTCACCCTAGAAGACGACGGCAGTACCTTCAGCCAAACGGTTACAGCTGGAGTGGGTTGTATTGGTGGCACTGTCTGGACTAACACTTCTTGCCACGCCCTACCAAACATCAGTATGACCTCTGACTCAGAGATAGTTCGTAGTCAGCAAGCTGCTGACGTGACTATCATTATCGATGCTAACTTCGACTTAACTTGTACCTTGTATGGCGCTCTGTCTGGTACTTTCAACCACACAGCTTCCGCTGCTCCAATTGTTTACCCACCTCGTACTACCAACCTACTAACAGCAACTCAAGTAGCACGAGTTGAATGTGTCGATTCACTACTACCAATGGTTAATGGTGGAGCCGAAGTGAGGATTGATGTAGTTCCAGCGGTGGAGGAGGTTTAGGGAGTGGGGATAGCTAAAAACCACCCGAGGGTGGTTTTTTGTATAGCCTATGTTTCTAATCTATATTCCAATCAGAACAGCAATCACCATCGGTGTCTTCTGTGTCTTTTGCATTAGGAATCCGCTGACTACATCAGTTAATTCATCTTTAACCATTTCCAAATCCAAAGGATTCATGTGCTCAGTCTGTTTTTCGACTGTTCGCTTGATTAGTACACGAGCTTCCGATAGTAGCTGCTGGTTTTCTCGTAGATAAACAAAACCACGTGAGATGATGTCTGGTGATTTTCGTAACTTTCCTGTCTTGGTATTTACTGTTGCGATGATAACGAACATTCCATCTTCAGAAAGGCTTGTTCTGTCTCGTAAAACAACCTCCTGACGAGTCCCGACGGTGAACCCGTCCACCATAACTAGTTCTGTCGGTATCTTCATTGGTTGAACCTTCATTTCGGTACCATTTGTAATATCTATGATTGTTCCGTTATCTGGTACTGGTACATTTTCTTTTGGAAATCCATTTTCTACTGCTGCTTGTCGATGACTCTTTAGGTGGAAATGATGACCGTGAACTGGTATCAAGAATGTTGGCTTGACAGCTTTGTGTACCCATACTAGTTCACCAGAGTTTCCGTGACCAGAAGAGTGAACGTGTGAGCCTTTGTAGTTAACCACCTTTACATCACGTCGATAAATATTGTCTTTTAGTAATTGAATAGCAATTTCATTACCAGGAATAACTGAAGATGATAAGACAATAGTGTCACGAGCATTAAGTTTGATGAACTTATGTTTGTCTGTTGCCATACGCATCAGAGCGGCAAACTTCTCTCCTTGAGAACCAGTACTTAAGATAACTATCTTGTCAGCTGGGTAGTCGGCCATGTCACCAGTATTGATGATGGTGCCGGGCTTAACTTCAATTAGTTTTGCTTGAATAGCGATTTCGATATTGGTCTTGATACTTCTTCCTTCCAAGACAACTTTTTTTCCAGTTTCTTCACAAACTCGAATAATATTAGTCAGTCGATCAAATTGTGATGCAAAGGTACCAATAATCATCCGGCCAGTAGCCTGTTTGATGATTGATTCAAGTGTTTCGAATACCTTGCTTTCAGAAGCTGAGAATCCTTCACGGTCAGAGTTGGTAGAGTCACACAGTAGAGCTAGGTTGTTATTTTCACCTACCTTTTCCCATGATTCTCGTTCTTCTACCACTACTTTTCCACCCTCGTTAATAAGCTTGATGTCACCTGTGACAACTACATCGCCATGCTTTGTTTCAATCGCTACACCCATAGCGTCAGGAATGGAGTGAGTAACTGGGAAGGTTTTAACCCTCGTGCTTCCGATAGAAAATGATTCACCCTCCTTAATAACATTCATGGTTATTGGGTCCATGTGTGGAAATTCTTCTTGTCGTTTAAGAATCATTAAAGATGTTAAGTACTGAGTATAGATTGGAGGGTTGCCAATCCTTTCCATGATAAAGGGAATACCACCGATGTGGTCAAGGTGTCCATGAGTTACTATAAGTGCTCGAATCTTGTGCTTTCGCTCTTCTAAGTATTGAGTGTTTGGTAAAATGTAGTCAATTCCTGGAGCATTACTTTCAGAAGAAACAAACTGAAAACCAGCATCAACAATAAAGATGTCGTCTTTGGTTTCGATTATATTCATGTTTCGACCAATCTCTTCTACTCCAGAGACCGGGATAATTCGCACAGTGTCTTCATCAGTGATTTCAGGAATCTTTGCTGATTTGCTATCGGTTGTATTTAAACGGTGGGTTAGAGCTGGCGCTGTGTTTGGTCGCCGACGATGCTGATTGTTACGTCGTCCACGTCCACTTCGCTTTCCTCCTGGCTTTCCACCTTGTCCTGGACGCCCTCCACCCTGATTTGGTCGACCATGGTTGGGTCTTCCTCCGCCTCCGTTACTTTGGTGGGCTGGTCGCCTACGGTTGTTGTTATTGTTTCGTCGTGGCTGATTAGTGTTGCTTACTGCACCAGCACTATTGCTAGTAGAAGATGTGCTGTTGCTATTGCTGCTCGTGTTGTTTGTTGTGTTCATAATATTTCTGTAATTAATAATTATTCAAATTTCGGTTATATTTACATATCGTCATTTCGAAAAAAAGGCCATAAGGAATCACTTTCGGTATGCCATTCTGCTATGTTGCTAAATCTGTCTGATGGTCGTCCAATATTGTTCATTTCCTGTACCGTTATATCATCGCTAACAAGATAGGTAAGGGTTGGCTGGAACAGGAATATGGCCGGTTTTTCTTCGCTTATTATCATCCCTGCTTCGTTTAATGACTGTCGTCGAATGGTTTCGTCTTGTTCAGTGCGTGCAGTCTCTAGTAACTCATCTACAGTCACATTAGTGTACTGAGCTATGTTGAGTCCAGGGTCATCTTGTTGCGATGAGTGCCAAAAAGGGTACAGGTCATAAGAACGACTCATGTCTAAACCAAACAACAGAGCTTCAAAGTCTCGAGGTCGTATTACTGACTGAACGAGTCCTGTCTGCTCGAACTGTTCGGTAATTACTTCTACTCCGACTTCTCTCCATTGCTCTGCAATTGAATCAACTAGTGATTCAAATAACGGAGCGTTGCTTGTTCTAAGTGTGATGCTCAATATGACTGTCTCATCTTCAATTTCATTTTCCCAGAGGTTAAGGTCATTTTGTATCCACCCTGCATCTTCTAGAATCGAAATCGCTTGCTCGGCTGGTGTGCTGGTCGCGATGATATCGATGCCTTCCTCCAATTCTAGCTCAGGCTGTAGAATTACGGTAGGTGCTGAAATGGGGACACCGTGCCCAAACAGTGTATTCTCGATAAGAGCATCCCGATTTATGGCAACTGTCAATGCTTCTCGTACTGAGCTGTCGCGAAGAGCAGGGTCTCGGTTCTGGTTGAAGAAAATACCAAAGCTTCGAGGTAAGGGTTCTTCTAAAAGCTGGTACTTTCTTGTCAGTACTTCTTCGATGTGAGATGAAGAGACGTAGGCTGTAGCATCAATTTCCTTTTCGCTCAAAGCTACCAATAAAAGTTCTTCATTTTGAAAAAAGTCGAGCTCAATCTTATCAATCTTTGGATTAACGGTGTTTTCTCGATAAGCTACCAGGCTGTAATGTTTAATTAAGCCTGCTGTGTCTCGGCCAGCATCGGCTACTGAAAATGGCCCAGTACCAATCGGTTCGGTGTTTAGTTGGCTAAATGGTAATTGTTCGATTGGGAGAGTGCTCCAAGCATGTGCTGGCATGATGCCGATAGTAAAGTTTTCAATAAAAGGCGCGTAGGCTTCTTCTAACACAATGTTCAGTTCAAATTCTCCCACTTCCTCAATCATTATGTCTGTCCAATTGCCTCGTAATGGACTCTTTAGGTCGGGGTCCTGAATCAAGCGAATAGTATAAATAACGTCTGCAGCAGTAAGAGATTCACCATCGTGGAATGTAATATCTTGACGCAGAACTATGTTGTAGGTGAGGCCATCCTCAGAAACGTTAATAGACTCTGCCAGATCGTTGCTAAGGTTTCCTTCGGTATTAATTCTTAATAGTCCACTGTACACAAGGCTAGCTACATCGTGGTCGGCTCGCGTGATAGCTAGGACAGGATTAACGAATCGAGGGGTGCCAATGATACCTTCGTTAATAGAGCCACCACTTGTAGCGATAACCTCAGAGTAATAATTGTTGACTGAAAGGGTCAGCCAAATACCCATAGCAATAACAGTGAAGAATGCAACACGCAAAATGAACCGGTCACTACCAGGTACTGATTCAATGCGACTGAGAAATTTGTCAAAAAAACGTGAAGACGTTTCTGATGAAGGTTTCATGTTGGGTTAGTTAAATAGAATAGATTTTCTAGTACACAACAAACTACTCATTATATGAGTGAGTAGATGATGCTTGTGTCAATCTGTGTAGTTGGTTCTAGAGAAGAACGTTAAGAAACGTTGATAGAACGAAAAGAATCGCTACTACGATTGAAAACTTGAACAAGAAAAGCTCAGCGCCTCGGCGCTTGTGAAATGATGAGCTAAAATTGTCGCCACCAAATGCTCCTCCCAAACTAGAACCACGTTGTTGCAAAAGAATTGCAGCAATGAGAAGGATGGAGAGAATTATCTGAATGTACGGCAGTACTGTGAGTACTGATTGGATAATATTCATGCCTAGGGAGAATATCAGAAACTGAACTTGGTGGCAAGTAAATTCTCTCCCCATTCACATTAGTAACCTGATTTTTTGACACTGGTATCAGCTGCCGTATAATGACTGCTCGACTAGAATAGTGGACAGTTTTGGAGTCGCGAATGAATTTATAGATTTTAAGAAAAATACCAATGTCAGAGAATACAAAGAAAAACGTTAGTCCTATCATACCTTTGGGTGACCGGGTTATCGTTCGACCACTTACCGATGAAGAAGCTGGCTCAGCATCAGCCTCAGGGATTATTATTCCTGATTCTGCCAAGCAGGAAAAAGCCGAGCAAGGAATTGTAATTGCTGTTGGTCCAGGAAAGTGGGACAAGGACGGAGAAAAGCGAGTTCCTATGGAAGTAAAAGAAGGGGACAGGGTGGTGTTTTCTAAGTATGGATACGACGAACTAAAGATTGGAAACAAGGATTACAGTATTGTTTCAGAATCGAGCATTTTAGGAGTCTACACAACTAATAAGTAATAATTATGGCAAAAGAAGTAATATTTGGAGAAGACTTAAAGAAGAAGTTGCAGAAGGGGGTTGATACCGTAGCTAATGCTGTGAAGGTTACTTTGGGACCTAGAGGCCGTAACGTTATTTTGGATAAGCCATTTGGTGGTCCGACTATCACTAACGATGGTGTCTCAATAGCGAAGGAAATTGTCCTAAAAGACAAGTTCGAGAATATGGGAGCTGAGATTATTAAGGAGGTTGCTAATAAGACCAATGAAGTGGCTGGTGACGGAACCACAACAGCTACTGTGCTTACTCAGGCTTTAGTAAATGAAGGCTTACGTCAGACCACTATGGGAATCAACGCTATGGCGGTTCGTCGTGGTATGGAACATGCTTCTGCCGAAGTGGTTGAAGCACTGAAATCTATGGCGACAGAAATCAATTCAATTGATGAGATTAAGCAGGTTGCAACTATTTCTTCAGAAGACGAAGATTTAGGTGAGAAAATTGCTGAAACTATCGATAAGGTTGGTAAGGACGGTGTGGTGACCGTAGAAGAATCACAATCGTTTGGTATCGAAACTGAAATGACTGAAGGGATGCAATTCGATAAGGGATACGTTTCTCCATATATGGTGACTAATCCAGAGCGAATGGAAGCTGAGTTCAAAAACGCTCAAATTCTAGTTACTGATAAAAAGGTGGTTGGTGTAAAAGAAATTCTTCCTCTGCTAGAAAAGATTGCTCAAACTGGCAAAAAGGAATTGGTTATTATTGCAGATGATATTGAGGGAGAGGCTTTAACTACCTTTGTAGTTAATAAGCTAAAGGGAGGATTTTCAGTTTTGGCAGTTCAGGCTCCAGGATATGGCGACCGGAAGAAGGAGTTGTTAGCTGATATCGCTGTTACACTTGGAGCTACACTTATTACTGAAGAATTTGATTTGAAACTGGAAAATATAGAGCTTGAGCAATTAGGAGCAGCCGATCGAGTAGTTTCAACCAAAGACAGCACAACTATAGTTGGCGGCGGCGGAGACAAGGGCGTGATTGCTGAACGGGTTACCGCTCTTAAGGCACAGCTAGAACAAGCTGGTTCTAAGTTTGATAAAGACAAAATTAGTGAACGAATTGCTAAGTTGGCTGGTGGCGTAGCAGTGCTTCGAGTAGGAGCTGCTACAGAAACAGAAATGAAGTATCTGAAACTAAAGATTGAGGATGCTGTTAATGCTACTCGAGCAGCGATTGAAGAGGGGATTGTGCCTGGTGGAGGGACTGCTCTTGCAAGAGCGTCAGCGATAGTAGAGAAGAGTGTAATCGGTAAGAAGGATTTGGAACGAGAAGAAATGATTGGTTACAATATTGTATTAAAGGCTCTTGAAGTGCCACTAAAGCAGATTGCTGACAACACTGGCCGACACGACGGCGCGGTAATCGTGCAGAAAGTAAAAGAAGCTGGTGGGAATGCCGGCTACGATGCAGCAAAGGGAGAGATGATTGACGATATGATAAAGGCCGGAATTATTGACCCTGTGAAGGTTGAACGGGCTGGAGTACAGCACGCTGTGTCCGCCGCAGCCATTCTGTTGACTTCTGAGTCAGCTATTGCTGATGAGTCAGAAGAAGGTGGAGGGGCACCGGCTATGCCTGATATGAGCGGTATGGGAGGAATGGGGGGAATGATGTAAAATTCCCTAACTACTTCGTTGACCAAGTAAAAAAGACCCTCTCTGTACATCAAAGTACACCTCGGGTCTTTTTTCATGCTCGTCTCGTATTTGCAGGAATTTTACATAATTCCATGGCATTTATTAAAAAAAGCGGGCAAAATTTTGCCCGCTTTGCGCTAATAGATTATTCAACTAACGCTGGTCTAGTCAGTTCATCATAGAATTGCCCGCACAATTCATCAAAATCGAATTGAGAAATAGCTGAAAGTTCATCGATGATTTCAAATAGTGTGTCTATATATCTACCGGCAGCTACCTCCGTATTGCTGTCGTTTATATAGAGGCACCAACCTGTAAAATTGAAAGAACCATCGTAGTCACTTATTCCAATTGCAATGTCAGTTAACAATTCTTTCCTGTCAGCGACCTTGCAGCGCTCTAACATCAAATCCTTAACTTCAGCACAAGCTTTGTGAAATTTTTTGTCTACTGAGTCAGAACCGACCTGAAACAGTTTTTTCTCACGAATTAACTGTCTCAGCTTATGGAAATTTTCTAGTTCACACTTTATTTCGTACTTCGTACTCATGTCTGCTTGAGTGTTCATTCAAACTCTCCTTTGCCGCACAGCGACTAGTTATTTTAAGGCTGAAAAGCCCTTACACATTTCGTCAAATTCAAATTGAGTTTTTGCTGATGTTTTTGGAAGAACTTCAAGTAGGTAGTCCATGAATCTATGGGAATAAATTCTGACGAGAACTTTTCCGTTAGATTCCTTCCTTACCCCATAAAAGCAAAAGAACGCATTGTATCCGTAACCTTCAATTGGAGTGTCTTCCGTTGTTTTTCCAAATGAAGTTATCATGCAGGACTCTTTCATTATTCTCCTCACCTCATAACAGGTTTGGGAATATTTATTGTTTACTGTCATTGCCTTAAGCTCAGTTATATTTTCGTTGATAATGTGCTTACGGGTACGGTGTAAGTATGGAAAGCCATACGGACGTTCATTTTTAGCTTGTATGATATCTCTCAATTCAGACATACTAATTACATCAGAACTTGTTTTGCTACTCATGTGAGCCTCCTATCTTGTCTATTGACAAGATACTCCTCCGGCGATAAAAGTAAAGGCTAATTCATTATTATGGTAAAATATTAACCATAAAAACATAATTTTAGCGTATGAACTCAATGTGGATTTTGATTGGTGTAGTAGTGGTTTTGGCTGCCTACGTAATTGGCGCATATAACCGATTTGTTAAACTAACTCAGCGAGCTAAGGAGGCTTGGGCTGATATTGACGTTCAGCTTAAGAGGCGTTATGACCTAATTCCTAACCTGATTGAAACAGTTAAGGGATATGCTGCTCACGAGCGAGAAACCCTAGATGCTGTAACTAGCGCCCGAGCAGCAGCGACTCAGACTCATGTTGACCCTTCTAATATTACTCCTGACCAAATCGCAGCTATGGCTGGAGCAGAGGCTTCGCTTGGAGGTGCTCTTAGTCGCCTGATGGCAATTTCAGAAAACTATCCAGACTTAAAGGCAAATACTAATTTCTTAGAGCTGCAGCGAGAACTTTCAGATACTGAGAACAAAATTCAAGCAGCTCGCCGGTTCTATAACGGCAATGTGCGCGATCTAAATATTGCTCTGCAGTCTTTCCCTTCAAACCTAGTTGGAAACATGTTCAACTTCAAGTCTGAAGAATTCTTTGAATTAGAGGAAGAAAGTGTAGAACGAGAACCGGTCAAAGTTAATTTCTAGTTTCATGTCAGAAATTAATCGAATCTACTACAATAAACTCATCCGAGACAATGTCCCAGCTAAAATCGAAGCTAAACGACAGAAAGCTGAAGTTCGAAAAATTACCGATGTTCAAGAATTGCAGCAGGAATTATTTAAGAAAATTCAAGAAGAAGCAGCAGCTCTTTCAATGTGTCGGACCAAAGAACTATTCCTAGAAGAATACAGTGACCTGATGGTAATTCTAGAGACTCTAATTCATCAGCTCGATATCCCCAAGGAAGAACTTATTGCCGCCAGAAAGCAGAATCTGCTAAAAAAAGGCGGCTACAAGCACGGCTATTACTTACATTGGTCAGACGATGTCGACTATCACTCTAATGAGAGTGTGCAAGGAATTCCTTTGTAAAAATAGGAATTAGAAATTAGTTTCTAATTCCCTTGCAGCCAGCTGCTGGCAGATACTCCTCTGGAGGTCATATCTGACGAAGCATCTGCATAAATCCAAAATAATCACCTTTGGCTCATTCTCTTATTCAATGGCTACTCTATATACTCAACAATCAAATAATGTAATGAAGACCTATGCGCTAATGGGTACTTTTTTGCTGATGGTGATTGCTCTTAGTTATGGAGTGTCGTGGTATCTTGGTAATCCGATAATTCTGTATATTGGGGCCGGTCTCGCTTTTTTTACTAGTATTGGTAGCTATTGGTTTTCTGACAAGATTGTTCTAAAAATGACTAATGCTAAGCAGATATCTAAGGAGCAGGCTCCAGACTTGTACAATATTGTAGAGAATCTAGCTATTACCGCTGGTTTACCAATGCCGCGAATATTTATCGTGAACGACCCAGCTCCGAACGCCTTTGCAACTGGCCGTGACCCAGAACATGCAGTTGTGGCAGCAACTACAGGGCTGCTGGAAATACTAGACCGAAACGAGCTAGAGGGGGTGATGGCACACGAGCTGTCACACGTTGGTAACAGAGACATGTTAGTTATGACGGTGGCAGTTGTTCTGGCCGGGTTTGTGGCAATCGTGGCCGACTTTTTTGCCCGTACAATGATTTTTGGTGGAGGCAATAATAGAGACCGTCACCCCGCTTTTTTGATTATTGGTATAGTAGGAATAATTCTTGCTCCGATTGCAGCTAAGTTAATCCAGCTCGCTGTCTCACGCAAACGAGAGTATTTGGCAGATGCAACTGGGGCTTTGCTGACT
>JAJOLC010000013.1 GCA_021129655.1 Minisyncoccota bacterium
CTACACTCTTCTTTTTGGTGGGAGTCTGTGAGACAGGGACACCTGTTGAAAGATGTTTTTTGGGTGTAAATGAGGACTTGTGAACTATGTCTTTCTTTTGCCTCCAAAGATACAGTTTTTGATTAGATACATAATTAATTATAGCTTCTAGAAAAAAAGAAAAAGGCCGGTTGTTGATTGGATAAAAAGCCAGTGCTCCAGCTAGAACGGCTAAAGGTAGTCCTGAAATAACAAAAAGCACAAAAGGTAGCGTGAGAAACATGACTACCGCCATACCAACCCCACCCCCTAAATATAAAAACTGTCTCCAGGTTAGGGGGCCAAAAATTTTGTCTTCTATTTCAATAAACTGAGGTACTTCAAAGCGCATGTATCAGTATTATACATGCCAGCACTGACTGATTTTTTTAAACACAAGACTAATCCCCAACTATTTTGTAACACCCTCACTACAAAGAGGTCTTCTCTTTTAAGATTGCAGATTGAGTTGATGTGTACACCGGGTCATCAGGTGCTTGTGACTTACTTATGTCCTGAGCCATGGTTCTTATGTGTGGAGTAGGCTTTGGTACTGGTGCAGACGGAATACCGACAACTACTTCTGCAGGAACTTCTGAGGTAGACAAACCTAGATTAAATTCTTCGTACATCTCATTTTGCTTCGAATAAAAAACGTCTGGTAGAGCCGCCAGTACTGCCCCAGCTAAAACGCCCGCCGTCTTTTTAGGTAGAGTACACCCTTTTTCTATATGTGAAACAAGACCTGAAAAGTTTAATTCAAACAGTAAGTAATTTCTTATTCCATGATTTAGGGAGATAGTTTTCGGGGAATCTAGTCCAGCTTCCTTGCCTAGGCTAGATGATAGACTGTCAATAAAATTGCTTTGAACAAAAGCTGCATAATTCTCACTCAGTTTATCTAAACGCTCCTTAATAGCTTTTTCTTCCATAAACTTACGTATTTTCGGTATTAGCAACAGCTTCACTGGTTGAAGAGACAGCTGTCATACTTCCTGCATCAGCTAGTTCCTTGTCAGCCCTGGCTCGAACTTGAGCTTTTTTATACTCACTATCACTATTCATCATTTTGGTTCCAGTTATCGCACCACTAGCATCTGTACCCAGGCTTTCTTTCAGTTTTTCAGCAGAAGCAGAACTTCTTGAGGTTCCTTTAAATTTACCTACACCAAGTTCTACAAGATTAGCTGTGTTTTGAACCTGGTTAGCATAATCAATCTGTCGACCATACACAATCTTTGCTTCTTCTTTCAGTTTTGTAGCATCAACAATCTTAACCATATCATTGTTAGCTTTATCGAGTGCCTTCTTGCCTGCGTCCACTTCTTTCTTCAAAACCTCCATATCAGCACCAAGTTTAGTATCGACGTCTGACAGTTCCTTTTCGGCCTCCTGCAACTCCTGTGCAGTGGTAGGGCTGAAGACTGTTCGATTCTTAATCTCATCAACCTTTTCCTGCGCCTTTGCCCGAGCTCCGTCACCACCTTTTTCTAACGCACTCTCATTTTCAGCGTTCTTTTCTTCTTGCTCTTTAACTTTGGCCTTAGCTTCCATTACGTCGGTGTTTGTAGATGTTGCTTTTTCAATATCTTCTTGTTTTGCTTCCTTCTTACCTAAACTGTCTGAGAAATCTTTATCAGACTTAATCTTATCTTTCTCTGTTTTTGCATAACCACCAGTCTTTCCTGATCCAACACCAATCTCTTTGCCTATGTTCCCTACTTGCCTAGCATCGAAACTGGATCCTGCTACTCCACGTGCAGCCTGTAAGGCTAGCTTGCCCCTAAAGCTACTCCCCGCTCTATCTTTAAATTTTTTACTATTGGCCAGATGATTTGCATACCTACCCGCTGTGTTTCTGGCAAGACCCCCAGCAGCTCCAGCTGTCATACTTCCTGCACGCCGTTGTACAGCCCCCCGGAACCTCTGCCCCATTTTCATGGCTGCTCCGGCGCCATCGGAACCCATCTTGCTTGCAAGAACAACAGATGCTACCAAAAGAATACTAGACACAATAAAAGGAGGTAAAGTAGACTCGAAAACCCCATTGAGATCAGCTGCGCTATCTGGGTTTGTGAGGCTTCCAAAATCAGCAACTTTACCACCATAAAAAGCATAAATTATTGTGGAGGACACATAAAGCATCAAAATATATACTGGTGCAAAGAAAGCATTAACCAAGAACCCTTTCCAGTATTTGTCAGAAACACTTTGAAGTTGTGGGAGGACCCAGCCAATAAACATCAGTGGTGAAAAAATCATGTAAAGAAGTAAAGAGGCGTAGCGAATAGTTAGTAAGAAAGCGCCCGCCGCAAAAACAAATGTCCCCGTAAGAAGAATAATAATTGTGCCGAATATGTAGCCCCAAGGCGCATCACCAGCTGCTGTTGGTATACCAGCACCATTACCGACAAGCGAGGTTAGTCCCATGCTGTTCATAAATGTTCCAGCTATATCAATAGCGCCAGCCTTTGAAAGCCCGGCGTTTGGAAAACCCCCCACAGCAATTTGAGTAGCTAAAAGGTTTGTAAAATCCACGATAAATTTAGTTATGTACAGGCTGAAGTTAACCAAAAGAGCGGCTAGTATTAAATGGGCTAACCAGCGCCGGCTTTGTGAATCGTCCGTCCCAAGAATCATTTTGAAACCAATATAAACTAGCCCAAAAATAAACGTTAGGTTAAAAATATCTCTTATGTTTAACCAAATGAGATTGACAGCCTCTCCAACTCCACCCGCAACCTTAAAATCTGAACCAAAATCAATAATAAAATCTTGAATAGAGAAGTTCAGTAGGTACCCTGCTAAGATAAAAAATAACCCAAAAAACTTTTGAACTATCTGATACATTGTAGACGCTATGAATCCAGGCTCAGCATGAACAAAAATAGGAGTGCTTAAAAACAACACTGTGGTCAGAAGAACGAAGGATAGTTGTTTATTAGTAATGCTCATATAAAGATTATGGATTTAGCACCAGTTCCCAATTGTTAGTAGACGCAGTTATGTCATTTTGGGTATACAAACTCATACCCTTAAAGGTGTTGTATATCTGGGTTTTTCTGGCAGGTGTTGTGCCTACGGCATTAAACTCAGTTAGTGCGCTTTGAAGGAGGGAGGAGTCTGTCGTTGTTTTACTTATTACTGTATCAGTTTGTAATATTGCAACCTTAGCCGCATTTATTTCTGCAGTTGTGTAGGTTGTGGACGCAAGGATCATAGTCTCAAACCTATTTTTGTAGGTGCTAGCTGCTGCTCTAAAGTCTTTTTGTGTTGTAAGAGAGGTCTGCATTTCAGAATTGAGAGTAAAGGAGCTTGTTTGAATACCGGCGTGTTGCTGGGTTGTGCCTGATGGAGGAGTGTAGGAAGAAGGTGTTGGGGAACCTAGTCCAAGGAGACCTTGAGCCCCTGTAAAGACCTGGTTAGCGATTTGGTTGAGGAGAGCGCCTAGAATCTCATCTAACTCATCTGCTGCAATTAAAGACTGTCTCCCAGAATCTAGGTTGAACGATAATGCTTCCTCAATAATTTTACCTGGTTTAGTAATAAAACACTCCTCCTTGGTAGTGCCTGGGCCATGAACAACATTACAAACTTCTCCTGACAAAAAACCATCACCAAAATTTAGTAAAGAAATTTCCTCACCTTTAGCGTTAATAATTCTAGCGTTTGCCCCAGCCTCGGCAGATAAATAAGCACCATAAGGTGTGTACTTCATCGGGTCAGACACAATGTTTATCCACTTGTCCCAACCATCAGGGCCAAAGCTGCCTTGTGCTCCAGAGGTAAAATCTTCGATGTTGCTCATGATACCAGTCAAAGAACAGTCTGAAGCATATTGGTTTTCTCTTGATAAATTATATTGTTTAGAAACAGCTATCTGAACATCTAATCTAAATGGAGAACATATAAAAGATCCAATGGCGCCTAGCTCCTGTATATACTCCCCGACTGCCTGGTCGGCTGCTTCGAGTAAGAATCCTTGTAGGTCTTGTACAAAATGTGGTCGACCCTGAAAGCCTGAGTTAATCCAGGAGACTAGACTGTCTACCATTGACGACACAAGCTGTTTCGCTAATGCCCAAGCAAGTCCGTCTAATACATACTCCTTAATCCATAAATTGTTGGAAGCCCAGGATGTAATTGCGTCGTAAGCTGCCGACAAGGTTGCGGCGATATTGATTCCAGCTGTTTCAATTCCGGTTGTTACTTGGTGTACCAGGGCTGCTCCTTGGAGTCCGGAGGTAGCATCGTAAGCAACAGCAACAGAAGAGTCGTCCCAAGTTTGAGGAATATATGTTCCAACAAAACCAAAAATAACAAACATGGTTGCCACTAAAGTCTTTTTTAGATAGGTGAAAAAAGTATCCATAATAATAAGTTTATATTTGGTAATCAGGGCTAAATATTGTAAAAATGGTCGCTGGGGCACCATCTTCATATTGTCCAGGACTGTCGGCTAGAAGAAAGTACATGTTTTGCATAGCGTAACCTAAAGCAGTAGCATCATCTTGATAGCGACGTAGCCTAAGTAGTGCGACTACTGGATCATCTAGTGAATTAAGCATGGCGGAGACATCTACATAAATAGCGTTATATGTGTTGATCAGGTCCAAATGCTCCTTAATCATGAAAGATGGTACGGGTATTTTTATTGTGTCATCTCGATACCCTTTATATACTCCGACCAAATCTTCTAGTTCTGATAAACGCTCGGTATTGTTGTTAGATAAAACGTCCTTCAGAATAACCGCCTCACTATCCATCCCTGCAATACTGTGCCGCAGAATGGTCGCTCCAACAGTGTTGGCGTAATTGACTATATCTTGGTCGCTCCAATCGCTCATTATGATAATATCATTAATGTCATATAGCGTTTGAGCTGTTTCTTCCTCAAGATGAGAAACAGTTTTGTTGATGATTTCTTCTTCAGAACTACCAAACGCTCCGTATCCACGAGAGCGGATAATATTTTCCATAAAATCGATACTCATTTCACCAGTTAGAGTCTCTGGAGTGGTGTATTCTTCCGAGTCGTTGTTTAGAACTACTGGTGAAGCAGTTACAAACTCATCTCGCCAATCCTCAATACCGTTTTGGTCGTTGTCTACCACTTCGATAGATACTCTAGGAGAGGTGGCCGAATTATCGATAATAGCTGCGTTCTGCGACACACTGCTAGGTTCACCAAAATTGGTTGTTACATAAGCACCAGCAACTAATGCAAATCCAACAATAGTGGCACCAACAATCTTTGGGTTAATTTGCCCTTTCATATTCACTATTTAGTATAACAGTCGGAATACTCTACAAATAAAAAAATACACAGAACTGTGTATGAGCCTGTGTATAAGCTGGGGACTTATTGTAGGTTATCGGTGGATATCTCTAAAGCAGACAGTTTTTTTACCAGAATAAGCCATATTTCTAAAGGTATATCCTCAGCTCTAACGGTGTGTGGAAGTGATAGTGATGTAAACACCGCTTCAAGTGCGGTTCGGCAAAATGTTTTTGATAGGTTACCCAACAACTGTTTCCTTTTTTGCGCAAAACCCAAATGAATTACTTGGAAAAATAACTCCTCTGAGATACCGACAAAACTTTCCTTGTTTATGTTATTGATGGCTACTACAGCGGAATCTACCTTAGGCGGTGGGGTAAAATGTCCCCTTTTGACCGTACATATATAGGTAGGATTTCCAAACACTTTAACTGACAGTGATAACAGGGACTCTTTCTCGGTCCGAGCAATTCTTTCCGCCACCTCTTTCTGTACCAGAAAAACCAAAGTCATTGGCTGACAATCGGTGTCTAGCAGGCTTCTGAATAACATTCCGGACAGATAATAAGGTATGTTTGATACTACTTTATACTGACCAGCTACTAGATCTAAAGAAGTTAGGTCTAGTGAACGAGCATCTTTGTGGTGAATGATAAGTTTATCTTCCTTTATATATTCAGGAAAAACTACCTCTAACTCAGCTATTGCTCGATTGTCTGCTTCTACAGCAATTACTGTAGAGCCACGAGACAGCAGCTCTTTAGTGAGGGCTCCGGTACCAGGTCCAATTTCCAGCACAATATCTCCAACTTGTATATCAGCGGCGTCACACATTTTCTTAGGTGCATAGTCGCTGTTTAAGAAGTGCTGACCTAGAGATTTTTTATGTTCGAATTTATCCGGCATAGTCAATAGGTTACTTCAGTTTTGCCTATTAAACAATAAATTGACCGGCTGTTACTAGACACTCATAAGATTCAGCTCAAAATCAAACTTTTACACCAACTTCAATAACAGCCGACAGGGTTGTGGGTCGCAGTTAATCTAAATAAACCGTAGTTTCGTAACCGGAAGATTCTCCTCCTCCCCCACCTGGCTCAACCATCTCGACATGTTTTTTGCTGATGTCATTTAAGAACGATGACGGCAAGTTTACTTTTTGTTGACCAAAGATGGTGCGCATATGCGCATAAGTTAGGAATATTTTTTTCTCTGCTCGAGTAAGGGCTACATAGAATAGGCGACGCTCTTCCTCATTGTCAGTTTTACCGTCATCTAGTCGTTCATGTGGGAAAAGTCCTTCCTCTAGACCAGTGATAAATACATAGGAAAACTCCAGGCCTTTAGCAGCATGGATAGTCATGAGCCGCACAGCATTTTGTTCTTCCTTTTCTTTAAGCTCGTCCTGATCACTCTGGAGAGCAGCTGTTTCTAGTAGTTGTTCCACAGCTTCACTAGGGTCAGTTTCATTGAAGCGGCTGGCCAAAGTTACTAACTCACGTAAGTTTTCAATTCGTTCTAAAGACTCCTCAGTCCCCTCATCTTTGAGCTTAGCCTCAATACCGCTACGCTGCATAATAAATTTTATTGTGTCAGACAAAGGCTTCTCTACCGCCACCTTTCCGATGTCTTCTGTAATGGCATCAAAAACCATCACCTTAGCCAAGGCTCCTTTGTTGAGGTCAGCTCGATTCCCTTCTATTACCTTAAGCATGGTCACCTTGCCGATACCGCGAGCTGGTGAGTTTATGATTCTGGTTAGGTCTGCATTACTGCCAGGATTAAGAGCTAGTCGTAGATAAGACAAAACATCCTTAACTTCTTTTCGTTCAAAGAACTTTGTTCCCAGTAGCTGATACGGTACCTCGAAGTTTAGGAAGGCCTCTTCCAGTGAGCGTGATTGGAAATTAGTTCGATAAAGAATAGCAATTGATGATGGTTCAGCTCCATCCTCAATTAATGACTTGGCCGCTAGAGCTACATACTCAGCTTCATCGTACCCTGTCATCCCAGCGTAAAGAGAAAGCTTCTCCCCTTGGTGGTTGTTTGTGAAGACAGTCTTCTTAACTCGGTTTTGATTTTTTTCAATAATATCGTTACTGGCCGCAATGATAGTTTGAGTCGAGCGATAATTTTCCTCTAGCAAAATAGTAGTTGCTCGGGGGAAGTGTTTCTCGAACTGCAAGACATTTTTAATATCAGCCCCACGCCAAGAATAGATGTTTTGGTCGATGTCACCCACTACACATATATTGTGTGCTTCTCCAGTCAGAAGCTCGACGATAGAGAACTGAACTCGGTTGGTGTCTTGATACTCATCAACATGAATATACTTGAAGCGTTGTTGCAGGGTTTCTCTAACATGTTTGTACTCACGTAGTAAGAGTAATGTTTTTGCTAATAGGTCATCAAAATCTAGAGCATGTTCAGCCTTTAGGGTTTCCTCGTATTTTTCCCACACCTCAGTAGTTACTTGCTCTGGGTAGGAGTTAGCAGCATCTTTGTATTCTAAAGGGGTCACTGCATCACCTTTGGCTCTAGAAATCATCGACAGGATTTTTCGTGGCTCAAACTCTTTTGGGTTATAGCCGCATTTTTCTATCGCCGCTTTCACCACTTTCTGACTATCGCTTCGGTCGTAGATAGTGAAGTGTCGACGTAATCCTAAAGTGTCGTGAAACTCTCGCAGCAAACGTACTCCCAAAGAGTGAAAGGTTGTGACTAGAGGCAAGCTGTCCATCACTGCTCGCTCTGACGGAAAGTTCTCGCGAGTTTGTTTCTCGACTCGTTCACGCATTTCTTGGGCTGACTTGTTGGTGAAAGTTACTGCCAGAATATTGTGTGGAGCCACCCCCTCATGTATAAGATGAACAATTCTGTGAGTGATAACCCGAGTTTTTCCTGAACCAGCTCCAGCCAAAACCATTAACGGCCCATCGATATGTAAGACCGCCTGTTTTTGTGGGTCGTTGAGTCCTTCTAGATATGAGGCTTCTGTCATGTAGAGCACACTATAGCATAGAGTAATAAGCGGTCAGAACGAAACACGATTCAGCTTATTATTCACATAATAATACTGAGTTTAAAACAAACCAACTAAATAGCCTGTGTGTCAATAGTTATTATATGGCTGTGCACAGCCCTTTTTCAGACTAAAAAATAGTTGGCTAGAAAAGTGTATTTCGTCAATTGCACTACCGACTTTCTCTAGTAAAATATCCCTCGTACCAAACAGTTGGTATGTCAGGAGCTTATAGCCCTACAAACGCGCATACAGAATTTACAGTATCGGATGAAATTGCGGAGAGACCCTAATAAAAGACATATTCAACCTTACTCACAAGAATCGGATGATGTTTCTGGTAAACCAGAGCAGTCAGCCAAAAGAAGAGAAATAAATCTACCAACCAGCGCACGCGTGGCGAGTGAATTTTTATTGCTGGCAGCAATTGCAACTGCTCCCTTCTCTGTACAAGCAGGATTCTTTTCTATGCTTTTTTCTAATTCAAACTTGGAACAAACTACACCTGTTGTCGATGCTAACTCAGCAGCAGATATTTCTTTGTTGACTGCTCTGCACAACCCAAACCCCCTACGAGCACGTGGTGGAGCGGACATTGTTGTAGATGAAAATGTTTTAGTTTCTACTGGTCCGGTCGGGGAAGATGTTATAGCTGAACAGAAGAATAGTTCAGGAGAAATTCGGGTTTATACTGTGCGCGAAGGCGATTCCCTTTCACAAATCGCTGAAATGTTTGGTGTGACAGCCAACACTATCATGTGGGCCAACGATATTAATAAGGCCACTGATATACATTCAGGTGACACGTTGGTTATTTTGCCAATTGTTGGAATCCAACACACAGTTAAGAAGGGCGACACAATGGGGGTGATTGCTGAAAAATATGATGGTGATGTTGCAGAAATACTGGCTTACAATGATATGACCTCAGCTGACACAATATCTATTGGTGATGTTCTTATAATTCCTGGAGGAGCTATGTCAGTGTCAACACGAACAACTACTTACGCACAACCAGTTCGAACCTCAGGCACGTCAGTTGCTTCTGGTGCCGGTCTAATCCACCCAGCACCCGGTTCAGTTAAGACTCAAGGAATTCACGGATACAACGCCGTCGACTTGGCTGCTGCTCACGGTTCATCTATTAGAGCTGCCGCTGCCGGAGAGGTTATTGTGTCTAAGAGTTCTGGTTGGAACGGAGGCTATGGTCAATATATTGTAATCCGACACAGTAATGGAACTCAGACTTTGTATTCTCATTTATCTAGAAACTCTGTTGGTGTAGGGGCTTATGTAAAACAAGGTCAGGTAATTGGTGGTATGGGAACAACCGGTAAATCAACTGGCGTCCATCTTCACTTCGAGGTGCGAGGCGGAAGTAACCCATTCTAAATTTTAATAAATAAAAACGCCGGACAAAATGTCTGGCGTTTTTATTTATGTTGTTACTCTGTATTGTAAAGCCTCCAAAATATGTTCAGGAAGAATCTCCTCACTTCCCTCTAGGTCCGCAATGGTTCGCGAAACTTTAATTAATCGATGATAGCCTCGGGGAGATAGGTTTAATTTTGCACTGGACAGTTTAAGTAAATCTTTTGTTTCGCTATTTAGAGAAATAGTTTTCTCTATGTCACGAGCAGACATGCCTGAGTTTGTGTTGGTTTTAGTTTTAGAAAATCTTTCTGATTGGGCAGAACGAGCTTTTAAAATTATATCCCGGGCTCTGTTTGTTTCATCAACTTTGCTTGGTAATGAGGTGAGCGTTTCGTACGGTACGTGGGGAACCTCCAGCCATAAATCTATTCGGTCCAAAATTGGCCCAGAAACTTTATTTTTGTATGTCTCTTGCATGGCTCGAGCCAGGTTGGTGGTGCCGTCTTCGCTTCCTCGGTAAGGGTTTAGAGCAGCCACCAAAACAAAGTCTGCCGGGAACTCAACAGTACTATGAACTCTCGAAATAGAAACGACCCGGTCTTCTAAAGGTTGTCGTAGAGCGTCCAGTGAACGTCGATCGAACTCTGGAAACTCATCCATAAATAAAACTCCGTTATGAGCCAGGGTTATTTCTCCTGGTTTTGGATGAGTCCCTCCACCCACCAATGAAGTGTGAGAGGCTGTGTGATGCGGGCTTCGAAACGGAGGTCTGCCACTGACAGTAAAACTGCTATTAGATAAAGAATGAATAGCGGTCACAGCCAAAGCCTCTTCTCTGGACAATGGTGGCAAAAGTGCACGGAGAGCTCTGGCTAACATGGTCTTCCCTGTTCCGGGTGGTCCGACAAGCATTATGTTGTGTCGACCAGCTGCGGCAATAACCAGACCTCTCTTAGCGCTTTCTTGTCCCTTGATGTCTTCTAAAGTGACGCTACTTTCGTACCAGTCACTATCTATGAGGGTGGGCGATTGAGTTGGCAAAGTACAGTCTTTCATCTCTTCGTCTATAGATATGTGTCCAATAACTTCTCTAAGTGACGACGCTGACAGAATTGTTACCCCCTCAATTAAAGCTGCTTCTTTAGCATTTTCTTTTGGAACAATTATTTCAGTGTAGCCACCTTTCTTGGCAGCTAACGCAACTCCGAGAACGCCCTTTATTGGGCGGAGGGCACCATCTAATCCTAACTCCCCCACATAGATTCTTTTAGTGTCGTCTGTTGCTATTTCTCCATCAGCAATCAGGTAGGCTAGAGCGATTGGTAAATCAAACAAGGGCCCTTCCTTTTTAAGGTCAGCTGGCGACAAGGAAATTATAATTTTTTGATTCTTAGTTTTTGGAGAGGTGTAGCCTGAGTGTTTAATAGCGCTACCGACCCTGTCTTTAGATTCGTCCACCGCTTTACCAGCGAGCCCAACAACAGAAAACGCGTGTAGACCACGCGAAATATCGGCTTCTATTGTGATGACTGTGCCGTTTAATACATCAGGCTGGATAGTGTTTATTTTTGCAACTGACATTCTATATAGGTAGGTAGTTCTTTCTCTCTATAAATTTTTTCTAATTCAGACTCAAGCTTAATCTTTAACGTCTCGTGCTGCAACATATTATTAAATGAGATTAATTGGATAAACTTAATTCAGAAATTTGCTTAAAGACAGCTTTATCTGTACCGATGAGCGCGGTATTGTTGTTTAGTATTCCGTACATAAGAACTACCCCTCCCTCAATTTCCAGAACCCGTACGTCATAGCCAGAAACAGAATTATCAGTAAACTCAACTTCTTCAGTGTCGGGTAAGTCATAGACTAAGCTTAAGTCGGAAGCCATAGTTTCCTCCCAGCTCAAGAACCCTCCTTTAACAGTATCTTCATCTACAAATTGTATTATCAGTAGAGGTTGTGACTGGTTAAAGGAAACAAACCGCGCGGCTGTTAGTGACTGACGAAAAGCTGCTATGGTTTTGAAGTTAAGAGTTTCAAACAAATAGGAAGGAGTCACCTCGTCCCCTGCTTGGGAAACGATTGGAAACTCAACCGTGCCAACAGGAGCTGACTCAGCGGCAGAAGAGACGAGTGTGGCAATACGGTTAATGTTCTCGCTAGACACTAGAATGTTCTGTAGTTCAGAATTTTGAAGTAGGGATGCTGACACTTCTTCCGGCGGTGCGGTTTGTGGGTCAGATGATAATTGCTGTAGGGTGATACGGGCAGTAAACAGAATTATCAGGAATCCAACAATCATAACCACCAGGGTGATGGTTAGGGCGTTTGTTTCAAAACCAAGAATAGCTGATTTACTTTTCGGTTTATGCTCACTCGGCTCTTGCTCAGTGTCCTTGCTTTCTTCTTCCTGTTCGCTAGGAGTCAGTTCAGGTGTTTCCTCCTCTGGCACATCCTTCTCTGCTTCAGCCGGCTCTGTTTCGATAATCTCTCTAGTGTCTGGCGGTGTTGAAGTTATCCCAGGTTTCGGCTTAACAACTTCTTCGTGACTCGCTGCCCACCTTGCCTCGGCTAGGATGTCCAATTTGTCTTCTTCGGTTCCTTCAGTAGTTTGTGTGCCCACTTCGTTTTCTTGGCCCTTTGGTAATCCTGAATGCTTGAATTCTACAGCTACATTTTGTGTGGCGTCAGGGGTCTCTAGTAGGTTGAATCCTGTTTCTGTGTACGGTGACCAATTAGTGTCAGAATCACGAACACTCCTTTTTTGACGCAATCTTATCTTTTCTTTCAAAGTGTCGTTATCCTCAGAGAAAATAGCACCAGTTTTGGAGGTAGCTTTTTGAATAACACCTTTCCTTCGACTTGTTTCAGGGACGGTGTATTTGGGCGCTTTCTTATGCTTCTTACCTGCAGTTAATGACTTAAACCAATTTTTGATTGAGGATAATACAGAAGGAACAAGCCTAAAGCTCTTGCTTTTAGTGTCAGTTATAACTGTTGCGTCAAACCCAACGTTAACTTTTTTTGATTTGATTTTCTTGGGTTTCGTTTCACTTGTTTTAATTTTAGGAGCTTTTTCTACTTTCTCTTTCTTCGGTGCACTCTTGATTATAGGCTCGTGTTTATTCAGTTCATGAAATGCAGGTATTTTGGTAACTGGCGCAGCTGCCACAGGGGTTTCCTTGGGTTTTTTTACAACCAGTTTTGGAATTTCTTTTGCAATTTTTACAATCGGATCAGATTCCTTGTCACTAATAAACACAGCTTCGTCTTGATGTCGCTTTTTCTTCTTCTTTGGAGCTGTATCGTCGCCTAAAGGAGGTGTACTAGAAACCTTAGTGGGCTTGTTTTGTTTAACTCGTTCAGTGTCTAAATCATTCGCATAAGTGCGAATAGTAGCGTGAGATTTTTTTGTTTCATCACTCATTCTTATTAGTATCGCATAATTCTTTATTTTTGTGCGAGCGGTTTTCCCTACTTAGAGCCGTCGCTACTTTTTTCAGCTATTAATCCCCGATTCTCTGCAAAAGCTGAATCAGCCTGTTTTATTGAGAGTCCTATCTTACCTTTGTCGACTTTAGAAACTACGACTGACAGAACTTCGCCCTCCTTAAATATTCCCTCCATCTTCTCTACTCTAAATGGAGCAATTTCTGAGATGTGGATTAGACCCTCGTTATATTCATCTAGTTTTGCAAAGGCACCAAAGTCAGCGATCCTAGTGATAGTTACCTCA
>JAJOLC010000011.1 GCA_021129655.1 Minisyncoccota bacterium
CGTTCGTCTCGCCAATCAAACCTTTAGAGAGATTGATAATAAGAATCTTCTTGTTGTCCATCATTTCTCGAATATCAAAACTTGAGTGTGGCTGGCCAATAATATTTCTAATCAGGGGGTTACCGGTAAACTGACCGATCTTGTTTTGGATAGCTGGCAAAGCTTCGGCCGTAAAACGTTCGGTGTAACCAGCATATTCATCAACCCAGAAAGATTTAACCGCCGGGTCTTTTATGTATTCAACCACCTTCTTGCGATATCCTTTGTCAGAAAATAATCGATTGACGGACAATAGGGTGGTGTCTGGGTATTCAATCAGAGCCAGTAGTGCGTTGGTCAGAATGTATTCCATTCGTGCTGACCATGCGTCGACCCAAATCTTCTTAAAAGTAGACATTAAACCTGACACTACTAAGTGACGTTTGTCTGGACCAACATCTTCCATCACATTAAAAGCAATCGGGTTATCTAAATCAAATGGAGCAAAGTAAACCACGTCTTTAACTCGGTGTTCCGGGACATATTCTAGTAGAGTTTCAGCGGCTGAACCGTGTGGATCAATAAACGCCAAGCCCTCTCCGTTCTGAATATCTTGGGCAGCCATATTTTCTAGCAAAGTAGACTTTCCCATTCCTGTTTTACCTACCACGTACATGTGTCGCTGTCTGTCTGCTGCCCGAATACCAAAATTGACACTCTGACCTCTAGCGTCAGTTTTTGCAAAGAATGTAATCTTGTTGGGGTCGAAGTCTGTCATGTATTTTCAGTATAGCACTAGCGTCCAAAATGATTTTCTACGTATGAAATCAAACTTTCGATGTCTGCTGTCCGTCCCTTTGAGCCTAGAATAATAATCACCAAAGTTCTCTGTTCACCTTGAAATTGTAAGTCATGAAGAGATATGGATGTTTGTCCTGCTGCTAGTGTTTCACCCACTTTACCTCCAACAAAGTTATCCATATCCTCTATCTCGTTGAAATTAATCAACCCGTTAAATTCTCCTCCGACATAAGCACTGGTCAGCTCTGCATGGTTGGTAATTTCAAAAATAAAACCGCGTTTATCATTGATATATTTTGTCAGTCGATACAAATCACCTAGCGAAGATACGTTTTCAGAACTAAGTCCAGAGGGGTCTGCAAAGTGTGTATTCATCATTCCTAATTGGCGAGCTTTAGCGTTCATTGCTTCAATGAATTCTTCTCGGCCAATTTCACCAGCTATCGTCTCGGCCGCTTCATTAGAAGACTCAACCAACAGCAGCTGTAGCAAGCTGTACATCGACACGCTGCTACGTTGAGACAGCCTTGGTATCAATGATGTAACAAAGGTTGGAGAAGTTACTCGTATCCGGCCATCTAGATTGATTTCTTCAGCTGCTACCACAGCCGTCATCAGCTTGACCAAAGAGGCTATCGGAGCAACCGCTTCAAGGTCACTGGCAGCAAGAATGGTTCCGTTGTCAATATCAGCGATAAAATAATGCTGGGTGTCTAATTCAGGCACCTGAGGTTCGTAAACGAAAGTATCACGTTTCTTTTCTTCAGCAGCATGAACCAAAACTGGGGTTCCTATTCGGACATTTTTATAAAAAGTCTGAGCGGACTCGTCACTCAAACGCACACCGCCAGCCTTAAATCCTTCCCCCACCACTGACTCATCAGGATAAGTTGGCCAGCCATGGATTAAATAATTACCTTGAAAAGTAATCAGCCAAGGTAGGTAGACCTGTCCAATGTTTGTAAATAATTGCTCATCTTTCTTTTCGACCTCATAAAGCCCCGATGGTGTTTCCCACCAAGAACCATCTTCACCTAAGCCAAAAATTTCAGCACTCTGAAGCAAAACTCCCTTCTTAAAAAACCTCAATTGGTGACGATTCATGTCTATCTCAACAAAAGTCAGGCTCTCATCAATAAACGCATCTCTAGTTTCTATAAAGAAATTATTATTAGCCAAAGATATTTGCGGACCATATTCAAGTGCCGTGGAAGACTGAGTATAAGGGTCATATATAGTCACCACCGGAGCTGCTGCTAGGTTAGATTGTGCCACCAAACCATATCCTGTAGTACCAAGTATAGCCAAAGCAAATAGGCCCACCATTGAAATGGCTGTCCGCATTTTAGCTTTTCTAGTCGAAGACATAGCACTGGCGGGAGTAAAGGAGAATTTAGCCTTGCTCGTTTTTTGGGCACCAGGAATCAACGCTCCTCTTTCCTCATGAGGTTGATCATCAGCATATGAAAACAGTCGAACAGACGAATCTTGTTTCTCAGACATGCCTCAATCATACCTTATAGACTCAATCTTTAAGCTTAGTAGCTAACAGATGATTACGCCTTGTAATAATCCTTATACCAGTGTACGAAGTGTTTTACTCCGGTCTTAAAATCAACCTTGGTTTGAAACCCTAGTAGTTCTTTTGCCTTATTGGTGTCTGCATATGTTTCGTACACATCACCTTGTTGCATAGGCAATAAATTCTTTTGAGCTGGAATACCGAGCTCCTTCTCAAGAAGTTCTACAAACTTCAATAATTCCACTGGAGAACCATTCCCCACGTTGATTATCTCGTATCCTAAAGGTGTGTGTATTGCTTTCACAAAACCTTCAACAATGTCATCTATGTATGTAAAATCTCTTCGCAAGTCACCATTATTATAGACATCAATCTGTGCTCCAGCAATTATTTTTTGTGCAAACTTAAGCATCGCCATATCTGGCCGACTCCAAGGACCATAAACCGTAAAGAATCTTAGGCAAGTGGTTTCTATGCCATATTGAACATAATAGCTATGAGCCAATAATTCTGCAGCTCGTTTGGCAGCTGCGTAAACAGAAACAGGTTTATCGGCTGAAACATCCTCCTTGAATGGCGCAGCTGTGGCGGTTCCATAGGTTGATGAAGTGGAAGCATAAATCATTCTTTTGACACTATGATTTTTCATAACCTCAAATAAAATCTGGATTCCGAGCACGTTTGTGTTCACATAAACTTCAGGTGCATCAACAGAATAGCGAACTCCTGCTTGCGCAGCCAAATGACACACCGCATCAAATTGATTATCAGTAAAAAGTTTTTCTAAAAATGGCTTGTCTGTGATATCACCTTCTACAACTTCTACACCATTCAGGAATTCTTTTTGTCGAGAGCGTTTTAGGGTTACATCGTAATACTCATTAAAGTTATCTATAACTACCACATCAATACCATCATCATGCAGACGCTTAGATAATGCGCTGCCAATAAACCCTGCTCCGCCTGTTACTAATAGTTTCATAATAAATATTACTCAGTTACTTCTGTCTTAGTTACAACTTCCAGCACGCCTGGCTCCAGCAAGGCAGCTTTAGTATAAATATTTGATGGGGCCCAAATCATCCAGCTCATTACCCCGGCGTCGTAGCTGGCTTGAATCTGTGCTCGAACATCAGCTGCATCGTAGTGGCCGCCATAGTCAAAATCTTGAATCCAGGTACGGAATTTATCAGCTGTGTAAACTGGTTTATTAAACTTACCTGTCTGAATCACTGTGCCGCTTGCATTAGTTACAGTTACTGGTGTATGCAAGAACCCTTGCATTGGAGTAGTGCTAGATAACATCCTATCTACTCCAGACTGCATTGCATGGTTTACGATCTGGTACGGAAAATCATTTGGGTTGCCGAGGCCCAAAAAATTATCAGGATAATGAGATGGGTAAACCATAGGAGCCACAAAATCAAAATAAGGGGCTGTTCTATCTTGAACTTGTCCGATAGATAAGTCGTCGTAATTAGTGGTAGTCATGCCAAACAAATCAGCGGAGGTATACGGTGTAGTCGAAGCTCGGCCGGTATTTTCGTGCTTATAATCACTGTACTTACTTTCATCAGATAACTGTTCATTCAAATATTTAAAGAAGGCCTCGAGGTTAGCTTGCCTATCCATACCGTACTCCCCCGCTACACTTTGAGGATAATAAGTATCCGCCATATTTCCATCAGAAGGATAACGAACGTAGTCAAAGTTAAGTTCATCAAAACCAATATTATATGAGTCTACTGACAGCTCTATAATGTGGTCCCAATACGGCTTAGAGGCCACATCAATAAATGACAAACCTTTATGATCAGTCCAAACAGTCTCTTGGTCAGCCCTCAGCACAGCTAGTTCTGGATGTTTTGGAGCGTAAAAAGGGTCTTGAAAAACTGTTATTCTGGCTATAACGAATATATTATTATCATGTAGCATCTCAATCAGCTGAGGCATGTCTCTAGTGCCGCAGCGGGCATTCTGCCAAGCTGAAGACCAAGCTTCGCTCTGAGCCGGGAATGAAATGGTTCCTGAATAATCTTTTACATCAATAATAACTGAGTTTATTTCAGTTGACCTTATCAGCTCCACCAAACGCTGTCTGAATGATGGAGTTCCTGCCACACAAGAAGTCATATAAATAGCCTTTACCTGAGGCGGTAGAGAAACATGAGAAATCAATGTGCGAGTATCGACAGGCTCAACTTCTAACGGAACTTCTTGGACTTCTATTTCAGATTCCACATTCTCTGTAAAATGGGACACTTCTTCTGATTCAACATCAAAAAAAGTTACCGGTGCAAAACTCAATACAACAAATGCTGATGCTGCCAAAATGAGTGGTGTACCGAGTTTATGCATAATTTTATTTTAATGCTTTCTCGTCAAAGAGAGTTTCGGTAGTTTCCACAAAAGAGTCAGTGCCACGTTCACCGTTACCATTATCAATTTGCTTTAAATAAACTCCCCGCCTAAGAGCGTACCCAACCAGGACAAAAACTACCCCGATTCCAAAAATACTATACTGACGCCATAATTCTGGTACGCCTAGGAATGGAATAATAGTAAGAAGAATTCCGAATATAAATACTAAAGTTTCTTTTGTCATTGAATTAAGTAAGGAAAGTGCGTAGCATTATTTTTTAATTTAGTTACAAAATTGTTCCCACTTTAGGATTAGGACTAATTCCTGCAACTTTGGCTACACACGTAATTACAACCCTATTCTAACAGCTTTGACGCGTTTTGCCCAAAGCAGCAAAAACGTGATGTTTTATAGTTATTCAGTATCCACCATCACTACAAATTCCCCCTTCTGGCGCACTGGTTCAGATTCTAGAATATCCAAAATTTCAGCTGCTGTTCCCACCAGCATTTCCTCGTGCATCTTGGTTAACTCTCGTCCAATATAAAGCTTAGCTTCAGGCACCACCTGAACAAGAGCCGTTAGAGTTTTTATGATTCGGTGAGTTGACTCAAAAAACACTGTGGGCAACTCCCTATCTACAAGCTTATTAAAAAATGTTTCCCGGCCTTTCTTTTGAGGAGCAAATCCTAGAAATGAAAATTGATTACCCCTTATTCCGGCCAAGGAAACTGCCGTTGTCACAGCTGATGGGCCGGGAATTGCATCAATTCTAATACCAACCTCTCTCACCATATGAACCAGCATCACTCCCGGATCACTAATGCCTGGTGTGCCAGCATCACTCACTAAAGCAAAACTTTTTCCGTCTTGTAAGTCTGAAATAATGCGTTCATGCATAGACTCTGATGCGTGAGCATCGTAACGAAGCAACTTAGCTTTTATTTCATAGTGAGCTAACAATTTACCAGTCACTCTAGTGTCTTCACACAACACAAAATCACACTCCCTTAGAGTTCGTAGGGCCCGCAAGGTAATATCTTCTAGATTTCCAATTGGTGTTGACACCAGTGATAATGTTCCTGTTTCCATATGTAGACTAAAGCTAGCATTATAGAATAAAAAAGCAATTACCTTGTCATTAATTGACATTAAACGCTAATGTAGTATCACTAAAGTAGTTCTGTTCTCTATATAAATAGGAGGTGACACATGCTGTCATTCACTGGGTTCTGGTTACCTTGCACAATAATCGGAGTCAGCATAGCAGTAGATGTTCTGCTGGCTACGATCGTTCAATTCCACAACCTAAACTTGAGCCTAAAATCATGGGTTATACCCATCACACTGACTCATGCGGTATTCCCTATTGTTGGGTATTTTATTTTTTGGCAAGCTGGCCAAGACGCATCTGAATTAATTATCTTCAGTTTAGGTTTTATCGGATTTGTATTTGTTTCATTACTAATATATGAAATATTTTGTGAGCACATTGACTCTAAGCCAAAACTTAGCATCTCTCACCTTCTGTCTCATTTAATTGAATATGTCTGCGGTCTTCTTGGCTACAAAGTAGACTTTGACAGCCATAACGCCAAGGGGTTAGTCAGGGTGTTAGCTGTAAGCTGGGACGCTCTCTGGATTGGTCCAGCCATTGCTTCCAATGCCAAAGTTGGCGACTGGTCAAATCTGGAAGTATTACTATCTTTCTTAGTTTTTGCTTTTATTGTTGCACTAGTCGCTTACGCTACCTTTGGTTTTGCCACCTGGTTACGGGAAATAAAATTCCACAACGAGGTTAAGCTGGCTCGATACTTATGTTTCGGTATCATAGCTGAATTGTCAGTTATTGGTGGTTTTGGAGTCTTGTCGTTGGCTAGTGGTCTTCATATAGACATCAACCTATACGAGTCAATCGTTTGGTCAGCGCTTATTATAATATTCATATCCATGATATATCGTAATGATATATATGATAATTCTATTATCGAGGCGAGGTCAGCTATTAACAGCTGACGCATCAACAGCGTGTTTGTTTTAAACAAACACGCTGTTTTTAAATCAACAACCAGTTGAACACTCTTTTGCAGGCAGAGGGGTTTGCAAAGATATAAAATAAACAAAAGCGGCCAGGTCGTGCTTAGTAGGCCAATCCCCGTCAGAAACAGTATCCTCACGAGTACCTCTGATTATTATGTTAACAATCTGACCAATATTGTCCTTGGTCATACCTGCTGATACACTAAATTCATTTAGTTCACAAATTTTTGAAGTAGAAGTCCAACCATCCTCCAAATGTGTTAACACCTTTCTGTAGGCCCAATCAGTATCAGAACCCTTCTTAAATCTATAAAAATTCAAGAAACCAGACAAATATTCCTTAAGGCCCATATAATCTATATCAATCCTATATTGCAAAGTCTTACTAAAACTAAACACTTGCTTATTCATTATTGTATCTCCTCTATGACAATCTGTTCTAAGATTAGAAGATATTGGGCTAAAAGTAAAGCATCTGCTACTTCCACGCAAAACCTCTGCCGAAGTGCCCCCAGGCGGCTGTTTCTGCATACACAGGTTTCGTAAGGCCTAAGAATGAACTAATTCCTCTCGGAGTTAAATCATAACCAGTTACCTCTTCGGGCACACCGTCCACTGTAGCGATAGCCATTAGGGCCTCTGAATGGCCGATAGCATAAGCTAGCTTAACCAGAACTGTTTCGGCCTTCGGATACCGCTCAAGATAATCTACAGCTACCCGTCGAGCCATATATGCTGCTGAGCGGTCTACCTTACTTGGGTCTTTGCCCGAAAAGGCTCCTCCTCCAACAGCAATCTCTGGGCCATAGTTATCAATGATTATCTTACGCCCAGTCAGACCGGCATCAGCATCAAACCCTCCTACTGACCAGTCGCCAGCTGGATTGACATGGTACTCTTTCGCATTTGGAATTACTTTTTCTACTAACTTCAATAATTCCTTGGTGGGAGCATTCTGAAAGCTCGCCACTACTGAAGAAACTTCGTGCTCATCGTTTATAGTAACCTGAGTTTTTCCATCATAAGGATATTCTTCGTAAATCTTCTGACACAAGTTTCGAGCTAAGTCGTACTCCTTAGGCATAAAGCTGTCCGTCTCACGGGTAGCATAACCGGTCATTATTCCTTGATCACCAGCCCCGCCAGTGTCTACTCCTTGAGCAATTTCTGGACTCTGTTCCAAAATATGAATTGTTAGGTCATATCCCTTACCGGCAATTTCATCAACAATTCCCGCCACATCCACATCGGACGTTTTAGACGTCACCTCCCCAGTCACAAATATTTTTCCGTGAGAACCAACTGCTTCTACTGCCACTCGACTGCTTGGGTCACCAGCTAAATAAGCATCTAATATAGCATCTGATATTCGGTCGCACAGTTTGTCTGGATGTCGGGGTGATACACATTCGGCTGTCTTCAACATAGTTAAAATGATTATTGAATTAATAAACACAAAATACGCCCACAAGGGCGTATCCAGAAGTAGCGCATCTATCTCTTAGAGAGAGTTGAAAGTCGCACCGTTTCCTGACATTAGACTTAATGACGGAATGGTTGCGGATGAAGTCTCAAGTAGGAAAATTATTTTATAATTTTCCTACTCTTAGGGTCAATTCCCTATTCCATACTCTGGATACTTAATATTTAATTGTGTTCGATAATTATAACTCAGAAACCTTACATAAGGTAACGCACTAAGTTACTTAACTATTGCCGTAGCTAAATCACCTACATCACCTGCTCCCATAATTACTAGCACATCTTCATTGGTTAGAGTTTTACGTAAAATCTTCTCAGCTTTAGCAGAAGAATCCACATACTGAGATTCTGGAGCGAATTCTAGGGAACGAACAGCTAATTCTCGACTGGTTATTCCGCTGATATTTTCCTCTCTCGCTGCATAAACTGGCAACAAAATAACCGAGTCAGCCAGCCCAACCGCTTTGGCAAATTCATCAAACAAAACTTTGGTTCTAGAATAAGTATGGGGCTGAAAAGCGATTACTAATCTACGTTCTGGATACAGTTCTCTAGCAGCATCAATGGTAGCTCTAATTTCGGTTGGATGATGAGCATAATCATCGTATACTGGTGCACCTTTAACTTCTCCTTTGTATTCAAATCTTCGCCAAGTTCCTGAAAAGTCCGCCAATGCGTCATGCGTAGCTTCAGCGTCTAATCCTTCATGTTTAGCAACAGTGGCTGCAGCAGCAGCGTTGAGGCGATTATGGAGTCCGGGCTGCTTCAAGACCAAATCTAAATCTAGCTCTCTCATGTAGTTTAATACTGGCACAGAAAGACCTTCTATAACCGGAGCGATGTTAGGCTCTCTTTCATTTACTATCACAACACCACCCTCGTTAACTTGTGCAGCCAAATCTTTAAAAGCATCTTGCACCTCTTCAAGTGAAGCATAGCAATCTACGTGTTCATGCTCTAGATTTGTAATAACCAAAACATCAGGCTTAAGATGCAGAAAATCACGCTTGTATTCACAAGCTTCGACAATAGCGTATTTACTCTTACCTCCTCGGTAGTTGCTTCCTGTCTTGGCTCGTAAGGAACCAATAATTGAAGTTGGATCTTTTTCCGATGCTTCAAAAATATCTGTTAGCATAGCGCCAGTAGTAGTCTTACCGTGAGTACCTGCAATAGCGATTAGGTAGTAAGGATTCATCGCTATTCCTAGCGCCTCAAAATAATTAACCATTGGTACCCCCAGTTTCTTGGCAGCTTTCATCTCGTCGTGGCCCTTAGGCATTGCTTCGGTATAAATAATCAGCTCTATGTCTTTAGTAATATTACTAGCAACTTGTTCTCCGAAAACCTGAATTCCTTCAGCGTCTAATGTTTTTGTTAAAGGAGTTAGTGTTCCATCAGAACCGCTAACGGTCTTTTTTTCAGCTAAAAAATGCCGTGCTAGTGCAGACATGCCGATACCGCCGACGCCGATAAAATGAATATGGGAGATGTTTTCTATATTGAGTTCTTTCATGAACAGACCTAGAATAATACCATATTTAAGGCTTTTTTGCAGGCTCCTGAATTTAGATTATTCTTCTTCACTAACTTCGTTAATACATTTAACAAACTCGTCATTCCTCTCGTATTCGTTTTTGAATTCCCCAAAAGAAGCAAACCCTGGGCTAAATAAGAGAACATCACCAGACTCGCCGTCAGCCATCGCCGCCTTCACTGCAGTGGACACATTTTCGACGACTTCACATTCAATTTCACTTTTTATTAAATCTGTACCGGTTCCTGGCAGCAGCAAAACCTTCTTGCAATACTTCGGAATAGCCTCCACTAAAACCTTTGGGTCTACTTCCTTGTAGGCACCGCCAGCTACTAAAATAATATTCTTACTGTCTTTATTCCCTACTGCCAACAAACCTTTAACTGTTGCTTCCGGAGTCGTGGAGTTATTGTCATTATAAATCTTGATTCCTCCTTTTTGTCCCAAATATTCTAGCCGTCCCGGCACTCCTGGAAAACTAGCTAAGCCAGAAAATATTTCTTCATCCGTCAAACTAATAGCCTTAAGGGCTTCGTAGGCAATAGCCGCATTGAGACGGTTATGTTCGCCTGGCATAGACAACAACATGTCCTCTGGCAGGGCTGAACCGTCTACTAAAACTACTTCTTGTCCAATAGTCACTCCAGACACTTGCTTGGCCTGCTCAAACACCTCGGGAACAGTAATAAACACACCGCTTTCTTCTTGGTATCTAAAAATATTGGCCTTGTCTGCAAAATATGCACTCATGTCATTATGATAGTAGTTCATGTGGTCGGACATGAAGTTAGTGAACACAGCAATCTGCGGAGATATTTTTGCCCAGCCCCAGCCCTGTAGCTGCCATGAGTCTAGCTCCATTATGACAATCGAGTCTTCTTTTACATCATTCAGCAACTGAAGATTTGAGACCCCTCTTATATTACCTCCCAACAAGACAGATTCTCCAGTTAATTCTGACACTACATGATGAATCATGTGTGTCACTGTAGATTTACCTCTAGTGCCCGTTACGCCAACTACCGGTATTCCAGATAGCTCTGCAAACCACACAGCTGACTGTTTTAAAACCACACCGGCTTCTCGACACTCCATCAGGACTGGCAGGTCAATCGGTGCTCCCGCTCCAACCAACACAAAGTCAGCGTCTTTAAAATCTGCAAAATCATACTCACCAAACTTGAATTTTACATTATCGAATTCTGCCAAAGCATCCACAGACGGCTGCATTACCTCCTGAGAAGCATCATCAACGACCAATACCTCAGCACCCTGCTCTGCCAACCAAGCCGTATCGCCGACACCACGCCCAAGCAATCCGATACGCATTACGACAACTTTTTTATTCCTGAAATCAAGCATATGTATATTTGCTTGTATGATAGATAAAATTAGACAAAAAAGCTAGTTTTTATGACACTGCAATTAACCATTAAATAAAATTTAACAGTGCTATAGTTTAATTATGAAAACAAATGGAAACGACAAAACACTAGAATCATACAAAGTTTTTCCTATCATTGCATGGGTAACAACTTTTTTGTTCGCTGTCTTTGTATACAATATTACTAGTGATTTAAAAGAAATTACTCAAGAACTACAGCAACAAACTACACAATTACAGGAGCAGCTTAACCGACCGGTTGATCAAATCGAGAATTTTGAAGTATAAAATATATCCAAACAAAAATACACAGACATTTATGTTGGTGTTTTTACTAAGTTAGCCAGTCTGAGGGACCGTCCAGAGAACCCTGGTCACATCTTACGCATCAATAATTTTATAATCATCCGCTAACAATATTATTCTTTTAGCTAGTACAAAAACAAAAGTCTCGTCCTGTGTCCGCGCTCTAGGGTTCGAACCTAGGACCTTTCGAGTATCAGTCGAATGCTCTACCAACTGAGCTAAGCGCGGACACAGGACGAGACTAGTAGCTTCATCTCTGCGAGTGGCCAAAACTATAACAAATTTTATTACATTAGGGAAGCGTTTCGCTAATGAAAAACCGGCTAAAATACAAAGTATTCTAGCCGGTTTAGTTATATTTTTATATTGCGCTTTGAATGCATTCTTTTCAGACGATTCAGCGCAAGAACCATAACCAGTAGTGCTGCAGCCGATGCTTTTATTAGCAACAATATTGCTAATGGAACATCTGGATTAACTTCTAGGACTAAACCTAAAAAGGCAATAAACCCAAAAATAAATTTTATTGTAACCATATTCTCCTCTTTATTTAGAACCAAACCAAACATTATTATAGCATGTTTTTGATAAAAATCAATGTATATTCTCATTAAGCATCTCGGGTTTAATGAGCTATAATTAATAAATGAAAAAAACTTACCTCACCATCGCCTCACTGCTTATACTTCCTTTTGTAACACACGCTCAAGACGCACAAAGTTTCCTGAAAAATTTTACTAAATTTTTAGGTGATGTTTTTGTTCCTTTCTTATTTGGGATTGCCTTTTTATTCTTTGTGTATAACGCCATCAGATTCTTTGTTATGGGAGGCAGTAACGAAGAAGGCCGCGAAAAAGCAAAAGCTTTGGCTATCTATGGAGTAGCTGCTTTCGTTTTACTAATTACATTCTGGGGGATTATAAACTTACTTAGCACGAGCATAGGGCTAGACGGATGTGATGCGCCAAAATCTGATTATTTCTTACAGAACTTTACTGGACCAACGCAGCCTGGCAATTGCCCTTAGATTGCACTCAAAACAAAACCGTTGATTCTTATGAATCAACGGTTTTGTTTAGTATTTGGCAGGTCGAATCTAGTGAAGCGTCTGTATAATAAAATATAATATCTACTTTGTTCTTTAACAGAGTCTCTTTACAGCCCGCTACCACTATATTCTCCCTTGGCAGGTCGAATCTAGTGAAGCGTCTGTATAATATAATATAATATCTGCCTTGTTCTTT
>JAJOLC010000037.1 GCA_021129655.1 Minisyncoccota bacterium
CCTATAGACCGAGGTGGCTCGTATTAAGGTAAGAGTGAGTATGATTACACCTTTGTGGTGTCTTGGCACACAAGTTCTTGACCCTGACGGTCAGCTCGAAGTAAAAAATGCCCTTAGGGCATTTTTTCGTAGAGCTGCCGGACAGAACACTTGGTAGATTGTGAATGCAATGAGGTAATAAGTCTTAGTTATGATTACAAATCCCTCTCACAGTCACCTCGATCTCATCCACTTGAAAGTCTTCCAGTCCCAGTAATTTTCTTATCTTAGCATCGGGTGCGGTGAAGTGGATGACCTTCTCGCATTCAATACAGACTGCGTGGTGGTGGGGTTCGGTTCGGTATTCGAATTGTGCTTCGTCGGTACCGAGGTGTACTTCTTTGATTAATTTTTCTGACACAAATAAATCTAGATTGCGGTAGATAGTTACCAGATCGATACTGGGTAACTTTGAATAGATATCACCAGCCGATAGGGTACCGTGATGCCTTTTTAGTACGTCGAGGATTTGCTGGCGTTTTTTTGTTAGTTTGATTGTCATATGCAAATGATTTGCATTCAAGCAGTTGCTTGCTAGTATATCAATTACAAATAGTTTGCATTTATACATTAAGAAGATATTTATGATACTTGAAGCGATGTTAGCAGCTGTGGCAATTGCACTTACTTCCTTAGTAGGGGTATTCTTTTTTAGTGATACTAAAAAACTACTTGGTATGCAGAAGTATGCTGTACCAATAGCAGTTGGAGTTTTCCTTAGTTTAGTATTGTATGAGCTTATTCCTGAGACGCTAGAACTTTCACCAGAATTTGGCGGAATTGCTGTTGCGTTTGGATTCATTTTCTTTTATGTATTAGAAAATTATCTTCACAAGAAGTATCATCGTCTGGAAGCAGATGAATGTGACAGGAAAGGTGCCGCAACATTACTTTTGATTGGTGACGGAATTCATAATATTGCCGACGGAGTTATTTTAGGAGGAGCTTTTCTTGTTGACCCAACTATCGGTGTTGTAACTGCAATTGGTCTAGCTCTTCACGAAATACCGCAAGAAATTGTTGAGTTTGGAGTGCTGATACGGGCTGGATTTAGTAAGACAAAAGCAGCAATGTATAACCTTATTTCAGCTAGTAGTATCATACTGGGAACAGTGTTGATTATTATCGTTGCAGAGCATGCTGAAGAATATATTTGGATTATTACGGGGGTGGCAGCTGGAAATCTCCTCTTCTTAGCCGCCAGTGACTTGCTCCCGCGTATTCATGGCAACCTTAAGGATTACGGTAGTATCTGGCACTCTACAGTCTCAATTACGCTTGGTTTTCTTATTATGACTAGTGTACTTATATGGACACACGAGAACTTTGGTCATGGTCATGAACATGATGAGCATCATGAGGAATTGCTGAACGATGAGCACGAGGCTAGTCTGGCATCATAGGCTGATTATAAATATATTATGAAAAAAGTATCTTACTTATTATTGCCATTTCTCACCTTTGTCCTTTTTATCCTACCCCACACAGGGGTGGCGCAAGAAGTATTTAGCGAAGATCAAGGAATTTGGCGCGGGAAAGTGACTGAAGTCATCAATGATGCTGTTAAAACCATTCCCGGCACTGATACCGAACATTTGTACCAAACTATAAAGGCAGAAGTGCTTGATGGTCCAAAAGAAGGTGAAGTTATCACCATAGAGAACGATTATCTTGAGTTGAGTACAGGAGATAAGTTTTACTTCAGATACAGCGTGTATATGGATGGTTCTGAAGCGTACGGCGTCATAAATATTGACCGTAAAGGTTCTATCTTCGTGCTCATTAGCATATTTGTTCTTGCTGTTATTATTTTTGGTAGATGGCAAGGTGTTCGGTCATTATTTGCACTCGCGGGAAGCTTCTTCGCCATTTTCTACATTCTGATGCCAAGTATTCTAGCGGGCTGGAATCCGATATTGGTGAGTGTGCTGGTTGCTTCCGTTATTCTATTTGCAGCCATCTTCTTTACTCATGGGTTTAACCGAGAGTCGGCCGTGGCCTATGGCGGTACTATGATTGCAGTATTTTTAACCAGTCTATTTGCTATCTTCTCAGTACATCTTACCGACCTGTCTGGTTTTGCATCGGAAGCCTCTGTATATCTCAATTTCAACACCAATGGAGCGCTTGATTTTACGGCGTTATTGTTGGGTGCAATGATCATTGGAGTATTGGGTGTGCTTGATGATGTTGCTGTAACGCAAGCAGCAGTTGTGACTGAGTTATATAACAGTAACGCTTCACTAAGTCGAGTTGAGGTGTATAGAAAGGCCTTGCGAGTTGGGCGGGAGCATGTGGGTGCATTGGTAAATACCTTAGTGCTTGCATATGTGGGAGTATCTTTGCCATTACTACTTCAGTTTTATACTGCCTCATCAAGCTTAAGTATGTCGATTAATACTGAGTTGTTCGCTACTGAAATTGTTCGTACAGTCGTGGGAAGCATCGGACTGATACTGGCTGTACCGATTGTTACATTATTGGCGGTCTTCTATCTCAAGGATTATAAGCCAAAACATGGTCACTCGCATTCGCATGGACATGGTCATTAAAAACCTATCTTTAAGAACGTGCTAGACATGGACGACCGAGAGTGTTTCGAGTCCAAGGTCAGCGTCCTACACAAGAATCCTTTGATGAGATAAAAGGCTCGGAAAGAGAAAGAGGTTCTCATGCTGGAGAAGGGGGTGCAGGAGAACATGGTGGTCAAAGTGGAGGTAGGGGACAACAAGGAAGCGGACACTAAAATAATATATAAAAGCCGCTGCCTAGGTAGCGCTTTTGTTATACTTCACTCTATGAAAAATACTAAATTTTCCATAGCCGTAGTACTCATAAATCCTAACAATTCAGATGAGATACTGGCCGTAAAACGTCCTCATGGCGACAATAGTTTGCCTGGAGTTTGGGGGCTGCCGGCGGTGACAGTGGAAGAAGGAGAGTTGTCAGAAGCTGCAGTGAAGAGGCTTGGTGTCGAAAAGCTAGCGACGCAAATACAGGCAGAGTCATACATTGGAATTCAGTACGATGAAAGAGCAGATTATGGAATTATCCTCATGGATATTCGGGCTACGCTAGTGGGAGATGAGCCGGCTGTAGAAAACGCTCAGACGTCTAAGACTAAGTATGTTGCTCAGAAATGGACGAGCGACCTATCTATCTTTACCGAAGCTGCGGCTAAGGGGTCATTGTGCGTGAGAATTTTAGTGGAATCCAAAGATGTTAGTCGGGAATATGTTCCAGTATGATTTTGGATTTACGGCTTAAGACCGTCACGTAGTGACGGTCTTTTATTGGCTACGCTCAATATGATATTTCAGTAGCACGCGTGTTATTCTGATAACATATAACCTTACTACTTCACGAGTAGACTCATATCTCCTGAAATAAAATTACCAATATCCAGTACTAATAGTATTGTTACTAATATTCAGACTGTATGATTGACCAGATTCACGAAGATAAAAATGTCTGCATTGACTGTCAGACAAGACTAGGAAATATTTTGCAGACTGACAATTTTACATCGGAGGAAATTCATCTCTTGGACAAGCCTAAACGAATGATTATTTTTACGGTGCCGGTAAAAATGGACTCCGGCGAGGTCAAAACCTTTAACGCCTACCGTGTACAGTACAGTGATGCTCGTGGCCCTGGTAAAGGTGGAGTGCGCTTCCATCCTGAAGTTGAAGAAGAGGAGGTTAAGAATCTAGCTTTTCTGATGGCCCTTAAATGTGCCTTAGTAGATGTTCCTTTTGGAGGGGCTAAAGGAGGAGTTGAGGTTGATCCAAAGAAGCTCTCCAAGGGTGAGCTTGAACGATTGTCTCGCAGCTTTATGAGAGAAATTCACCCATTCATTGGCGAACAGGTTGATATTCCGGCACCCGACGTAAATACTAATGCCGAAGTGATGGGTTGGATGGTGGATGAGTATGCCAAGATTCAGGGTAAATTTGTCCCCGGCATTATTACCGGAAAGCCGTTGTCGCTCGGTGGTTCGAAAGGTCGTACTGAAGCTACTGCACTTGGTGGAGCGTATGTTCTACGTACTTACTTAGAACGAACAGGAAAGACTGTCGAAGGAAGCACTGTTGCGATTCAAGGATTTGGAAATGTTGGTGCTCATATTGCTCGTATTCTACATGAGTGGGGCGCAAAGATTGTGGCAGTTAGTGACTCAAAACAAGCTTTGTATAACGAAGAAGGTTTTGATATTCCGGCATTGCTTGCAGCAGCTGACTCTGGAAGACTGTCAAATGATACTGGAGCCGAAGTTATTTCTAACGACGAACTCATAACTCTAGAAGTCGATGTTTTGATTCCTGCTGCTATCTCACACCAAATCAATAAGCATAATGTAAACGACATTAAGACTAAGTTAATTCTTGAGATGGCTAACGATCCGGTCACAACTGCTTCTGATGCAATATTGGAAGAGAAACAGATTACTGTTATTCCTGACATTCTGGCTAATGCTGGTGGTGTTATGGTTAGTTACTTCGAGTGGGTACAAAATAGCTCAAATGATTACTGGACGGTAGAGAAGGTGTATAGTGAACTAGAAACACGCATGGTAGCAGCCGTTAATAGCGTGATGGATGATTGTGAGGCAGAAGGATATTGTAATTTGCGCAAGCAGAGTTACTTGCTGTCAGTGAAAAGAATCATAGAAGCAGAAAGAGCTCGTGGACGACTTAGTTAAAATTAAAACCATTTGTAGTTATGAAAAGACCAGATAATCTGACAACGAAAATATTTCTAGATGGCGGCGACCCGAACGAGACCAGGGAAATAATTGCTCTTCTGGGCTTTCTTGATGGTCAGACCACTAATCCAAGTTTAGTGGCGAAGAATCCATTATTTCAAGAGTGTTCAAATGGTGATACTGCTTGCACTGATGATGATTTGTGGCGTGCTTATAAGGAAATTGTTACAGAAATTTCTCCCCTGGTTCCCGAATCAGTTTCAATTGAGGTTTATGCTGACAAAGACACGAAAGCTGAGTCTATGATTGAGAAAGGTCTAGAGCTAAACACTTGGATTCCAAACGCGCACATTAAACTGCCGATTACTACTGAAGGTCTTAAAGCCGCCTCAGCACTTACCGAACAAGGGCTAAAGGTGAATATGACCCTTTGCTTTACTCAAGACCAGGCAGCAGCTGTATATGCAGCCACTAAAACTGCTAACCCGGGCGACGTATACTTGTCCCCATTTGTAGGCCGACTTGATGACAGAAATGAGGATGGTATGAGCTATGTAAAGAATGTGGTGAAAATGTTCAAGGATAGCGATCATCATGTGTCACCATTAGTGGCTAGTGTACGTTCTTTGGAACACTTTATGTATTCATTGTCACTAGGGGCAGATATTGTCACTGCACCGGGTAGTATTTTGCGTGAATGGGCTGAAGCAGGTATGCCTGTCCCTGACAGCTCGTATGAATATGATGCTGGTGAACTAGTCGCTTTTGATTATCAGGAAAAGAATCTAGAGGAAGACTGGCAAAATTTTGACTTGAGTCACGAATTGACTGATAAAGGGATTGAACGTTTTGCGGCCGATTGGAACAATTTATTAAAGTAGGTGTATTATTGTTAGTATGAAAAAAACACCAGCAGTTTACCAGCCGACAGCCATTGTAATTTTTGGTGGAACTGGCAATTTAGCAGAAACTAAATTATTGCCGTCGCTGTTTGATTTATATGTCAACCAGATGCTGCCAGACTCTTTCACGATAATCGGGTTATCAAGGAAAGATATAAGTCATAAAGAATATCAGTCTTTCGTTAAGAAAAGCATAGAAGCTAAAATAGAAGTCAAAGATGAGCAGCAATTAGCTGATTTCTGTTCTCGTGTTCGCTATGCAGCGGGCAGTTTCGACGATATGGCTTCTTATAATAGAGTTAAAGATTTGCTGACAGAATTCGATACTGAGCTTGGCCAATGCACCAGTAAGCTTTTTTATCTCGCTGTTCCTCCAAGTTTGTATTCGGGTATTTTTGAAAAACTTAAAGAAAGCGATGCTATGGCGTTGTGTGACGAAGTTGACTCATGGTCTAGGCTGCTAGTTGAAAAACCTTTTGGCAGTGACCTCGAAACTGCAGAGGCTCTGGAACAACAACTATGTCAGCTGTTTGCCGAAAATCAGATTTATCGTATTGATCATTATTTAGCTAAGGGCACCATTGAGAATATTATTTCCCTGCGGTTTGCTAACAGTATTTTGTCTGACTCGTGGAATGGTTCTCAGATAGAGAGTATCGACATTAAGCTTTTTGAAGGACAAGATGTTTCTACTCGCGGTTCATTTTACGATGGTATCGGAACTCTTCGAGACGTTGGGCAAAACCATATGTTACAAATGCTGGCCCTACTTACTATGAAACCAGCGAATGTTCACTCTGCTGAAGAGATGCGAACAGGCCGACTTGAGGCACTGCAAGCATTGTCGATGCACGATGACGACCTGTGTGTCAGGGGTCAGTATAAGGGTTATAGAGAGACTGGAGGAGTTAATCCAGAGTCAAAAACTGAAACCTATTTTAAAATACGTACTCATATTGATACTGAACTATGGAAAGACGTTCAGGTTACCTTGGAGTCTGGTAAAGCACTCACCAAATCTTTTACTGAGGCTACAGTTACCTTCCGGTCTACGGACTTGTGTTCATGTGATGCTGACCTAGCAGGACACAAACATAATAATGTGCTGAGGATTACATTTTCTCCAGAACAGAGCATTAAACTTACTATGTGGATTAAGGAACCTGGCTTTGACTTTAAGCTACATGAACGGGAGTTGGTGTTGTCAGAGTATACTGGTGAATTATTTCGTTCGCCTGAGGCGTACGAACGGGTTTTGCACGACTGCATTATCGGAGATCAGACAAGGTTTGTTAGTGGTGATGAAGTAAGAGCTGCTTGGGAATTTATCACACCTATTCTTAAATCGTTTAAAGAGCTTCCTTTACTTCAATATGAAAAGGGCAGCGTACCAGTTATCAGTGAGTCTAAATAATTTATATATGAAAAAAGAACTGGGCTTTATAGGTTTGGGACGTATGGGGTTAAACATGACGACCCTTTTAATCGAAAAAGGATATCGAGTAATTACTGTTAGTCGTAGTGAAAAGTCAGATGCCGCTGCTAGCAAAGTAGGTGTGGAAGTGGTAGCTGACTATGCTGCCCTGAAGGAATCTTTAGCACCTGAGCGACTAGTATGGCTAATGGTCCCTGGTGAAGCAGTTGAAGGTGTAATGGAAGAGCTTTTGCCACATTTAGACCCTGGTGACACTGTGGTAGATGGTGGTAATAGTTTCTACCAAAAATCGCTCGCACGGCACAAGTCTCTAGAAGAAAAGGAATTAAATTTCCTAGACTGCGGAACTTCTGGGGGTATGGAAGGAGCACGTCATGGAGCGTCAATTATGGTTGGTGGTCAACCCGAAGTGTTTGATCGGCACGAACATGTCTTTGCTGCGTTAGCGGCTGAAAATGCTTACGCTCGCGTAGGGAATCCAGGAGCCGGACACTTTGTTAAAATGATCCACAATGGAATTGAGTACGGAATGATGGGTGCTATTGCTGAGGGAGTGACTGTATTGCATGAACATGAAGAAGAGTTCGGTATAGATTTAAAAGAAGTGCTCAAGCCGTATGAGCATGAAAGTATCATCACCAGCAAACTGGTATCCTGGTTACGTGAAGCTTACGATGAAGGTCAGATTGATATGATTACAGGAGAAGTTCCCACAGGAGAGACAGAATTTGAAATGGAGCACATTATTGCGGAGTTAGGGGACGTGAAGGTATTAGAAGCAGCTTTGGCACAAAGGAAAGGAACTAGAGAAAAAGCTTCCTACCTAGGTAAATTAGTGGCTGCGATGAGAAACCAGTTTGGCGGTCACAAAGTCATTAAACCAGAATAGTATGAAAATAATCCGCTCACAAACATCCGCCGAGAAGGCTGGAAATAAGTTGGACGAATTACTTAGTCAGTACACAGCCCATCCTATTTTACTTATGTTGTCTGGTGGTTCAGGTTTCTCAATCCTAGAGAAAGTCAGTGATGACGTTCTTGGGTCAAATGTGACAATGTGTGTGCTGGACGAAAGGTGCTCTGTCGATGCTGCAATAAATAATTTTTTACAGCTTAAGCAAACTGACTTCTTCAAGCGAGCTGAGGTGCAAAAAGTCAACGTCATTGCTACTGATATACAGTCCACTGATGCTTGCTCAGATGTTGCTGTAAGATGGCAAAGTGAATTGAGGGATTGGAAGAATAATAACCCCAATGGAGTTGTTATCGCTACGATGGGAATTGGTGAAGATGGACACACAGCTGGAATTTTGCCTGGTGAGAATGGCATTGATTTTGACAGTGATGAATGGATAGTTTCTTACTCAGTACCGCCGGAAATTAATCAGTACACAGACAGAATTACAGCTACTAATACATTCCTGATTAATCAGGTGGACGAAGCTGTTGTGTTCGCGGTTGGTAAAAATAAATACTCGGTGATTAAAGCATTAGATGAGAATCATTGCGATGTGCATCTATTGCCATTATGCGTTCTTTCTAAAATGAAATCAGTTCGTCTTTATACCGATTTATAATTTATACCGTCTCAACCTACCTGACTTTTTCTGTCCGTGTGCTATGGTATATAAACTGAAAGGAGCCATATGATACAAGAGATATTGCAAGAACTAATAGAAGAAATTACTGTCTGGTTGCAAGCTGCTGGGGTGGATAATCCGGTGGTTCAATTAGACAGAGCCGCTAGTCCTGATTTTGGTGAATATTCTACCAATGTGGCTATGCGCTACGCAAAGCAGTTGGATAAGAAACCATTTGAACTAGCTGAAGAGCTGGCCGCTTTTTTACATAATAAGCAGATAAATTCACTATCTAAAGTAGAAGCGATGAATCCAGGTTTTGTAAATTTGCACTTAGCAGCGGTGGTTAAAGTAAGACATCTAGAATCTATTCTTGGTGCTGAAGATTCATTCGGAAGTAATCAGGCTCTTAAAGGTGAAAAATGGGTAATTGAACATACTTCACCAAATCCTAATAAGGCAATGCATCTAGGGCATCTAAGAAATAATCTAGTAGGAATGGGGATTGTTCGTTTGTTAAAAATGTCAGGAGCTGACGTTACTTCGGACGCTGTTTATAATAATAGAGGCATAGCTATTGCTAAAGTCATGTACGGCTATCTGGCTCATATGAAAAAAGATGACTCTACTCCAACTGATATCGACTACTGGGTGGAGCATAAAACAGAATGGTTTACTCCAATAGAAAAAGAAATGAAGCCAGATGTCTTTGTTACTGAGTGTTACATTTTGGGCGAGCAGGACAATACAGCTAATCAGGATGTTGAGAAAGAAATCCGCCAGATGGTGGTGGACTGGGAGACTGGTAACCAAGCTGTCTTGAATTTATGGGAAGTGGTTCTAGAATTTGCTTACGAAGGAATTGACCGAACCTTGAACAGATTAGGAAATAGTTGGGACAAAATTTGGTATGAGCATGAGCACTATCAGCAAGGAAAGAAATATGTTGAGACCGGTTTAGAAAAAGAGGTATTTCAGACACTAGACGACGGAGCTATTTTGACGAACTTAGAATCTGATTACGATTTGTCTGATACTGTTTTACTTAAAAATGATGGAACATCTTTGTATATTACTCAGGATTTAGCTCTTACTGACCTGAAGAAAAAAACTTACAATGCTGACAAGTTAGTCTGGGTGATTGGTCCAGACCAGTCGCTGGCTCTGAAGCAATTGTTTGCAGTTTGCGAACAATTAGGGATCGGTAATCGTGATGATTTTACTCACGTTGCTTATGGCTATGTAGGCTTGAAGGACGAGGATGGAGGTTTTAAAAAAATGTCATCACGAGCTGGAACTGTAGTTCTGATTGATGATGTTATAGATGAAGTAAAAGCTTCTATTAGAGAGCGCTTTGATGAAGATGAAAGGCATGATGAGAGCACCAGAGAAGCATTGAGTGAAAAGCTGGCTATTGCTGCAGTTAAGTTTAGTTTCCTACGCTCAGACCGCAATCAAGATTTATCATTCGATATTAAGCAGTCAGTTGATGTTCATGGTGATTCTGGAATGTATGTGATGTATTCCTTTGTTCGTACACAATCAATCTTACGAAAAGGCTCAGGCTCTTCAACTGTCGTGAGTGTTCCTTCTGAGTTAGGCGAAGAGGCCTCTCTGGTCCGAAGTATGGTGTATTTTGACGAAGTAGTTAAGAAGTCGACCGACGATTTATCTGTACATCACGTAGCTCAGTACTTACTTGAAGTTAGTAGCTTATTTAATAGTTGGTACGCCAAAGAGACTATTCTTGATGGTGGAGAACAAGAAGGTTATAAGCTCGCTATTGTTAAAGCGGCTGGTATCGTACTGAAGAACGGAATGGCAATACTGGGAATTGATACTGTGGATGAAATATAAGTTATATGATTAAAGGTCGCATTATCGAGGTCCATAGAACTAACTACACTGTGTTCACAGAACAAGGTGAATTTGTGGCAACCGTGCGAGGTGTCTTTCATGAAGAAGGGGATTTTCCAAAGGTAGGCGATTATGTTTCTCTGGAGCTGTTAGATGATGAGAAGGCTGTGATAGAGACTGTAGAAGAGCGCTCTAGTGTGATTAAACGAAAGTCAGCTGATGGAGAGGGTGAACAAATCATCGCTGCTAACGTTGATATTGTGTTTATTGTGATGGGTTTAGATGGAGACTTTAACGTTAATCGTCTAGAAAGGTATCTACTACTAGTTCAGCAGAGTGGAGTTAAGCCAGTTGTTGTTTTGAATAAGTCGGACTTGCTGAAGCCTAAATCAGAGCAAATAGCCGAAGTGGAAGCTGCTGCCGGAGAAGTTAAAGTGTTGGTGGTATCGGCCACTAACGGCGATGGTATGAACGAGTTTACTGAACTTATAACTAATGAAACAACAGCTGTTTTGTTAGGCTCGTCCGGAGCCGGTAAGTCAACTATTACTAATTGGTTGCTAGAGGAAGACAGACAGGCTGTTAAAGAAATTAGAGAAGATGATAGTCGTGGTCGACACACTACCACTTCCCGCCATCTGTTTTTCTTACCCCAGGGAGGTTTTTTGATTGACACACCTGGTATGCGAGAGCTGGGAGTTCTAGAAAATGATGCAGATGATGAACAGATTGTATTTGATAAGATTGAAGAATTCTCCAACCGATGTAAATTTAGTAATTGTGATCACGAGAAAAGTGTCGGTTGCGCCGTGCTGGCTGCTATTGAAAGTGGGGGCATTTCTGATCGTGAGCTTAATAATTATCACAAGCTGATAAGAGAGAGGGAATTCCATGAGGCTAAGGGCTCACATGCTGCCGCTCAATATCGGGTTCAAAATGAAAAGCGACAGAGTCAGCAGATTGCTGCCGCCCAGCGCCAGCGCCTAAGTAGAGGCTTAAGATAATTTATATGGAAACCATCATAAATATGAACTGGGCAGTAATTTTTTACACAGTTTTTTTAATTGACGCAGGAGTGGCTGTTATTGTCGCTTGGCTTGGTCCGACTAAATGGACAGAGTTCGCAGCTTCTGTGAGTAAACATTTTCCAGAAGCCGCCAAAGGCTTAGCTGTAGGGTATTTTGTGCTAGTTCTCTTTGTAGGTTATCTGCTAGGAATTTTATAAGATAGCACCTTCAGATGGCAGATTTTTATTAGGCTAGAGTGTATACTTAGCGATGAAAGATTTATTCAGCGTGAACGTATTATAGAAAGTATGCAAGAAGAACCACAAATACCAGAACCAGAAGTTTCAATTACTACTCAAACTCAAAAAACAAATATGAAAGATCTACTTATTCCTATTTCGATTGTGATAGCCGGCCTCCTGGTTGGAATCGGTCTATACTTTAGTGGTTCTGCACCAGCTCAACCAGTGGCTGAAGGGCAGGCAGAAGCCCCGGCCGAGCCAGCTGACAACACCAGTAAGGTGAATCCTGTTACTGATGAGGACCATATCTTGGGTGACATAAACGCTCCTATCAAGATTGTTGAGTATTCCGACTTCGATTGCCCATTCTGCAGCCGATACCACGATGTCATGCTTGATATTGTCGATAAGTATCCAGGAGAAGTTGCGTGGGTGTTCCGACAGTTCCCACTAGAATCACTTCACCCACAAGCACCAGCTGTTTCTATGGCTTCTGAGTGTGTGGCTGAGTTGGGAGGAAATACTGCTTTCTGGAGTTTTACTGATGGATATTTTGAAGCAAGAGGTGCTGGATCCAAGGTTCCCCATGCAGAACTTATTCCAACATTAGTTATAGCTGCTGGAATTAATCAAGGAACATTCACTGACTGTTTCGAAAGCGGAAGGCACGCACAATCTGTTCAGGACGATGTAGATAATGCGGTTGAAACTGGAGGTAGAGGTACACCGTGGAGTATCCTGATTGGACCAACTGGTAAAACTTACCCCATCAATGGAGCATTACCAATATCTGCAGTTGAGCAGCTGATTAAAGTAGCTAAGCAAGAAGCATAATAATTATGTTTGCACGGGTGTTAACAAGAGTGTTTAAGAATGTCCGTTA
>JAJOLC010000007.1 GCA_021129655.1 Minisyncoccota bacterium
ACACCAAGATACTTTGGTTGTGAGTCACTTAGGTTTTTACTGGTTCCACCAGCTTTCTTATGTGCCATACGATATAATAATTAGAATTTAACGGGGTGAGTATACGATATATGTACAAAAAATTCAAGTCTTTTATTGCGAACGAAACCTTCTTTTTTGCGGTTTTATTAGCTCTCGTTGCACTAATTTCGTTTGAACTGGGTAGAAATTCTATCTTAGACTCAAAAACCCTTATTCCTCAACCTATAGGAGTTTCGTTCATGAGCTCATCGGTTGTGAAGCCATACAGTGCTTCCGAGCAAAACATATCAGTTGTCGGTTCAAGGTCTGGTTCCAAGTATCACCTTTTGACTTGTCCAGGTGCATTACAGATGAAAACAGAGAACATGATTATGTTCGATTCATACAAACTTGCTCGTGCAGCTGGGTACTCTCCAGCCTCAAATTGTCCCGGTCTCTAATATGATAATATTCTTATATGCTAGTACTAGATATTGAAGCGACAGGGTTGAATTATCAAAAACACTCGATTGTTTCAATTGGAGCATTTGATTTCAATAATCCTGAGAATAGATTCTATGAAGAATGCAGAATTTGGGACGGTGCCCATATTGATGATGAGGCTTTAGAGGTTAATGGCTTCACAAAATCTGAGGTGAGGGATGAGAATAAAATGACGGAACCTGAATTGATGCAAAAATTTTCTGACTGGTCTGACACTCTAGAGAATAGAACGCTAGTCGGTCAGAATATTGCTACTGACAGAGAAATGCTACAAGCAGCTTTCGCTCGAGCTGGAATGAATTTTAACTTTGCTCATCGTGTTCTGGATTCTCATACCATGTGTTGGACACAGATGACTCTGGCCGGTATAAAGCCACCGTTTGATTCTGAGCATAAACGTAGCGCACTAAATCTAGATGCTGTACTAAATTATTGCGGCATTCCTGATGAGCCTGACCCTCATAATGCTCTGACCGGCGCACTGTGTCATGGGGAAGTTGTTTCTCGTCTTCTTTATAATAAAAAACTTCTCCCCGAGTTTTCAGAATTTGAAATTCCATGGTTAAAGTAGGGTGATATAATCTTAATTAATTATGTTTAATAAAATGATGGATAAGAAGAGAAGAACACAGAAGGACGCCTGTCGGATTGTTTCAGAATTACTAGATCCCGATGCAGCTAATGGTGATGCTGTGCAGTCGTGGAGAGTTTTTCGTATCATGTCAGAGTTCGTTCAGGGATTTGAGCTATTACGATCACATGGATTGGCAGCAACTTTCTGGGGAAGTGCTAGAACTACACCTGACGATGAGTATTATAAAGACGCAGAAGAGTTAGCGGCCAGAATGGCTAAGAAGGGATTCACTATAATTTCAGGTGGTGGGCCAGGTATTATGGAAGCTTCTAACGTCGGCGCCTTCAAAGTAGGGGGTAAGTCAGTCGGGCTTAATATTCAGCTTCCGTTTGAACAAAAACTAAACCCGTACACAACCGAGTCTCTCAACTTTGACTTTTTCTTCTCTCGGAAAGTAATGATGACTTTTGCCTCTGAAGTCTACGTTTATTTCCCAGGTGGTTTTGGGACTCTAGATGAGTTCTTTGAAATTGTCACGTTAATTCAGACTAAGAAAATTGAAAAAATTCCTATTATTCTTTATGGAAAGGATTTCTGGACTCCTTTACTGCACTTCTTCAAAAACGACATGCTTAATAAATTTGAGACTATTAGTGAGGAGGATTTAGATTTATTCCACTTGGTAGATAGTGTTGATGAGGCAATGAAATACATTAATAAGGAAATGAAAGGAATTAAGAACGTAAAACAGATTTAGACAGTTATGTATTTATCATATTTTGACATTGATTCAGTAACTCCAGCAACACAGAAAAGGGGGCTTAAGAAATTAGAGAAGTACCGAGAAGAAGTTAAAGATATTGTAGATAATAATGATAGCACTAGAGCTGAGTATTCGTTGGCGCATGCTCGCAATCCAGAGCTACATGACAGGCTAGATACCCTTAAAAAGAAGTTTAAGGGTATTGAGCATCTAGTGCTAGTGGGTATCGGTGGTTCAAATCTTGGTACTGAGGCGGTTCACTCGGTACTGGATGCTGGAAAAGTTAAGCTTCATACTCTGGATACAGTTTCTCCGCACGAGATTCAGTTACTGGTGAAGGAATTGAAAAGCCTGAAGGGTCTGCGCCAGGTTAGAAAGATTGCGATTTGTGTAATCAGTAAATCTGGCAATACTGCAGAGACATTGGTTGGTGCTAGTATTTTACTTAATGCCTTAGAAGAGAAGTTCAAGAAGAATATCTACAAACAGACTATATTTATCGGTGATCCTGATACTGAGTTTATGAAAACCGGGAAGAGACTGGGAGTAGAAACTATTTCTATGCCACCAATTGTAGGCGGCCGTTACTCAGTTGCTACTGAGGTAGGTCTAGTCCCTCTAGCGCTACTTGGGCATGATACTGATAGCTACATCTCGGGTATTCTTGATGGTTCAGGTGAAGAATTCGAAAGTGTAGTAGCAGAAAATGCTGTTCGTCTACAACACTATATCGCAAAGAATTTCCGTAGCTATAATTTCTTTGCTTTTGAGAAACGACTCTACAAGCTGGGTGCTTGGTATCGACAGTTAACAGCTGAGAGTCTTGGTAAGAAAGAAGATAAGACAGGTAAGCCTGTTACTAAAGGATTCCTTCCAACTATTTCTACACCAGTTGAATTACATTCAGTAGGTCAGTTGTATTTGAGTGGTTTTGATGGAATCTATACTGATTTCGTAACCTTTGACGACGATTCTGTAAACTGCAAAATTCCTAATAAAGGAATCTCAAAGTTATATGGTAAACACGATGCGCAGGAAGTGGCGACTGCTATATACGGTGGTGTAATGGCTGCTTATCAGGATGAGTCACTTCCGTATCGTTCAACCATCTTTGAAGATGACCTAGCATACTCACTAGGTTTGTTTATGAGTATGCGTATGCTTGAAACTATGTACATTGCAGAGCTTATGAATCTAAATGCGTTCGACCAGCCTAACGTGGAGTCTTATAAAATTAAGACTCGTAAAATTCTTGGCTTATGACCTACATAGTCTTTGATATAGGGGGTACCAAGACACGGGTTGCAACTACTAATGACTTTGAGACTTTTGGTAAAGTTGAGTCTTTTAAAACTCCAATGAAGTTTGAAGAGGGGATGGAAAAGACTATTGAACTGATAGATAAATTGGTTGAAGGAGAAGTTGAGGGTATTGCCGGCGGTATACGGGGTCGTTTGTCTGAGGAGAAGGATGGTATTGATAATGATGGTGTTTTGACTAAGTGGGCAGGGAAGTCAATCGTTGATGCCCTGAAAAAGAAATATAAAGTACCAGTCTTTCTGGAAAATGATTCAGCTGTGGCAGGGCTCGGTGAGGCTACTTACGGTGGAGGCAAAGACATGGAGATTGTGGCTTATCATACTGTTAGTACAGGAGTAGGAGGAGTAAGGATTGTAAATGAGGAAATTGACGAGGCCAGTATTGGCTTTGAGCCCGGTCATCAGATTTTAGATATTGACCGTACAATTCTAGGTGATGATATTACGCCCACTCTTGAGAATTTGGTTTCTGGTACAGCTGTAGCCGAGCGTTTTGGCTGTAAGGCTTACGAAATCCCTCAGTCAGACATAATCTGGCAAGAGTTGGCAGGATATTTGGCACAAGGTCTACGTAATACAATTCTCTACTGGTCACCAGATGCTATTGTTCTAGGAGGCCCAATGATTATTGGTGACCCAAAGATAATGGTTGATGATGTACGAAAAGCGACTGTAGAAGCCATTGATGGTTTTGTCGAGACTCCTCTAATAGTAGAAGCAGTGCTGGGAGATGAAGCGGGTCTGTATGGAGCTATGGCTATACTCAAAAAGCGAATATAGGAGTATACTTAAGATAATAGTTATTGGTCTAATTTGAATATTTTATGGAATTACTAACATTTCTCATAGGAGCTATTGTATTGGCCGTTATTTTCCTTAGGGAAGTAAAGCAGTATGAAAGAGGGGTTGTTTTAACAATGGGTAAGTTCACTAGTTTACGTGGACCAGGATGGAGTATTGTCGTGCCTATTTTTCAACAGATACAAAAAGTTGACCTTAGAGTAAAGGCAGTTGATGTGCCTGACCAGAAGGTTATTACTAAAGATAATGTGTCAGCTAGTATCAACGCCGTTATTTATTATCGAGTATCAGATGCAGCTAAAGCAATTCTAGAGGTTGAGGACTTTAGGTTCGCTGTGTCACAACTTGCACAGACCACAATGAGAAATATTGTCGGTGGGGCTGATCTAGATGAAGTGTTGTCACAACGCGATAAACTTTCTGAGCGAATTCAGCAAATCATTGATGCAGAAACAGACGAGTGGGGAATTACTGTAGAAAATGTTGAGCTGAAGGATTTCTTCCTGCCTGACGACATGGAGCGAACAATTGCAAAACAAGCTGAAGCAGAAAGAGAGCGACGATCTGTAATAATCAAGGCAGAAGGGGAAGTTGCAGCCGCAGACAACATGGCTAAAGCAGCAAATACCCTAGCTCAAGCTCCTGGAGCATTGCACCTACGTACCCTACAGAGCCTCAATGACTTGTCTTCTGACCAGTCAAATACTGTTGTATTTGCTGTACCAATTGAGATATTAAGAGCCTTTGAGAGTGCTAAGGACTGGATGCAGGTGAGTACTGAAGCTAAGGTGAATAAGGAGTAATGTTTGACAAAACAGTGAAAGTATGACATAGTCATATAAATCCGTAGATTGTGTTATAGTCTCTCGGTTATCGGTGTCGCATCTGGTGTATTGATTCATTTGAATCTCCACCTATACGACTTTTGTCACACTGGTATTTGTATGCCAAGCATACAAAACGTGTTCGTTCGGTCGCATATAAATATTCTAACCGAATATTTATATGCGACTCTCACTCACACGTATTGTTAGATAAGACCTTTGGCTTATTATATCCACTGTGATTCTCGCGATACTGGCCGCAACGACTGTTTCGACAGTTTCATTGCCACAGACCGCATATGGACTCATTGCAGCGAACGAAGAAGAGGCTATAGCGATGCGACAAGTTGCATCGATTGAACAAACAGAAGCAATTGTACGATCTTACTTTAAGGATATTCCTGTAATGATTGAGGTTGCTAGATGTGAGTCTACTTTCCGACATCACTTAGCTGATGGTTCAGTTCTTCAAGGAAGAGTTGATTCAGACGACACTGGGGTAATGCAAATTAATAAGCGTTACCATGAGTCAACAGCTATTGCTTTGAGCCTTAATCTAGATGATCTCTATCAAAATATGGAGTATGCCCGGAATCTCTATGAGAGACAGGGTACACAACCATGGAGTGCATCAATGCCGTGTTGGGGTAAGACCCTCGCAGCGAACTACTAATATAAAAGACCGGCCCTTTGGGCCGGTCTTTTATATGCTTCTGGTCAGTGCTACATATCCGATTCCGAACTGTGCTTCGCTGCATGGTGAGCTTCTAGTGAATACTTTCCTGCGCCGTTAGCTAGGAAAAAGAACCCAAGTACTAGAAGAAGTAGTTGATACTCATAACCTCCTGCCATTACATTGTATCCGTTCTGGAAGTGCACAAGAATGATAGCTCCAAGCATGATAACTATATACATCTTTGATACCCAGTGAGTAAAGACACCAATCATTAGAGCTAATCCACCGAGTAGTTCACCATAAGCTACTAGGTAAGAAACTAGAGCTGCAAAGGGAACTCCTAAGCCGTTAAGCATACCTGTGAACCCTGCAACTCCCATTTCGCCAAATACCTTACTCCATCCGTGGTATAGGAAAGAAAAACCAGTAACGACTCGCAAAAGTGCGTAAGCCTCATCTTTAAATTTCGCTCCACATCCGCAACATGACATTTTGTGCATACAAATAAATTATTTTATAACTTTATGTAGTTAAGTATAAGTCGTCGACACTTAATAGTAAAGTTGACTGTACATAGATAAAAAAGATAAATATTGAGTATATATAATATTTTAATATAATCGGTAGTGTAGAATATTATGGATGGAAAATTTATATAGTCGACTGAAATGGAGCAGGAATAGAGTAGTCAATGAAAACAGCAAGGGTGGCTTTGTAAAACTATTTATTTCTAAGCAATTAATCCAAGGGTCAGCTACCGCTATTTTGGGTATTTTTGTACCGATTTTTATTTATGAAACTTCCGGTAACCTTTTCTACGTAGTAGGTCTCTACTACGCTCTTTTGTCACTACTGACAGTTTTGTTCATAATTCCCGGCATGTACGCAGTGAATAAGATTGGCTTTAGTCGTTCGTTGGTATTAGGGGGAGTCTTTAGTGTGATTTTGTATACTATGATGTTTTTCCTTACTCCAGAAAATATTTGGCATATACTCGGACCGCTCGCTATTGTAATAACATTATTTAGAATATTTCACTGGGTTCCATTTCATGTTGATTTTGCTTTGTTTACCAAGAAAGGGCAGAGAGGTAAGCAGGTAAGTCTAACTTTTGCGTCAACAGCATTCCTCGGTGTCATTGGACCAATTTTGGCAGGTTTTATAATCACCAACGCTGGCTATGATGCACTGTTTGGTGTAGCTGTTGTTCTGTTATCTATTGCGACCGTTTCCTACGCCTTTGTGCCAGAGACCATGACGCAGTTCACTTGGTCATATAAAGAAACATGGAAAAAATTATTTTCTAGAGAAATGCGTGGTGTTGCGGTAGGGGAGTTTGCTAGTGGAGCTGAAATTATTGTTAATTTGGTAGTTTGGCCTATTTTTCTATATGAGGTTTTGAATGGTGATTTCTTTGAGATTGGTATTGTTTCCACGATTGTTGTTGGAGCAACGATTGTGGTTCAGCTTTTCATGGGTAATAAGATTGATAAGGGTAAGGATTCAAAAGAGAAAACCCTTCGAGTGGGAAGCACTCTATATGCTTTTGGCTGGATATTAAAGATGTTTATCTTGTCCGCAGCTCACGTATTCTTCATCGGTCTATATCATAATATAGTTAAGATATTCACGCGCACTCCTTTTGCTGCAATTCTTTATGACCTGTCTGCAGACCAAGGAAAATACGTCGATGAGTACACTGTAGTACGAGAAATATCCAGTCACTCTGGGAGGGTGGTGAGCCTGCTAGTTATTTCAGCATTGTCTTTGACTCTGCCAATCGGATGGGCATTTCTTATTGCGGCTGTAGCATCTATTGCGCTGAACTTGGTATATCGTCTACATAATGCTTAACTGTCAGTATGAAAATTGGATTTTTTGATTCAGGCCTAGGAGGTTTGACTATTATGAAGGCTGTTGCAGCTATGCTTCCTCAATTTGATTATGCGTATTATGGAGACACTGCCAACCTACCTTACGGTGACAAGCCAGAGGAGGAGATATATCGACTTACACTTGAGGGGGTTAAGTATCTTTTTGAACAGGACTGCCTACTAGTAATTATTGCTTGCAACACAGCATCAGCCGAGACAGCTCGCAGAATTCAAAATGAATTCTTGTCAGACAATTATCCTGAGAGGAAAGTGCTGGGTATTGTAGTTCCTACTATTGAGATGATGAAATACACAACCCCAACTACGGTGGCTCTAATTGCTACTAAACGAACAGTTGAGTCAAATAAATATCTGAATGAACTAGAGACAAGTAATAATGTAATGGTAAGCCTGACTCAGATTGCTGCACCCGAGCTCGTACCATTAATTGAAATGGGAGAGATCGAAGCTGCTTCCTCTCAGGCAATAAATAGAATAGAAGCAGAGGCGGGGGAGAGTGAGGTGGTTGTTCTAGGCTGTTCGCATTACACCCAAATCAAAACTGCCCTACGCGAACATTTTGGTGAAAGTATAATAATTCTTTCGCAAGACGAAATTATTCCAGATAAACTTTCGAACTACTTGGACCGACATCAGGAAATCTCAGAAAAGCTAACTGGCGAGGGGGCACGAACAGTTCATTTGACTGAACATCGCCCAGATTACGATCACCAGATGGGAGTGTTCCTCGGCGGGGTATTCATGGCTGACTAGATGGCCTGTTGTTTACTATATCTCCTAACTCCTAACGTCGCACAATATATCTTTTGCGACATACAATACTATGTAAAGCTGGATACATTACTCTCTAGTTCGACCGCTTACAATTGATAGGCTCTAAGTCGTTTTTATAGGTACTGGGGTACCTGTACGCTATTTCCCTAATCAGGCGCATTTCTCAACTTCGACTACTTTTATACTGATTCAGCATTTACGAGCCTTAGAATGCGTTTCTGACGCAGTTCAGTACGTTCGAGCTACTTTTATACCTAATGTGGAAATTCAGCAGTCTGCTTGATAATTGTAGAGGTACCCTAGGTCCTCTTAATTGCTTACAGAGGCGATTCACATAATCAGTTTTTTCAATTACTCATAATCGTAATTAGGATTGTAAATAAGTTGTAGACAAGTTTGAAATATATTTTCGGAAATTTCTACTAGTTAAAAATTTAGAAATACTCCTAGTTAACTTTGACTAGAAATTGTCAGAACAACTCCGGCAGCAAAAAGCCTAAATTCCACCTTTTCGGGGGACTGCTACCCCACTCCCCACCCTTCATCTCCCTATCACATATTGTGCGACATTCAGATTAGTTACTGTTAAGAATGCAGCTCACTATTGATAGTGAGCTGCTGCCTGTCATATTCTTAAATTATTCTTGTGCTCTTTGGCAAAAGCCTTCCAGTAGGGTTTCCAGTCCTTCCTGAATACAGCTAGTTGCACTTGGTCCCAGTACTTCCCTTTAGCAAAGTACTGTTTCTTTCTATAGCCTTCTATTTTGTATCCACACTTAAGACTGTAGCTAGTGCTTCTGGTATTGAAAGCGATTACATCAGAACATATCTTTCGTAAATTTAGAACATTAAAGGCATATTCCAACATCAGCATTTTAGCTTCAGTTCCATAACCCTTACCCCAGTAATCGGTATTACCGATTAGCGTACCTGTGACAGCCGTTCCTTGTCTGTGATCAATACCACTGATACACATGTTTCCAATGGGTTTACCATCAGCAATTATCATTACCACTAAACTACCGATGTCTCTTGTTTGGATAGTTTTAATCCACGTCATCTCCTCATTTTTTGTCATGGGTAGGTAGGCTTCAAGGTATTGTTGAACATCTGGATCATTAATCCATTTAGTTAGAACATCACAGTCACTTTCTGATACAGGACGTAATGTGACTCTGTTGCTTTGACGAAAAATTACATCATTTGTCTCTCTTGTGCTCGACATCGTTCTCTCCTTTTGTAAGTTACATGTCTATATACTTAATACCATGATACTGCAAGTTGTCAATCTGAATCCTGCCATTGGACTGAAATAGATTGATTTTAACTTTAACTTTAGCAATAGAAAAACACCCGCTGATAGGTGATTTTGTTTCCGTTTATCCACAATTGTCTTAGCCCAGAAACCCGCTTCGTGAGCGGGTTTCCAACCGGGTAAGTTCCTACGATGTTGCCATCGCACTTTTATACTACACCTTATCCACACCTTTATCCACAGGATTTATACACCTTATCAACAGCTCTATCTTGGTGGTAAATATACCATCGGATCGATGTAGGCATCGCTGGCGGCTACTGGTGTAGAAGCTGGTCCGCAGCTAGTGACAGTTTTGATTTCGTTGAACTTACGAACAGACACACCAGCCTTGGCGTATACACTGAAGTGTAGATGAGGGCCAGTTGAATATCCTGTGTTGCCTACATAACCAATAATTTCACCAGTACTGACCTTTTGTCCAGGCGACACTCCTAGGACATCCTGATGAGCGTAGAGAGTTGAAAGTCCATTAGCATGGTCAAGCAAGGTCCACTTACCCCATGAATAACAGCCTGGTACAGCGTCAGTGTTTCCAGTCGCTCGTACAGTACCAGCAAGTGGCGCATAAATTGGTGTTCCTCTTGGAGCACCGAAATCAACACCTGGGTGGTATGCTCTCCCGCCGTAGACTGCAGAGTTTTGCTTTGCGAATTCCGTACCACCAAAAAGTTGAGTGATGATGACATTGGCAACTGGCCAAGAAAAAACTTGAGTACCAAGTGCAGGTATTGTATTGGGGTCGAGTATAAATTGCAGTTTTGACTCAAAATCTCGCAACTCCTTTTCTATTGCCTCCTTAGCAGCTTTCTGGTCTGACAATAATTGCTGGTACCCTTTCTCTTCACTTTTAGTAGCTGACAGAAGCTCAGACTGCTCCTGTTTGCTATTGAGAATCACTCGATTTTGATTTGTGTATTGAGTTTTTAGTGAGCTTAACTCGTCACGTTTGTTCTCGCTCTGTTCTCGTTTGTCTTCTAGTAGTTCCCTAAATACGTCTAAGGCACTCACTTTTGCAGCTAGGGTATTACGAACACTTTCGTGGGACTCGTAGTCACTCCAAAATTCTGAAAGTTTTTCGTGCAATAAAAGAACTTCTAACAAGGAACTTTCCGAAGCACGGTACTCATCTCGAATTATCGCCCCGATACCTGCTTCTGTTACGTCGATGTCTCTCTGCGCCTTTGATATTTCAAGAATTAGCTTGTTGATTTCAAGGTCAGTGGACACTATCTGATTCTCAGTTTTAGAAATTTCTGCGCCTACCTTACGACGTTCAGTCTCTAGTTTTGTGATAGCTGATTGTAGGGTGCTTTTCTCAGCTCCTACCACCTGAAGCTCGGCTTCAAAACGAGCAATTTCAGCCTCGATGTCTGCTAGTCGACTGCTCCTGTCTTCGATTTGATTCTTGAGCTTGTCTATTTCAGACACAGCAAGTGCGTTCGGAGCTGCTACGAATAAGAGCTGTGGAATGATAATTCCAATAAAAAAAGCTACGAACAAACGAATTTGCATTACCTTTCTATTTTATCACATGCGGTTTTAAGACGGGAGATTGTTTCCTCTTGCCCTATAATATAGGCAATAGTGAATGGGTCAGGTGACTTGTCTCTACCAGATAGTGCGGTACGAATTGGCCACAGCACTTCCCCTCTTCCCTCTTCTTCAGCGTAATCCCAAAGAGCAGCTTTTACAGTGTCTGGTGATGAAAAGTCAGCGGTGGCAAGTAAGTCTACTGCTTTTTGTAGCCTGACCCCAGCCTCTTTAACTGATGGATCTTTTTTCCATTTTATTAATTCAATATCATATTTTGGTGCATCGAAAGCCCAGTCATACTCCCCTTCCCCAGCAGCCTCTCTTATCTCCACCTTATTTCGAATCCTCTCAAATGCAACCGATGTAAGTTTTTGTAACCGTTCGTCCGAGTACTGCTCCAGCTCCTTGATTGAGTCTGGTAGCCCGTCATTGAAATACTCTACCTTAAAAGTGTCTGGTGCTTGGTTTAGGTATTGTTTGTTCATCCAGCGTAATTTTTCTTCATCGAAAGCCCCTCCTGACTTTTGAATCTTCTCTAGACTGAAGCTGCTTATTAGAGAATTATCTTTATCGTTGCTAGGATAAAGCTCTTTCTCTCCGCCTGGATTCCAGCCAATCAAAGCTAGGAAGTTTCTCATAGCCTCTGGCAAGTAACCGTCAGTCCGATACTCGAGTAGGTCTTTTGCACCGTCGCGCTTACTTAATTTCTTCTTGCCATCGGGGCCCATGATAGGTGGCAGAGTTGCAAAGATAGGCGGCTCAATTTCTAGAGCTTCGTAAATACTAAGGAACTTGGGAGTGCTAGAAATAAATTCCTCTCCGCGCATAACGTGAGTGACTTCCATTTCAAGGTCATCAATAATATGAGCAAAGTTATAGGTCGGGTAACCGTCTGCCTTAATGATTATGATGTCATCTATCATTTCTTCTCCTGCGCTTAAATCTCCTCTGACTACATCGTTCCACTTCGAACGTTTAATGTTCGAAGCAAGGAATCTTAATGGCTGAGTGCCATCCCATTCACCTGGTTCGATTGGTCTATGATCACGGAATAAAAATGGTCGTTTCTCGGCTTCGGCTTTAGCTCGGAATTCTTGTAGTTCCACAGTTGTGTAGGGATCAGGGTACGCTAGTCCTTTTGCCACAAGTTGCATCGCGTACTTTTTGTAAATATCTAGACGCTCTGATTGCAGGCAAGAGTCAAAATCACTTGGTTTGTCAGGGCCAATATCCCAATCGATACCAAGCCACTTAAGAGACTCAATTATGTGTTCGATTGAACCTTCAACCTCACGAGACTTGTCTGTATCTTCAATTCTCAGTATAAAAGTGCCACCGTGTTTCTT
>JAJOLC010000026.1 GCA_021129655.1 Minisyncoccota bacterium
AGTGTCTTCGTACAAACGATTAAAATCTAGAAAAGTTGTTTCAAATCGCAAAAAGGATAAGTCGAACAAAACTGGCAAAAATGACTCGATCTCAATACCTCGAGAATCTGCCACAATCAGCTCAATCTGTTCTTTCTCCATCAGAGCGAGAATCTTTGACTCGAAGTCTTTAGTGGCTGAAAGAGTCTTCTCATCTATAATACGAATAAAGTAATAATTATATCTGTCGTTATTATTAATTTCATCCGCCAATTCTATCGCTTCATGACCATCTGCAATAAGTATTGCTTTATGTCTATATTTTGGAGACATCATTGGCACCCATTTCAAACGCCACAAAGTGAGCAGTATAGTTGAGATTACTAGATATAAAACTAAGTTAGTTTTAGGAGCAATCCCAAAAGGAATACTAAAGAACAAGAATCCTGCCACTACAACATTAATAATCTGAGCGTACAGAATTCGATTTACTAATAATTTCTTAAGCAGGTTTGTGTGTTTGTCATACAGACCTAGAATAAAGAAAACCACTAACCAGACGGCCGAAAAAGCTAAAAAAGGTGGTACGTGAGATGATAATCTATCAATACTAGGTATTTCAAAGTAGCGCACTAATAGCATCAGCCATAGTGCAATATTAAACGATACAATGTCTCCTATTATCAATATAAATAATTCTCTTGTTCTTTCACCCATACGGTATTAATTATTTTTAAATCCTACCCGAGTTTTAAAGATTAGCAAGTAAATACGCGGTTGAACTGAGATTCAATGATTTAACCAAAAACTATCTGGACGAGTTACACTTTAATACGTATGCTAGAAGAACCAGTGAAAAAAAGCATTTTATACATTATTACTAAGAGTAATTTAGGGGGGGCTCAAAAATATGTACTTGAGTTGGCCGAGGCTGCTATGAAAGAAGGCTATCATGTGTCAGTAGCTTGTGGAGGAACTGGTGAAGCTGGCGCAGCCTTAGGACCTTTAGTGTCTAAGCTCAAAAATATAGGAATAACCGTTTACCCGATTGACGGCTTTATGCGCAATATGTCACTTCTGAATGACATAAAAGCTTTTTTTAGTGTCTGGAGGACAATTCGTAAGTCAAAACCAGATGTACTACACGTAACAAGCTCAAAAGCTGGTGGCATCGGAGCCCTGGCAGGCAGATTAGCTTTTGTTCCAAGAATAATTTTTACCTCACACGGACTCACTGTAGATGAGGTCTGGAGACCTCGTTGGCAAAGAATTTTAATTTATCTAAGCACTTGGACAACTCTCAGACTCGCGCATAAGGGCATAATGATTTCTACTGAAACCTTTAATCGGGCAAGAAACATGCCTGGTCTATCATCTAGAATTTCATTAATCATGAATGGAGTATCTTCGATCAACTTCATCGAAAAAAAAGAAGCTCGTAAGAAGCTCGGCCCCGAAATACCTAATGGGGCATTATGGATTGGTGGCATAGGTGAGCTACACCCCAACAAAAACTGGTCTGCTGCTATATCAGCAATGCAAACATTGCCAAAAAATACTCACTTAATCATAATCGGCGAGGGTGAAGAGAGGCCTAAACTAGAAAGCTTAATTTTAAACCTGAAGCTAAAGAGCCGCGTTCATCTTCTCGGCTATATGAACGGGGCTCAATATCTAAAAGCTTTGGATATTTTCATCCTCCCTTCTAAAAAGGAAGGGTTACCTTATGTACTACTTGAGTCTGGTCTGGCTAGGCTGGCTACAGTAGCTAGTGACCTGCCCGGGAATAGGGATATTATCAAGACTGGCGAAAATGGCATGTTAATTGACCCAACCCCGACATCAATCGCAGCGTCCCTAAGCATGCTTTGTAATAACAAAAATCTGAGACAAGAACTTGGTGTCAGTCTAGAAAAGACTGTTCTTAATAAATTTTCTATCGAACAAATGACTACCAAAACCTTTAATCTATACCAATAGAACTATTCAACGAAGTTAAACTGGTCTTTTGTTTTAACCGTCAATGGCTTGTATCGACACATTCCCATCACCATTCCGACCGCAATGAATTCGGTCAGCAAATGAGAACCTCCGTAACTTAAGAAAGGAATGGTTGTTCCTGTAACTGGCAACAATCCAATATTCATACCAATATGGACAAAAAAATGCGAAATGAATAGTACAGCCACCCCAGCCGAGAACAAGCGTTCAAAATTTGTTGCTCCACTAACAGCATGAGTCAACAGTCGCCAAATTACAGTGAAAAATAGCGCAAATAAAAGCACCACTCCGAGCAACCCCCATTCCTCTGCAAAAGCAGCGAAAATGAAGTCGGTCTCATACTCTGGCAAAAAAAGTAATTTGGATTGTGTGCCGTAGCCAATCCCCTTCCCAAACAATTCTCCTGAGCCAATAGCGACAGTCGACTGGTATGCATTGTAACCAGCGCCTTGGATGTCCGAGAGAGGATCAAGAAAAGTCATAATTCTCTCCTTCTGGTAATCAAAAAATACAAACTGCCACATCAGACCTAATGCTACGGCTCCAAAAGTAAAAACGGTTAGTAAATGCTTAATCTTAATACCCGACACCAAAACCATTCCTAACCAAACAAAAAACAAAATAATAGCCGAACCAAAGTCAGGCTGAATAAACACGAGACCAAACACGGTTAACATGTACAGTCCTGAAATAATAATATGGGAAAAGTCCCCAATCAGTTCATGTCTCTTAGCAAAATACTTTGCCAACACCACAATTAGCACCAGTTTGGCTGGGTCTGACGGCTGTAAAGAAAAGAATCCTAAATCAAAACGACTCTGGGCCCCAAGGGTTATTTCTCCAATTAACAGAACAAGTATCAGTAAAAATATAGTCGCCAAAAAAGAAAAGAAGGCTACGTTGCCAGTTCTTAAAAACCTGTAGTCCGGAATCATGGCCACAAACAAGGCCATTGTAGCTATAGATATCCATAAAATCTGCCGGTTAAAGAATGCGTTGTCTCCAACGTGAGAATACATCGTAACCATTCCCATCAGCGACAGTGCCAAAACACTAAAAAATAGTATCGCATCAAATCCAGAAAATAGTGTCCTGAGCTGTCCCATAAACGTATTGTACTCTACTTGTTTATTCTTGGTACTTGCAGAACTTATCGAAGTGGCGCAAAGTTGGTTTTTGTTTTAGCAATTACATCAATCTTAGTTGGCCCAGACTCACAAAGTGACGATGTGATTTCAGAATAGATTGTGCTTAAATCTGCACCAGTAGGAGCGAAGTAGGCATTTTTTTGCTTGGAGGCAATTTTATTAATAAACTTACTGTCTACGTTTTGACCGAGCCCGATAGCATAAACTTCAATATTATCGGCACTCAAAGCAGCTGCTGCTGCTTCAGCCAGTGTGACTACGTCCTTATCTCCACTAGCTGTTGGCAGACCATCAGTCAACAACACCAAGACTCGTCTAGCATCCACGTTATGTCGTTCCGAGTTTAATTCATCTTGAGCCACCAGCAATGCCTCCACTGTATTTGTGTAACCAGTCTCTTCTACCAAATCAATTTCTAGAGCAGTAACAGCATTTGCTACTGCTCCATGAATACTATTCAGTTCTGTAACAACGGCTGCTCTAGTAGCAAATGTCACAACTGAGACCTGGTCATTTTCTTTAAGCGAATTGATAAACTTACCGGCGGCTTTAAGTGCATCGGTGACAGGTTGTGGTGGGTCACCCCCGTCATTATTCATACTTCCAGACAAATCGACTGCGACCACAACATCAGTTGGAATGATGCAACTACGAACTGTCTTAGCGATTGAATTAGGCCAAGTGAAGACAATATTTTTAGTTGAACGGGCTTCTATGTGTTCAATGAATGTTTGTGAAGCTGTTACGGGTGTTCCGACTTCATTAAATACAGTTGCTACCACCTCAATATTCTCTGCAGACTGGAGCTCGGTATTCTCTACCACGACTTTCAGTACTGGTTTAGTATCAGCTCCGGTCAAATTAATATCAACTGATTTGAACTGATCACGTCCGATTGAAGCCGGTATCCATAAATCAGCCTCTTCAATTATCAAATTTGTATCAGTCACAGATTCATTAGAATCAGTCTGAATTCTTCCTTCAAAAATTGGATAGACGCTGTTGGGAGGAAGTACGGTTGTACCTGAACGTGAAGCAACCACAATTCCATTATTCAATAATTCAAAAGTGTATTTCAAAGCTGGTGTGGCTGCGGTCTGGTTTGGATTTTCTACATAAGCGACAGTATTGTATTGACCATTTTTTATTTCAAAACTTTCCGCCCATACTACCCTAGGAGGCAGTACGTCAGCCTCACAAATTCGAACACAGGCTCCACCACAATCCACTCCAGTTTCGTCTCCGTTGAGAGACAAATCAAAACAATTAGCTGGTTGATGGAAGTTTACAAAGAAAATCAATGTCCCGAGCAACCCCCAGAAAAACAAAAAACCAACTCCGTACTGAATACGTCTTATAATTGCCCAAGTACGAAATGCTTTACTAGCCATATTAATTAACTATATTGTATCAGCTTATAGTCTATTTCTGACTACTTCGTACACATAAAACCACCCTGTCGGATGGTTTTATGAAACTTCACTGAGTCTATATTTCTTCTACTTTACCGACAGTTTCTACTACATCTGAAGCTGTAAATATCGTTCCGGTAATAGGCTCTGAACAGCGTATTGTCACTTCAGATTTGGACGAAATTTCTCCAGTATTAACTGAGCCGGTCGCGCCAGCTACACTTGGGTCAAAATTAACCGTTACTACACCAGCCCCAAACACTGAACAGTTCATAGGGAAAGTAGATCCAGTATTCCACTCAACATTAGCTATTTTACGATTACCAACCACTTCATCAACAGTGATGACTAATCCGGGGTCAGGGACTGGCAGAGACACAATTCTTACCACCTGATTATCTAACTCATTTGCCTCAGGAACAGCATTGTTATTGTCCACTTTTATCACGGCCTTGTGGTTACCAAAAGGTACATTAGTAGCTAGTACTACACTCTGGGTTGATGTATCTACTCCTGCCACTAATCCTACCAGTGGCTGGTTGACTGTATTATCAACCGAACCATTGTTACCAACATCCATAGTAATCTGATTTGTAAACGCGTAAGCCTCTGAATCTCCATTATTTCTAGTGCTGTAAGCGATGGTGACTGAATTATAATTCCCAGTTACAGAATCAAAGCCTGTAGACGGTACTATGTTACCTACCAACGGCAGCAAGTTTGGTGGGCCAATTGTTCGAACCAAGACCGACTCGGAAGCAGACTGTCCGTATGAGTCCGTACAGGTTATAGAGTATGTTTGCTGTGAACCTGCGAGCGGCTCATTTATATTCACACCCACAGCGCTAACTGCGCTCCCGGTACTAAAGTTCGTTCCCGTACAAGTAGTAGCGTTGGTTGAAGTCCAACTCAAGGTCACGTTTTCCGCGGAAGTAACAACCACTTCTGGAACAACCGGGACTAACAAACCATCCACTTCAGCTGACAGAGTCATAGTTATAGGCTGACGAGTAGAGATTTGCAAAACCTGGTCTGAAAAATCACCAACAGAATTAAAACATCTCACACCATAAGTAGTGCTAAATCCAGGTGAGGGTTCTCCGATATCAACTGTTCCAGAAACTCCGGCCAAAGAAGGAATACCGATACCAGTACAGCTAGTAGCACCTACGGTACTCCACCTATACTGGACTTGTTGACTAGAATTTATAGTTTTATCTGTCGCAGTGAAACCTCCCCCATCCACATTAGAGGCCAGCGTAATTGTTGGCAAAGGAACAGCCAATACATTGAGGGTTATTGAGTCACCACCAGAAGCACCTGCGCCAGTACAGTTTATTTGATATGTCTGACTAGACCCACCAATTGGAGTAACCAGGGCGACATTACCAGCAATATTTCCAGAAGTATTAAATGCTGTACCAGAGCAAGCAGTAGCATTAGTTGAAGTCCATCGTAGATCAACGCTGTCACCAACACTGACAGTTTGGTCGGAAGCGCTCCACATTCCCCCGTTGACACTCAACTCTAGAAGAGCGGTGGCTGAAGAGGGAGCGGTGATGCTAATAGTTTTTAATGTCCAGCCTGAGGGAGCGTTGTTAATATCAACAGCTCTGACTTGGAAATCATAGCTACCATAAGTATTCCATGTTCGACTAACATTCTCACTCACTCCACTGGCCACTGTTCCTGAATTTGGTGTTCGTTGATCCATTAGACCATCCATGTCCCAGTCGATTTCGTAATACAAGGCATCATTGTCTAAATCAGTTGAAGTAATTGCAAAAGTATTTAAGTCCCCTTCCAGTGCATTATCGGGAGGACTAATAACTGGGTCAGATGGTGGATTATTGGACGGTGGGGGTGTTCCAACGGCAGTAAGATTGTAGGTGATTGATTTGGCTGGGAAGGTGGCTTTGTACTCTGGCTTTGTAAGCTTACCACCGGAAATAATTACCTGCTGAATAGCTGCCCCACCGTACGTAGGAGTACACACCTTCATATAATGATTTATATATTGGTAATAATATTTACCATAAGTGGCTGCGTAATTAAACACTCCAATCACCATACCTGCACTGTCCACTCTATACTTATTACCCCCTAATGATTTCAATACAGCCGTACTTCCGGAAACATCAACAACGATAGGAGCTGTGTGAACAGAGAGCGGTATGTACACAGCATACTTCTGTCCTGGGACCCAAGGATTTGCTATATTCCCCACATAAAACTGAGGGGAGCATTTACTACCATGAAACCCTCCCCAGCCTCCTCCAATACTAGTAATAGGGCCGTCAGGGAAAGAGGCAGATGTCCTCCACACACCTTGAGGAGTGTCCGATGTGTAACCCGTTCCTGTCCAAGAAATACCTTTTCTGCTGGGTAAGAATTCAATCCTGTCTCCTACAGAGACGGTCGAATTATCATGCACCAACTTGCCAGTGGCTAAATCTCGAACCAGAGCTTCATATGTAACTTGAGCAGCAGGAGATTCGAGCGCGGCAAGAGTTAACGTTAACCAATTCTTCGCAGTGCCACCATAAAGTAACAGTCCATTATAAGAATCATTAGACTGAATAGTTTTTGCTTCTACCTTCTCCACTCCACCCAGCCCGCCAAAGAAAGCCAACAGCATGATAGAGCCCGCCACAATATGTTCCGGACGACGTCTCATGTAGTGAATAATAAACAGAATTATCACCAAAGCAGCTAAGGCTATGGTCAAAGCTGATTTAACATTTTCTGGGGTCAACAGAGAGGGCTTGTCGGCTGCTAAAATTGAACACTCTCCTCCAGTTAGGGTTTTACAGTCATAAATTAAGTACGCTTCATCTACCAAAACATCATCTTGATACAAGGAGGCAGTTAGAGAGAAATCTTGATAAGTTGCATTTGGCACAAAGGTTTCGGCTGTAGCCATCATAGCTCCGGTTATCGGTCCTGTGTAAGTATGTTGGAAAATTTCTTTGCCGTTAGTATCTGCTAGAGTAAGTACTAGGGAACCCCCGTCAACAATATCTGGCGTTCCAGCGATATGCATACATGAAAAGATTGTATTCTCTTCCCCAGCTACCAACGGAAAATTAGTAACTCCAGGATAGTTAATACGAGTAGTCGGAATTCCTTCTCTGGTGACCCGTACATCAATTATACTTTTCACACCATTCACTACCGCCTCTCCAACTAGTACATAGACTGCGTAATCTGTATCACTAATTGTATACGGAACATAAACAGTATCTCCAGCTGCTATGGAAACTATCTTAGTTTCTGTTGAAAGTAACTGCTCAACCCTTTGCTGGTCCCAACGGTAGACTGACCAAGTAACCTCAGCATCTACTGGAGATTCTGTCGGATTATGTAGGGGGGAAGAAATATTTATAGGGTCAGTCGGAGAAACTTTTGGTGTATAAGCAGCAAAGTAATACTGCTCGTTATTTACAAATACTTGTTCTCGGTTCCAAGCCACCATTTCGTCACTCTCGCCAAGTACAGTAAAATTGAAAGTTCCACCAATGATATCGTCAGTGAAAGGCAGTCCCAGAAGGTTATACCTATCTGAAACTGCCACGTACGCTACAGCCTGATAATCGCCAGACGGCAGTCCTGCTGGAAGCATTCTTGAAAAATCTCTAGTGACTGTCTCGCTTACTCGCATAGAGATTCCTGAAACCGCTTGAAACTGATCAACCAGAGGGTTCATCTGAATTGAAGATTTTCCTTCTGGCTGTTGTTTAAATATCTTAATATAAATCCCTGCGTCAACTACCGGATAAGGATTATTGTTGGTCAGGTTTGCCGTAAAGACAGCATTTGAACCAGAGACAAGTCTGTCGCTGCTAGAAAATAACTGAGCATCAACTGAGCCAAAAGTGTAGTAATCGAAACAATTAGCTGGAGGCTCGAAAGAAGCAGCGCTCTCACCAAGATTAAAACCAGGCTGTGAAATCATTCCCAGCAAACTGTCCCTATCCTCATCTGACATTGTTTCTACATCTGACACAGATTTTATGTCCATAAACGGCGAATCCTCCCCCGCCGAAGTATTTATACTCTCAATAATTGAAAATAATTGTTCGTTAGAAACATCGGCAACAGCAGAATCTTGTGCACTAACCAAGCCTGGCGTAACTACCAAGGAAAGCATTAAAGCGAAACTGAAAATAAACCGACTGAAGAACATGACAAAGAGGATTAAATGGCAATAATACTAATATTATCAGACTAATGCAGGAGTTTTTTGCAGTGTCAACAAAAGACCGGCGAACTTCGCTCGCTGGTCTTTATAGCCATTATTATGAAGCCAAGTATTTAATTATAGAATCTCTTAATAATTCGATATTTTTCCTAAATAATTCCTCGTTTGACTCAAGAAGAGTGAACCTAAAGCCATTGAAGGTAGAATTAAACCCGCCTTTAAGTGGCACTACACACAACCCGGTTGAACCCAGCAAATAATATACAAACCGCTTATCTAGATGAGTATCATCATCAAGCAACGATTCAATCAATCTCTTTATTTCATAATTCTTAATCGGCAGTGTATTACTGTCTGACAAAACAACCTCTTTGAAAACTACAGTTAGGTAAAACGATCCTTGTGGTTCATTCACTATCAACTCTGGAATTGAAGAAAGTATATCCGTTGCGATTCTAGCTCTAGATTGATACTTTTTATTACGTTCTTTTAAGTATGGATAATACCTTTCGTCCTGCATAACTACCGGAATCAATTTTTGAGGCAGAGTAGTAGAACAAACCTCCAACATCTTGGCATCTATAAGTGACTTGGTATATTTATCAAAATCTTCATCTTGACCGCGGTTATAAAATTCTACCCAGCCGCAACGACCGCCAGGCCACGGAAATTCTTTCGAGATTCCTCTCATGGCGATAGCCGGTACGTCCTCAACAAAATCAGCGAGTTTATGGTACTCAGTACCTTCATATACTAAATTGGAATAGATCTCATCCGAAATAATGAACAGTTGATATTTTTTTGCTAGCTCAACAATCTTTTTTAAAACATCCAGAGAATAAACGTATCCGGTTGGGTTATCTGGATTTACTATCAAAACACCAACGATATGTGGATTTTCTTCAATCTTTCTCTCCATCTCCTCCATGTCAGGTTGCCAGTTGTTGTTTGGGTCTAGTGAATAAGTGTAATGGGGGCTGTCCGCATGAGCTGCTTCGGCCGAGGAGTGTGTCGGATAAGCTGGGTTAGGTCCGATTATTCGAGCGGACGAATGCAGGCTCTTATATATTTTGGAAATTGCATCTCCTAGACCATTAAAGAAAAGAATGTCATCTGGAGTAATTTGAATCCCTCCTTCTAGATTACGTTCCTTAGCAATATATTCACGAGTCGACTTAAGGCCCATAGTTGGAGAATAGGCATAGGCACTGTCGTCCTGCAAAGCTTCGGCTACACACTCCTTAATCCACAGAGGAATAGTCTCCCCTTTTGCAATTGGGTCACCAATATTTTCCCAAATTATTGGTTGGCCTAATGACTCAATTTTATTAGACACATCAACAATCTCGCGTATTTCATACACCAAATTATCCGCTCCAGGGTGAGTAATAGAATTTCGCATGTAGCCTATTATACATACAAACACTTACTAGGATACACAAAACACCAGTCTTACGACTGGTGTTTTGTAATCAAATTAAATTTTGTGAACTAAACTTCTTCTATAGTCGGTATCACTTCAATTCTAATTTCTTCACTAGTTGTAATCATCGGAAATGCAGCGGAAGCACAATCAATCCGCACTACCTGAGAGGAAGACAGAGGTGAGGTGGTATAGCTATAATTTTGGAACGGAGTTACTGTTCCGTCATGAGTGAAAGTTCCCGTCAGAGCACCGTACATAGTACAAACTAAATCACCATAATTAGAGTCAATTCCAATAGAAATGTCAGCAGTTTCGCCACTACGAATTATATTTGAATTAGAACCCAGAGTAACGGTGGGAAGTAGCCCACAACTAGCACCGGTCCAAATACTGACTCCCGAACAACTAACATTTGCGTTAGCTAATCTGACGAAAGTTCCTAAAGTATCATTAAGGGTAAACATGTCAGTGTCTGGGTCGGCAGACACAACCAAGCCTGTTCCTGGGTGATTAGTATCTGCACTAATTTGAACTGCGCCTTGCAAGACTGAAGTTCCACCCAAGAAATTGGCTGAGTTCCAGGTAACAGTAACGTTACAGCTGCTGTTTCCTGTCGGAATAACACAACCTGTTACAGCTATGTTACCTGAGGGTTCATTACAAGCCTCACCAATTCCGGTGACACCGGTAAAATCAACCCAACCAACCACATCCGAGCCCCAAGCAAATCCACCCCATGTACAACCAGACGATGGCCCAGATACAGAAATGCCATAACCAGCTCCAGACAAGCTAATCCAGCCATCCCAGCCACCGGAATTTACACCAGCAGCTGGGGCACTGAGGGCTCGCGCCCAACCAGTAACATCTCCGGTAACTTGATCTAGAGATGGATTGCAGCTGCCAGATGGACATCCTGCTACATCGGCAGAGTTGAAGCTTATCCAACCGATATTGTCGCTCCAGGCGTAACCAGAAATTAGACCAACTGCTGACACATCGACACCGTAAGCACTCCCTCCACAGGTTGAAGAGTCAGTACAGTTGAATGAAATCCAGCCTATGTTGCTGCTCCAAGCGTAACCAGCTACGTTGTCAGTAGCACTAGAATCCACCTGATTAACTCCATAACCAAACAATACGGCCAGCACAGCTGTGGTCAGAATTATAGACAAGACTATACTTTTAGTGCTGCGTAAAAATAATGTAATAGTTTGTGTCATAATTTATTCTAACCCCCCCTTAATACTTGAAAGTATAAATGATTAATCCTCCTTGGTGAATACAATAATTTCTACTTGTCCAAGTAGTCTGTCCAGAAGTAGACCTAGGTATATTTAGAGCATACCAACCATGATCATACCATCTAACATATTCCCTAACACTTACATGTCCGGCTTGTCCTGACGGAATAGTGATTGTATGGGTTTGGCAATTAGGCCCTCTTCCTCCAGGCATGCTGTACTGGGGAGTAATGTAATCTGGAGGTGGAGGTG
>JAJOLC010000015.1 GCA_021129655.1 Minisyncoccota bacterium
CTCAAGCTGAAGATGTTTCCAATTTATTTTCATCGACAAGGGTCCTAGGTGCTTTTATCATTTGACACAAATGGTGCTCACCCGTGTAAATAACTAGGGAACTTGGAAGTTCATTATAGGGAGGTGAGACGTGATTAAGTTTATTTATGCTTTTATTTTCTTCGCTATTACTGGGTGCAGTTCTGCTGATGTAAAGTCAGAGCATCAGATTGTAGTTAATTCTGATTCCATGGTTCGTCTTTCGATGATGAAGGAGCCTGAGCCTTTAGATTTAACTATTTGGGAAGAAACAATGAGAGTAAACTGTCGAAATTTAGTCGCTGTTGAGAGAGTAAAGCACTCTGCTACAGGAGATGTGTATTCAACAAAGTTTGAGGTTGAAGGTAGGCATATCATGTCTGCCAGATTCACAGAAACTAATACTCTCGAGGCACTGACTTATCTATAGCGGTTCAGGAAACTGGATTACCTACAACAATTTTAGATATCGTGACTATTTACGCATGACTCGTAATGCAACTGTTCAATATGGTGGTCCTAAGCCATACCAGATAACGTTATGCGTATTCTATCTTTGACCAAGTAAAACACCTACAATAATTGTAGGTGTTTTTTCTTAAAATAGGAGTGAATGAGTCATGGCTACGTCATCGTCTTTTTCCTCCCAGTGTGCTGTGTCGAGAGGTATTTCTTTTTTACGATGCCCATCTTTAAATTTTACGTGGCCGTGCTTCATTGCGTATTCAAATACTTCCTTGGTTACTTTTACGTCTTGCTCGCAGTACTTTTTAATATCCTTGATGTTACCTTCTCGCCACCAGCGTACTGCTTGCAGTCCATCGGCAGATTTTTTCGCACCTATAGTTGCTTGGGCCACACTGTCTAGTCGTAGTCTTCGGCCGAGTGATTTTTTTATGTCTGCCAAAATGTCGATACTCTTAATTTGGGTCAAGTCACCTGGATAATACTTATTAAGTAAAGGGATATCAAAATGGTCGCTATTATAGCCAACTAAAGCGTCAGCTTTTTCGATAATTGGCCAGAGTTTTTCTATCTCATCAATTGTAACAGTAGTGTATTTGTCCTCAACGCTGTCATAAACAGTAGCTACAGAAATATCGAGCGCTGTTGCGTCGTTGGATCCAACTTCTTGAAAGAGGTTTTGTGTTTCGAGGTCGAACACTATGTATCGCATGGATGAGATTGTATCATAATTGGAGGTTTGCAATAAAAAACGACTTCTGATAAGAAGTCGTTTTGTAGTATTAATTTAATTCCCAAATGTCATAGCCTTTGTTGTCGCTGCCCGTTTGCTGAGCTTCAAGTCCAGTAGCGAGAGATATAAGTTGTATGATTGTATAACCATCAGCATTGAAGGTTGAGATTTTAGTGTCGTTGGTTGGGCTGCTTTCGTGACCAATATAAATACGACCATAGTCACGGCTGAAGCATACGGTCTTGTTGATTTTGTCAAAAATCACCAGGTCACCAGCCAGTAGTTCAGTTTTTTTACTAACATTCTTACCATCGACCAGAAATAAGTTCTTGTACATTTAGAGTTCCTCCTGTGCAGTATTGCTAATTGCTACTATACAACAATTTAGTAAAATATCAAGCTTTCAGAAAATCAAACAACTCTAGTAGGGAACCAGTTTTCTCATCACCTGTCGCAAAGTTTTTGGCAGTGAACTTTCCAGAAGATACCTCGTCTTCACCAATAATAATCACGAAACGTGAACCCTTCTTGTCTGCACTAATGATTTTCTTTTCAACTTTCTTGGTTCCGATGTCAGTGGATACTGTTTGGCCTGCTTTTCTTAGTTTCTGAGAAATTTCCTGAGCTGCTAGATTCATTTCGGCATCCGTTGGAATCACTACGGTGTGTGCTGCTGTGGTCCTGATAGATTCAGGGAGTAGATTGTGAGTTTCTAGAAAATCACGCATGGTAACGTCACCAATACCAAATCCAACACCCGAAACAGGTTCGCCGCCAAACATTTTAGTCAGATTGTCATAACGTCCGCCTCCAATTAGAGCCCGATTATTCTCATCTGAGGTATCGAAGATTTCAAAAACTGTACCGGTGTAGTAATTAAATCCGCGCACTATTGTAGGTGAGAAAACGACATTATTGATGCCTAGTTGTTTCAGACCCTCTAGTACTTTTGCTACGTTACTGTCGTCTGGAAGCGCTATAGAATCAAAATCCATATTCTTACCAGTTATACTTTCAGCTTCTTCTTCAAAGTTTTCAATTTTGTCTTTCCTGTCTATTAGCTGAATCATCAGCTTCATCTGATTATCATCAAGGTTGTATTGTTTAAGTTCAGCAGTAAGCCAAGCTCGATCGCTAATTCTGATTCTAAAGTCCTGGGTTTTGGCCCCCATATCAATCATTGTCTGGTAAGCCAGAGAGATAATCTCAATGTCAGCTGAAATAGAGTCTGAACCAAAAATGTCACAGTTTAGCTGCCAGTGTTCTCGTAAACGGCCGCGTTGTGGTCGTTCGTACCGGAAGAGGTTGGGGATAGAATACCAACGGAGAGGGAAAGCCAGCTCACGCTTCTTGGCAGCCACCATACGTGCGATAGTTGGTGTCATTTCCGGACGCAAAGTAACTTCTCTTTCTCCACGGTCAGTGAAAGTGTAAGTTTGTTCATTTACCATTTCTTCGTTCTCAGCACCTTTTGCTTTGTATAAGGATGAAGGCTCAAGGATAGACGCGTCATATCGTTCGAAACCAAAGCTTTCAGCAGTTTTGCTCCAGCTATAGAAAATATATCGCTGAATAGCCATGTCTTCAGGATAGAAGTCACGTACGCCTTTATATGAATCTGTAGGTTGAAATTTATCGCTCATGGAAAGATTGTAGGGGAGTTAAGTTTGATTATCAAGTTATTCAGCTAAGTCCGGTGTGCTGTGTAAAACAACTAGTCTTTTGTCCATCGCCTTTTGGATGATAGCTTGTAGTCCTCGTGGGTCGGGCATGCCTCTTGTTCTGAAATTGCTTTCAAAGGCGCTAGCTGTTTGAGCACTAATCTCTCCGAAATTCAGTAAGGTTGGAATGACGCCTTTAACGGTGAACTCAATGTCTTGAAGTCGTTCAAGACGGAATATACTAACATTACGGTTAAAGAAATGAATCTGGTTTACTAAGATGATTCTTCGGTCTGTGATAATCCAGAAGTCTAGATAATAATGAGTCCAAATCATAAATCCTGCCATTAGACTAAAGATTGACCAGCTAGCGATAGTGAAGGTAATTAGTGATATGTAGTTGCTTAAATCAATATTTATAGCCGATATAGCATCAGGGAATTGTAAGACAAAAAATAAAAGAAAGAAGGGTAGTAGCAGCATGACGAAGCTGCCAAACAGTTCCATCACTATCACGAACCAATGTTTTCGGACTGTTTTTAAAAGCTCCTCACCAGGTTCGAGTTGTATTTTTTCGAATAACATAAACTAGATAGTTAGTGCGGTTATGGTGAGAATAAGAAGTAACGGAGCAGTGGTGGCAAAATAAAGGATTAGTGTCAGTCCGGTAACCTTAGTATCTGAACTATAGGCTCTCCAGTGGTAAAACAAAATAGCACTGAAGATTGTGTAGGCACCCAGTATGAAATAGAAAGCTAGCATCACCAGTGTTTCAAGCGGTAATGTTAATGAGCTTAGCTGACCTAGGTCGTTCATAGTTAGTTTATTGTAGCACTAAGATGGAGTAGCGTTCGATGCCGTACTGGTCTTTGTGAACCTTAACTGAAAATAAATTTTTTCCACCTAGGGTTTTGATTGCTCCCGATTGTTCTGGCTCGTGCTCCATCCAGAGCTGTCCACCAGAATTTAGGAAATTAGGAGCCTGTTCAATTATCTGTGTAACGATCTCCATGCCATCTTTGCCGCCAAAAAGTGCAACGTAGGGCTCGTTAGCAATTACTGTTTGTTCGGTACGTTCAAGCTTCTCGTCTATGTAGGGTGGGTTAGAAAGAATAAAGTCGTACTTTTTATTGGAAGAGGCATCGAATAGACTGGTATGAAAAACTTTATATCTGTCGTCCTGAATTGAATTCTTCTCTAGGTTTTTGTTTATAGTCGGAACCTGTCGTTCGTCAATTTCAGAAAAGTCTACCAGAGAGTTCTTCAGAGCTTTTGCGACAGCTGTTCCAATGCATCCACTGCCGGCACATAAGTCCAGTACGTAAGGTTTTTCTGTATCTGTCTTCTTAATTTCAGTGATAGCTTTCTCGACCCAGTATTCCGTTTCGGGGCGAGGGATGAGGGGGTGTGAATCTAGGTATATTTTACAACCTAAAAACGGCACCCAGCCGATAAGGTAGGCGAGTGGAGTGCCTAAAACTAGGCTTTTGCAGTCGGTGAAAAAACCTTCAGTTTTTTCACCGTTGTACTTTTCTTTCAGTAACCATTCAATATCTTGACTTATCATAACTGTTAAACTATTATGCAACCTGGTAAGTAGTTCGTCAACTAAAATGAGGAGAGAGAAATGGGAAACATTCAGACAGTGAATGTATGTAGTAGCGCATGTTATATGCATGGTCAGATTTTGAAAGCACTTGAGAGATCTAATGATGTTAAAACTAAGCTAGATTTAACCTATAGAATTGAGAGAAGTAATGATTGCTTCAGAAATCTTCCAGCTTTAAATGAAGATGTGTTTTTGGATCTTTGGAAATCAATCTATGCACTCGAGGCTTTTGATAGTCTGGAGTTCCTGATTGGGTTTGGGAACTCCTCAATTATCAGTTGTTCACGAGAGCAGCTGAAGGCTTGGTCAGATACTCCTATCGACGAAGTTGATAGAAAGTATCTGCCTAGTGGATTTGCCAGGAAGCTAACACTGCAGATGGCTTTAGCCTTAGCTCGGGCTAATTTAGTAGATTTGGTAAATGAAATTAAGCAGAAAGCTTAAGTGTGATAGCAGCAGACATAACGTGTCTGCTGCTTTTTTTGATATACTAAACTTCATATGTTATCAAACTCAATATTACAAATAAACGAACTGACAAAAACCTACGGCTCTAGAGAATCAATTAAGATTGCTGTAGATAATGTGTCTCTGCACGTAAAGCGAGGTTGTTTCTTTGGACTACTGGGTCCTAATGGTGCTGGTAAGAGTACTATCATTAATAGTATCGCTGGCATCACACAGCCTACATCTGGACAAATATTGGTAGACGGAATCGACGTGGTGAAAGATTACAAATTAGCCAGAACTAAGGTCGGTCTTTCTCCTCAGGAGTTCAATGTGGATATATTCTCCACTCCCGAGCAGTTGATGGACTATATGGCCGGGTATTATGGAGTGAAAAGTGAGACTCGGAAGGAAATGGTCAATAGCTTAATTGGTCGTTTTGATTTAGAGGCTCATCGTAAAATTAAATTTCAGAAATTATCTGGTGGCTTGAAACGACGAGCGATGCTTGGTCGAGCACTAGTTCATACTCCTGACTTACTTATTTTAGATGAGCCGACTGCTGGTGTCGATGTTGAGCAACGTCACGATTTGTGGGCCTACCTGAAGGAGCTCAATGAAGGTGGTAAGACAATCATTTTGACCTCTCACTACCTAGAAGAGATTGAGCATCTATGTACCGACATTGCTGTCATTAATCATGGCCGAATAGTAGCGGAAGGGACAAAAGAAGAGTTCATGAAAAATGGTAAAAGTATCGAAGAAAGATATCTAGAGATTACTAGAGAAGATAATTCAAGCAAGAAATAATATGCGTACTAACTGGATTGGTCTCTACACAATGTTTCGTCGCGAAGTCGGTCGGACTATGCGAGTGGTTATTCAGACTCTGGTTGCCCCGGTTGTATCGGCAGCTTTGTATATATTCATTTTCGGAACCGTCATTGGCGGTCGGATAGATGATTTTGCCGGAGTTCCTTACATCTCATTTGTTTTTCCTGGTGTTCTAATGCTCTCTATAATAAACGCTTCCTTTGCCAGCGCTTCCTCGGCTCTTTACTTCATGCGCTTCACTCGTGGTATTGAGGAGATTTTGATTGCCCCGTTTTCGTATATTGAAATGCTGGTAGGATTTGTGGGTAGCGCTGTAGTGCGAGCGCTGATGGTGGCTGGACTGATTCTTCTGACAGGAGTTTTGTTTGGCGCAGTATCCTTAGTCAATCCTCTTGGTTTTGTGTTTTACGTGTCAGCAATTTCGGCTATTTTTGCCTTGTTGGGAATTATTGTTGCTTTGTGGGCAGAAAGCTTCGAGCGCTTACAAGTGTTTAATGTTTTTGTTATAACACCGCTGACATACTTGGGGGGAATCTTCTACTCAATCACTTTCTTACCTGATGTTGCTGCAACTATCACTCGTTTTAATCCGTTCTTTTACTTTGCCGATGGAATTCGTAGCTCTATGATTGGTTATAGTGAAGCTGATACTACTATAGGAATATTTATAATTGTTGGCTTGTTGGTGCTATTAGCCGTTTTGGTTACGCAACTATTTAAGCGTGGTTGGAAGATTCGGTCATAGTTGCCCACAGACCTTTTCATTATCTGCTCTACCCTTTGATACACTTGAGGCAGTATGAAAAAGAACACCAAGTTATATGAAACAGCTGCCGCTCTGCTCGAAAGAGGTAAGGGTATATTGGCAGCAGACGAGAGTGACGCAACAGCTGGAAAGAGACTGGCGATGGTTCATTTACCGAATGAACCTGAGAACAGACAGGATTTTAGAGAAATTTTATTCACTGCATCAGATATAGAAAACTATCTGTCGGGGGTCATTATGTATGACTCATCTATCAAAAATAATACTGACGACGGTATACCGTTTGCCGATGTATTAACGGCTAAGGGAATTGTTCCGGGTATTAAGGTTGATTTGGGCGCTCGAGAATTAGAAGGGTTTAAGGGTGAAGTGGTTACTCAAGGTTTAGATAATCTAGCCGAACGGTTTGCCGAGTATTACGACCTAGGGGCTCGATTTGCTAAATGGCGTATGGTGGTGACGATTGATGAGTCTGAAACTCCAACCGACGAGTCTATTCGGATTAACTCTATTATGTTGGCCCGTTACGCACAGATTGCCCAAGCAGCCGGTATTGTGCCAATTGTAGAACCAGAAGTTATCCATGCTGGAGACCACTCATTGCAGCGAGCTGAAATGGTAACCACTCGTACTCTACAGATTCTTTTCCAAACTCTTATTGAGTTCAAGGTTGATTTAGCTGGGCTTATCCTTAAGTCGTCTATGGTACTAGCTGGGGATGTTCATGCTGAACAGACTACTCCAGAGGAGGTTGCCAATGCTACCCTTAGAACATTTCATATGAGTGTTCCTCATGAATGTGCTGGTATCGTATTCTTGTCTGGTGGTCAGACACCTGAACGTTCAACCAAGAATCTAAATGCTATCGCAAAGATGGGTGAACAACCATGGCCAATCACATTCTCATTTTCACGAGCATTAGAAGAGCCGGTACTGAAGGCTTGGGGAGGAAAACCAGAAAACGCAGATAAGGCTAAGGCAGCTCTCTTGGAGAGATGTAAAGCAAACAGCGAGGCTAGTTTAGGGAAGGCGTAACTATCGCTAGCAGGAAAAACCGCCTAAGAGGCGGTTTTTTTGAATGAATAAAAGGTCCTTAGGGGCCTTTATGTAATAGTCAGGATTTAGTAAAATTATCACCTGTGTCTAAATTTTAGATTTCCAGCTCCAGCGATTCTCCCTAGGCAGGTCGAATCGGGAGCAAAATAAATAAAGGCCCCTAAGGGCCTTTATTTATTTTTTCTGCTTGTATACAGTGTGTGACTTTGAGACTGGGTTGAACTTAGTTGTTTCGTATCGCTTGCTCGGGTCCTTCTTGTTCTTGTTATTGAACCGAGTGTAATATACGTGACCTTTTCCAATCCCTTTTTCGTCGCCAACCGACACCATTTTGATGAGTAAATCCTGTGACATAGTGGCGCTAGCATACCAAATTATATGAAAACGTCAATAAGCTAGTTCGTCGTTTAGTTAGTCACAGTTTAAGGGTTCGTAGTCTGACCTTATATTTAATGTGCGTGTTATCATAAGGTTAAGTTAGCGCAAACAATATGTTTGTTGTTGCGTATAGCAGTGTCGTCACACATGAGAGTATTAACATTTGGCTGGGAATTCCCGCCGTCAAAAAATGGTGGTCTTGGAGTAGCTTGCCACGGACTAACGAGAGAACTTCTACAAAACGGTGTCGAGGTGATTTTCGTCTTACCAAAAACTCAAAATACGACTGGCGATGCTCGCTTCCTATTTGCAGACCACGAGCGTTTGGTTAAAGTTCGCCACACAGACGCTGCTATCCAGCCCTACGAACAAGCTAACAGCACAGTTAATATTATCGTTGGATATAAAAAAGACGGTACCCCAATCATTAAGTCACGAACTATTATTGAAGAAGCTCATCGCTTTGCCCACCAAGCTTCTCTTATAGCTATGGAAGAAGAGTTTGATGTTATTCATGCCCATGACTGGACCTCGTATTTGGCGGGAGTAGCAGCCAAGATTGCTAGTGGTAAAAAGTTAATACTGCATGTGCACGCTACCTCTTTTGACCAAGCAGCTGGAAATAATGTTGACCCTGCTATCTTCAAGATTGAAAAGGAATGTTTTGCTATTGCAGACAAAGTTGTGACTGTTAGTCAGTACACAAAAGATATTGTGGTTAATCGACATCATGTACCTGAAAGCAAGGTGACTGTGGTCCATAATGGTTGCGATACGTATGAGCCAGAGAGGTTACCTCCAACCCTGGCTGAGCTAAAAAGACAGGGCAAGAAGATTGTTTTATATCATGGTCGAATTAGTATTCAGAAAGGGGTCGACTATTTCGTTCAAGCTGCTAAAAGAGTAGTCGATGTTGACCCTAGCGTAGTATTCGTTATTTCTGGTTGGGGTGACATGATGACTCAGGTTATTGAACAGGTCGGCGCTATGGGTATTTCAGACAATGTTCTATTTGCTGGCGCTTTATGGGAGGAGGAGCGCGATCGGATGTACCAGAGCGCCGACCTGGTGGTAATGCCGTCAGTATCTGAGCCGTTTGGTCTAGTTCCGCTTGAAGCTTTGCAGCACGGTACACCATCTGTCATCTCTAAACAGTCTGGAGTAGCAGAAGTTTTGACTCATGCTCTCAAGGTAGATTTTTGGGATATAGATGAGATGGCCAATCAGATTCTATCGAGTTTGAGATATCCTGTCATTCGCCAGCAGATGGTAAATGAAGGAAAAATTCAGATGCTTGGAATGTCCTGGGGACATGCTGCACAGAAAATGAAGAGGCTTTATAAAAATTTGATACAATACGTAACTGTATAGTCTATGCTCACTGTTTGCCCGTATTTCCATGTTCATCAACCATATCGCATCAAGCAATATCGAGTTTTTGATATTGGAAATGATACTGAATACTTTAACGACAATAGCGAGACCGATTTAAATAATAGAAGGATTGTTGAGAAGGTGGCTGATAAGTCATATCGACCCACCAACAAGGTGCTAAAGGAGTTGTTAGATAAACATCCAGAGTTTCGGTTCAATCTTTCTTTCTCGGGTACGGTTTTAGACCAATTCGAAGCCTATACTCCAGACGTACTGGAGTCATTCCAAGAATTAGTTGCCACTGGTCGGGTGGAAATTCTGGCTGACACATATCACCACTCGCTAGCTTTCTTTTATTCAGTTCCAGAATTCAAGCGACAAGTTAAGCAGCATGAACGACGCATCAAGCAATTATTTGGAGTAAAACCAAAGGTGTTTAGGAATACGGAGCTTTCCTATCGTAACGACTTAGCTAAGTGGTGTGAAGACAATGGTTATCTAGGAATCATGGCTGAGGGCTGGGATAAATACCTAGGTTGGAGAAGTCCAAATTATCTGTACAGCCCACCTGGCTGTAAGAAGATTAAAGTTTTACTGAAGAACTACAAATTATCTGATGACATTGCTTTCCGGTTTGGAAATAAGGAGTGGGCAAACTGGCCATTGAACGCCGAGACATATGCCGACTGGATTCATTCCCATCATGGTGATGGAGAGACAGTTAACCTCTTCATGGACTATGAAAGTTTTGGGGAACACCAGTGGGAGGACACCGGAATCTTTGACTTCTTGCGAGCGATGCCAGAGATGATACTTCGTCATCCTGAGACTAGTTTTAAAACTGCTACCGAAACCATCCAGAGCTACGATGCGACCGGAGAGTATGACGTGCCAGATGTCCTTACGTGGGCCGACACAGGCCGAGATCTGACCGCCTGGAATGGTAATGATATTCAAAAAGATGCTCTGTCAGCTATCTACAAGATGGAGAAAGACGTCCTGTTTACTCGCAAGAGAGACCTAATTGAAGTGTGGAGAAAACTTCAGACATCAGACCATTTTTATTACATGTGTACCAAGTGGTCAAATGACGGAGATGTTCACGCTTACTTCAGTCCGTACCAATCCCCATATGATGCGTATATCGCTTTCATGAATGCCCTTAGTGACTTACAATTAAGAGTAAGTCATGCGGTGGCTGAACGTGAGGAAAAAGACAAGGCGAAGCTGGGGTCAGAAGAAGAATCTGCAGAACAAGACAAAGTGGTGACACTAAATAAACCTGTCGAAGAGGCAAAGGAAGA
>JAJOLC010000047.1 GCA_021129655.1 Minisyncoccota bacterium
CGACCTTCAGTTTTTGTTCTTGGTAATGAAGGTGCTGGTTTGCGAGAGAAAACTAAAGAACAATGTGACGAACTAATTTCTATCCCAATTCATTCACGATGCGAATCGCTAAATGCCGCAGCTGCTACGGCGATAGTTTTATCTAGCTGGAGCGCTCAACATCCAGAGGCTTTGTCATAATTTGTAGCTAGTGTAAAATGTTCGGTACGTACGTTGTATATGCTTTTTGCTATATGCTGCGGAACTAATTTAATATAAACGTGCAAATTGATTATGAGTGAAAACGAAAAACAAACACCAAAGAATACTGAAGTCGAGGCGAAGGTTGAGTCCAAAGAGAGAAAAGTTGAGACACTGTCAACGACTGTTACAGTCAACAAAACAGCCATTAAGAATTACGTTGTTGCAGTATTGGTAGTGTCAGTGACTATTTTTGTCGCCCTATATCTAATGGAGAAAGAGGGTCGTTCAAAAACAAATATCTTTGAATCAGTTTTAGCTGCCCAAGAAGCCAGGTCTGTAATTGCAGTAGTGAATGGAGAAAAGATAGTTAATTCAGACCTCACTACGAGTATCGAACAATTTAGTCAGGCAGCTGCAGCTCAGGGTGTAGATATCTCTAGCCCCGATGCTTTGGCTGAGATTCGTATCCAAGCATTGGATGTTTTGATTAACACTAAGCTGCTGAAGCAAGAAGCGTCTGATAAAGGTCTGTCGGTAACAGAGGAAGAGGCAACTGAAAGATTGGCAGCTATTGAAACAGAGATTGGTGGAGCTGATGTGTTGGCCGAAAGGATGGGGTCATTAGGAATTACTGTCGAGCAGTTGAAGATTGATATTAGAGATGAGCTAGTCATTCAGCAACTACTCGATGTGGTTTTTGCTGAAGCCGAAATCTCAGTTAGCGAAGATGATATTCTTGAAATATATAATAATGCTGGTGGGGAAGAAGCCGGCCTTCCTCCACTTAAAGAAGTACGAGAACAGATAGAAGTTCAGGCTAAAACAAACAAAGAACAAGCAGTGATTGATGAATATCTCAACGATTTGAAAGAAGGGGCGGATATTGAGCTGCTTTAATTTCTAACTAAATAAGTAAAAACAAGGTAAATTAATTACCTTGTTTTTATATTGTACAACCTGAGTTTCTTAAATAACTACTTGCTATACTACTGATACATGACTAAAAAGCAGACTGATTACACGCATGCTCTAACCTATCGTTCAGGTGAAAGGATGAATATTTTGCGCGAAATGACTATTCCAGAGCGAAGTGCTATTTTTGAAACTCTGTCTCCTTATGTGCAGCAGTCAATTCTAAAGGGTCTCAAGATACACGAGATTGTTGATATGTTGGACCATATGGATTTTCAGCAAGCCCAACGGATTCTGGCTAGAGTTAAAAATTCTAAATTACGAGAGAAAATTGTTAAGCGCCTTAAGGGGGATGTTCGAGACAAAATGGAATACTTTTTGCGCTTTCACCCCAAGGCCACTTTGTCACTGATTAATTTTAACTATTTATTTCTATCTAGTTCAATGACTATTTCAGATGCTTCAAAAATTATCAGCGAACACTATAATGAGACTGCTCACTATCCAGAAGTTCTGATACACGAGAATGGAGAGTTGTTAGGAGAAGTACCCTTATCTGCAATTGTTAACGGGCGTAACAACAGTGCTCTTAAGAAACACTTTAGACCAGTTGATGTCATTACTTATCAATCAGACGTGAATGACATTGTTGATGCTCTAGTTAGTACTAATAGTAAGAAAGTGGTAGTGGTTGACAACGACACCAGTGTGCTAGGTATTATCTATGCAGAAGCGGCTAAGACCCTGTTTGGTAATTTGCCCGCGGAATCGCTGTATGATTTTGCAGGAGTTGATGACAGTGAAAAACCTTTCGACAGTATCGGCAAGAAGGTGAAAAATCGTTATAAGTGGCTAATACTTAATCTAGCGACTAGTTTCCTGGCCGGTTCGGTAGTTCTGTCTTTTCAGAATACCTTAGACACAGTCACCATTCTTTCTGTTTATATTCCGATTGTAGCGGGTATGGGCGGTAATGCTGCCACCCAGTCTTTTGCAATTATGGTGCGAGGTATTACCTTGGGTACCGTGTCCTACGAAGCAGCTGCTCCAGCTTTATGGAGAGAGCTAGTGGCCGGTGCAATTAACGGAATTATTATTGGAATTGTGGTGGCCGTCGTAGCTTCTCTATGGAATGGCGATCCTATACTTGGTTTAGTAGTGGCCGGTGCCCTGGTTGGAGCACATATTGTGGCAGCTGTAGCTGGTTCCTTTATTCCACTTTTCATGAAGCATATTGGAAAAGATCCGGCTGCTACATCCACCATTTTTATTTCTACTGCTACAGACGTTCTTGGGCTATTTTTCCTGCTCGGGCTCGCTACATTGGTTTTGATGTAAAAGTGATACAATATTATAATTAATACCTAGTCTGGTTATTTATTGATATGAAAATTGCAGAGAGAATAGTAATGGTAGCTTTACTGCTGATATTTATTGGCGGAGGTGCCTGGATTTATTTTGCTGTGCAATTTGAGCACAAAGAAATAGTTGATGCTGTAGCAAATCATGAATATGAAATTCCTTTAGATGCAAAAGATCCAGTTATTCCTAGAGAGGATTGGCGTAGTATTTACCCTAACACTATTACTGTTTTAGTAGGCAGTACGACAGTCAAAGCTTCAGTAGCTGATACATTGTCAAAGAGGATTAAAGGTCTTTCAAACACACCATTCATGCCCGATGACGTTGTGAAGCTGTTTGCTTTTGGAGTAGAAGGTACTCATTCGGTTTGGATGAAGGACATGAATTATGCAATTGATATTATTTGGGTGGCTAAAGATGGCTCGATTGTACATATTGAAGAAAATGTATCACCAGATAGTTATCCTGAGGCTTATTCTTCACCCACTCCAGCTTTTTATGTGATTGAGACAGTCTCTGGTTTTGTAGATTATAATCAGACTGTCCTTGGCGACAAGGTGGTGCTGCCAACTCAATAGAATAAGCTTGCAATTTAACTATATTATTGCATAATACATGTACACGATGATCGCCTCATATTCTTATGGGGAGGAAAGTCCGGACACGCCCTTGGTTCGCCAAGGAGCAGGGTAGCGGGTAACACCCGTCATACAGCAATGTAAGAGGTGCGAGCAGAGACGTCCTAAGCGAAAGCAAGGGAATTCCTTATAGGAATAGCCTTATTGGTAACAGTAAGGGTGAAACGGCTAAATCCTTATCTGCGTGCAAGGCCGTGCCTGATTTTGATTTATCACAATTAGGAGAGCCGCGTGAGGTGTGTAGTAATGCACATCCTAGGTATATGATCATCCGAGTTTATCTCGACAGAATCCGGCTTATGTGTAAAAAGCACCCACCAGGGTGCTTTTTTGGTGTGGTAGAATTGAGTCATATTAACTAGTGGTTTTATTTATGTCAGGTAATCAATTTATACCAAGAATGAGTGGCGAGGCTAAGCAGCAGTCTGACGAAATAACTATAACTAGAGATGAAGTGGCAGGGAAAACTTTGCATAGCATTGCTCAGTATGCAGTAATCGCGTTAGCTGGTCTATTGCCCATATTTTTTATTCCTGGTTTATGGGCCTCTCTAGGCTTTGATAAAACCATACTAACTATTGTTGCCGGTGTGATTGTGGTCGTGACTGGTAGCTTGCTTATGCTTCGTCGCCAGCAGACTGTCACAGTGTTGCCTATTTCCTTGTTTCTATTTTGGGCTTTCTTGGTCGCTGCTTTGGTATCTGGAGTTCTTTCTGGAGACGTTCAAGATTCATTGCGTGGAAGTGTGATGGAGAGTCAGACAGTTAGTTTCTTGGGGGTACTGGCTTTGACGATGACTTTGCCGCTAATCCTGCAAGGTTCAAAAATAGCGACTATTAAAGCCCTTGCACTATTTAGTGTGTCGGCATCTCTGGTGCTCACTTATAATCTGACTAGGCTTATTTTTGGAGCCGGATTCTTACCACTAAACAGTTTTGAAGTAATTACTATATCTCCGATTGGAAGCTTTAATGACCTGGCCATTTTTTCCGGCTTGGTGATTGTCATTAGTTTAATAACCTTGGTTCAGCTACCACTGAAGTCTTGGTTACAATATTTAATTTCTGGCATGATGGTAATTTCATTGATGATGCTAGCGACTGTAAACTTCTTCAATATATGGATTATGGTTGGATTCTTTGCTTTTCTGATGTTTCTATATCTACTCTCAAGGGATACTTTGTTTAGAAATCCTGATGTGACTCCGGTCAAGAATTCTCGAATCTTAATCATCATCACGACTCTTGTGTGTTTAGTGAGTGCCGTGTTTATTGTGGCTGGCGATTATGCTGGAAGTAAGGTTGGAGAATTGACTGGTATAGAATATGTAGAGGTTCGTCCGTCTACTTCGGCTACAATAGATATTGCAAAATCAGTTTATTCTGAGAACGCTCTTCTCGGGATTGGACCGAATCGGTTTTCTGATGCGTGGCGACAGTATAAGGATAAGAGTATTAATGAGACGGTTTTCTGGGATACTGATTTTCATTCAGGCAGTGGTTTCACCCCAACTCTGTTTGTAAATCTAGGTCTATTAGGTGGATTATTGATAGTAATGTTTAACCTAAGCTACATTTATCTTGGATACAAAATGTTGCTTCGAAGTATTCAAAATGATACATACTGGTATTACCTTGGTTCAGTATCGTTTGCATCGTCTATGTTTGTATGGATTCTGGCTTACATATATGTTCCGGGCATAACTATACTTTTACTGGGAGCGCTATTTACAGGACTGACCTTTGTTGCTTCCGGAGCTTTGTTGCCAAAAATGATTAAAACTATTCCTCTGGCTTCAAACCGTAGACTAGGGTTTTTGTTAATGACTATCATTATTGTCATTGTGACAGTTTCTGTGACCGTACTGTTTTCAGCCGGTAAACAATATGTTGCTCAGTCAGGATTCAATAAAGCACAAGCGACGTCAGAATCTGTAGAAGTTTTTGAACAAGCAGCAATAACTTCATACGGAATGTATCAAGATGACAGATTTGTCAGTGCTCGAACTCAGCTACAGTTAATAAATATCAATTCATTACTGGGAGTTTCTAATCCCACCGAAGTAGAGCAGCAGCAGTTCCTGGCTGCCTCAGAGCAGGCGATATTGTTTGCCGGACAAGCTTTGGCAGAAGATGCAACTAATCCTGGTAATCACGCTATTCTAGCTAGTGTTTACAGCAGCTTAGCCACAGTTGGCATTGAAGGAGCTCAGGAAAGAGCTGAGCATGAATTGTCTGAGGCAGAACGACTCGACCCACTGAATCCAGGATATCGCTTAGTGGCAGCTCAAATGGCTATACGAATCGGTGATGCTGAATTAGCTCGTGAAGAAATATTTGCAGCCCTTGCTCTAAAGCGAAATTTCACTCAAGCTTTGTACTTACTGGCCCAAATGGAGATTGCTGAAGGTAATACAGAGGAGGCTATTGCAGCAACTAGAGCAATTATTACTCTAGAGCCAAACAATCCAACTCGATACTTTCAGCTAGGTTTACTTCTGTCAGCAAGTGACAGTGTGCCTGAAGCAATTGCTGCTTACAGTGCAGCCATCTCTATCGATTACAATTATGCTAATGCACGATACTTATTGGCGACGGCTCTTATAACCGTTGGTCAAAAAGATGCAGCGCTCGAACATTTGCTAATAGTGCAGCAAAGTAACGAAGAAAATGAACAGTTGCAAAGTCTGATACAAAAGGTCGAATCTGGGGAGTCTATTCTCCCTCCTGATTTCGGTCCGAATGCTCCTGTAAATGAAACAGCCCCCGAACGAGGGTTTGAAGATTCTGTTACTACCGAAGGTGAAGTTGATACCGATTTAGTTATTCCAGTAAACACCATCTCTGATAATGGAAGAGAAGCAACCGAAGACGTGCCTGAGTCATTTGAAATTGAAGTTCAGGAAGAAGTTAATGATGAAACCGAACCTGGAGTAACCGAGTAGTAACCAGTATGGTTAAGCGAGTCTTTAATTTTGTATACCAAGAAGTACGCGGCTTACATCAAGCAGCGTACATTTTGGCGCTGTTCGCTTTTGGTTCTCAAATTTTGGCGATAGTTAGAGATAGGCTTCTAGCACACACATTCGGAGCTGGAGCAGAACTCGATTTGTACTACGCAGCTTTTCGAATCCCAGACTTGCTATTTGTATTGTTTGCGTCAGTGTTGTCGATTTATGTGTTGCTGCCGTTTGTGAATAGGTACACCGAGAAAGACACCTCAGCAGCCGGAGCAGAGGTTTTGTCTCAAGTGTTCACTTTGTTCTTATACGTATACGTATTAGTGGCCGTACTCTTGGCATTTTTTGCACCCTGGTATGTTCCTCATGTATTTCCAGGGTTCGAAGGAGAGTATGAAAGTTTGGTACTGCTGTTAAGAATTCTTCTCCTGCAGCCGTTGTTGTTGGGTCTGTCCAGCTTGTGTGGAGTGGTGACGCAAATGAATCATCGTTTCATTCTGTATGCCCTCAGTCCGCTATTGTATAACATCGGTATCATTGTTGGTATCATTTTCTTGTATCCTATATTCGGATTGGTTGGATTAGTGATTGGTGTAGTTTTGGGAGCACTTGGTCATCTATTGATACAAGTTCCTTTTGTGATTAAAAGCAAATATTCATTCTCTGTTTCTACCCGTATTCATTGGAGTCTGATTGGTAAGATTTTGTCTGTTTCAGTCCCTCGGGCATTTACTTTATCAATCAATCAATTGGTCCTGCTTGTCTTTATTGGGATGGCATCAGCTATGGCTGCTGGCTCGGTATCAGTCTTTCAGTTTGCTTTCAATCTTCAGTCAGTACCATTGGCTATTATCGGTATGAGCTACTCGGTAGCTGCGTTTCCAACCTTGTCTTACTTACACGCAAAGAGTGACCAGGTCGGATTTAATACCCAGCTACTAACAGCTCTGCGACACATTATATTCTGGTCCTTGCCAGTGATTGGTTTGGTCCTGGTCTTACGCGCTCAAATTGTAAGGGTGCTTTTGGGTAGTGGTGAGTTCGATTGGTCCGATACTCGGCTAACAGCTGCTATGTTGGCAATATTTGTTGTTTCACTCTTAGCCCAAGCCATCCTACTTCTTCTGATTCGAGCCTTTTATGCCGGAGGAAGAACAGTGCTACCATTGATAGTTTCTTTGTTAAGTGGAATTGTCTCTATTTGGATGGCATTTGGCCTCCGAGCAATGTACATTAATGACCCCTCCATTCAGGCCAGTCTGAATGAGTTACTTAGGCTGAGCGATGTTCAGGGGGCAGAGGTATTAGTCTTGGCGTTTGCTTTTATGTTTGGACAATTTGTTCAACTAATAATCCTACTAGCAGTTTCAACTAGAGTCTTCGGAGTGAGTTATTGGCCACTGGCTAAACTCTTCGGTCAATCGTTATTAGCATCCTTGGCCGGAGCCGTGTCAGCTTACGTCACTCTGGCTTTTGTAGTTGATGGGATTAATCAAGAAACTTTTATTGGCATCATGATGCAAGGCGTATCGGCTGGTGTGATGGGACTGATTGCTATTATGCTTGTTTATCTGGCTACGGGTTCTTCAGAAATAATTGAAGTGTATCGTTCTTTCAGAGCGCGTATTTTCAATACTGATGTCATCGCTCCTCAGTAGAAAATCACTAGGTTTTCTGCCGAAGTAGGGTAAAGTAGAGCCACTATAAAGCTTTTATGAATATTCGGAATTTTAGTATTATTGCTCATATTGATCACGGTAAGTCGACTCTGGCTGACCGTATGTTAGAGGCGACCAAAACTGTTGAGGCTAGAAAGATGAAGGATAGAGTGCTTGATTCTATGGAGCTGGAGCAGGAACGCGGAATCACAATTAAAATGCAGCCGGTACGCATGGAATACATGCACGATGGAACTGAGTATGAGTTCAATCTGATTGATACTCCCGGTCATATCGACTTCTCTTACGAGGTGTCTAGGGCTCTGCAGGCGGTGGAAGGTGTTTTGCTTTTGGTCGACAGTACTCAAGGGGTACAAGCTCAGACTTTGACTACATTACAAATGGCCAAAGATCTAGGTCTGACCATTATTCCTGTTCTGACAAAAACTGATATGGATCATTCTCGTCCCACAGAAATTGGAGAGGAGGTGATGAATCTTATAGATTGTAAGCGGGAAGATTTGCACTTGGTGTCAGGTAAGACAGGTGAGGGGGTGGATGAGCTACTTGAAGTGATTGTGAAAGATATTCCTCCTCCAGCTAAGAGTAGTATTGATGAATATCGAGGACTTATTTTTGATTTCCAATATTCAAATCACCGGGGGATTATTGTCTTCATGAGGGTGTTTGACGGCATGGTGAAGAAGGGTGACACTCTTAAATTCGGCTCTAGTAAGCGTAGTTTTACCGCTCTAGAGGTCGGAGTAGTAACTCCCGAGGAAATGCCTGTAGATTCACTGTCAGCTGGTGAAATTGGCTATATTGTGACTGGTATTAAAGAGCCGGGCGTAGCCTCAGTCGGTGATACCCTGACTCTAGAAAAATCTTCTGCTGAACCATTGTCTGGCTATCAGTTAGCTAAGCCAGTAGTCTGGTCTTCTGTCTTTCCTGAAAATCAAGATGACTTCACTCACCTAAGACAGTCACTCGATAGATTACAGTTGTCTGATTCTTCACTTTCATACGAAGAGGAGTCGTCCGGGGTTCTTGGCCGAGGATTCCGTTGTGGATTTTTAGGAATGCTTCATATGGAAATTATTACCGAACGTCTACGACGTGAGTTTAATATAGATATTATTATTACATCACCATCTATTTCTTACGAAATTACTCGACCAAACGGTGACGTGGAAGAAATTTATGCAGCTAATCGGTTCCCTGAACACGGTGAAAATGTGACTGTACGAGAGCCTTGGATTCTGGGTCAAATCATTTTGCCGGGAGACTACATCGGCAATATTATGACCTTGTTGTATGAACATGAATCAAGCGTGATTGATACAGAATTGTTTGGAGACGGCAGAACATTGCTTGTGATTGAGATGCCTCTGCGTGAACTGATGCGTGGATTCTTTGATAGATTAAAAAATGCTAGTAGCGGTTATGCTTCACTGTCCTACGAAATTGCAGAAATGCGCCCAGCTACTGTGACTAAGTTAGATGTCTTGGTAGCCGAAGATATTGTTCCAGCGTTCTCTCGAGTTATTGGTATGGCTAGGGCAGAGATTGATGCTAAGGCGATTACAGAGAAACTTTTCAAAACTTTACCTAAGCAACAATTCCCGGTAAAGATTCAAGCTAAGGTAATGGGGAAGATTATTGCCACCAAAAAGATTTCACCAGTTAAGAAGGATGTTACAGCGCACTTGTACGGAGGAGACGTTTCTCGTAAAAATAAACTGCGTGATAAACAAAAGAAAGGAAAAGCA
>JAJOLC010000020.1 GCA_021129655.1 Minisyncoccota bacterium
CCAATCAATTCATCATTGGAACACCAGGACGAATCATGGACCTGATTGACCGAGGTGAGATAAAGACTGATCGAATCAACAACGTCGTACTTGATGAAGCTGACCGAATGCTTGATATGGGATTCGTCCATGACATGCGAAAAATTCTCGGAGACATTACCAAGGATCGTCAGACTCTATTCTTCTCAGCAACAATGACAAAGGAGGCACAGAATTTGGTAGGTGAGTTCATGAATGACCCGACTACTGTTTCTGTGAAGAAAAAGGATGTGACCAACAGTATCGCTCAAGATGTTGTCACCTTCGAACATGTTCACAAGTTCGACACTCTTATTACTCTTCTATCTAAAGATGAACTTAAGCGAGTAATAATCTTTGGCTCAATGAAGCATAGTGTTGAAAAACTAGCTAACGAACTTAAGCGACAAGGAATCAAAGCTGAATCTATTCATGGAAACAAGAGCCATGGACAACGACAACGTTCACTAGCAGCTTTTAAAAGCGGAAACGCTCGAGTACTAGTAGCCACAGACGTTGCAGCTCGAGGAATTCACGTTGACAACGTATCACACGTAATCAACTATGATTTGCCGAACACTTTTGAAGATTATGTGCACCGAATCGGTCGTACTGGCCGAGGAACGAAACGAGGTGAAGCACTTACTTTTGTAGAAAAGAAAAAGCAGAGATAAGCAGAGATGAAAAAGGTGCGCCCTACGGGCGCGCCTTTTTCTTAATCTAAATAACTATCGAAATAAACTGCATGACAAGTGTAACCATCAGGATTCCTTTCCAAGTAATCCTGATGGTTGTCTTCAGCTGCATAAAATTTGGAAGCGGGTTCGAGAGTAGTAACGACTGGGTCCGACCAGCGTTCAGACTCATTAACAATACCAATCATTTCTTCTGCTATCCGCTTTTCTTCATCATCGGCAAAAAAAATTGCTGAGCGGTAGGCTGTTCCTTTATCATTACCTTGCTGATTCAGCGTAGTTGGGTTATGAATCTGAAAAAAGAAATCTAGTATATGCTGATAATCAATCATTTCAGAATCGTACACAATCTCAATCGCTTCAGCATGACCAGTATGATTTTCGTAGGCAGGATTATCTTTTTGACCACCAACATATCCAACCTCTGTATCAATTACTCCCGGTAGAGTTCTTATTAGGTTTTCCATTCCCCAAAAACATCCTCCTGCTAATACTGCTTTTTTTGTTTTATTTGTCATAAAGTATTAATATTACCTATCCTACTTACAGAAACTTTACACCTTATCGATACTTTTCATAAGAATATCAATCTGCCAAATGTTCAGCAAAATATTTCTTAATAAGTTCAATATCATCAGCTTTCAATACATGTTTGGTTTTGTTCTCTTCCAACCACACCATTGCTGAATCAAATTCAGCCTGAGTAATACCTGATTCTTTTCCAAACTCAAACAGGTCAGCTCTGAATAATTTTTCTACCTCTACCCTCTCATTCTTGTCTAACTTACCGTATAAATTACTCATAATACTCCTCATCTCAAGAGGAGTCACCCGTTTTGATTTTCTGCCACTAAAAAATCCCATACATCTAGTATAACAGGTCGGTATTCTTATATAAAAAAACCGCCCTTTACTAGGGCGGTTAATAATTACACGAAAAATTAAGCGAGGCTGATTTGATTAACTTCAAGAGTATTTGGTTTTCTGCCTGATTTAACTATGACCCGAACTCTTTGATTATCAATCCTAAACTTAGAACATATTCCAAAATGATTTAATATTGAAGCATGTAGAAATGCATCAGTATTTTCATGATCTATTTTGACAAAGCCCCAACCTTTCTTCTGGTCAAAAAATTTTATAATGCCGTTACGAAACTCGTGGTGGCCGACTGATCTGAACTTAACATTTCCAGAACAAACACCTGAAGTGGCTATAGTTATTTCATTTGCAGCCAGCCTACCTTTACTTCCCGTAACAGTTTTAAAACTAAATCTCGTCCCCTTCATGTTGGAATCTGCAATCTGCAAGTGGCGAATTTTTGTAGCATGGAAAAATACGTCCGGACCTTCTAAGTCAGCGGAAATAAATCCATAACCTTTATCTGGAAAATATTTTACTACTGTACCCAAATTATTCAGATCGATTTCTGTTTGTTGACTAGATGAGATTACTCTTTGTATCTGATTACCGTTAATCACTATCTTCTCCTCGTTTATATAAGAACATGCTCAACTATTGAGCATTGATAATAATGCCATATATACAAAAGAGGTCAATGGCGGTGACCATTGACCTCAGAGGCAAGCTGAATTTAAAGTTTAAACTTATTCAGTGGTTATTCCGTCAAAATGTTCTTCTTGCTCGTCAGCCTTTGTTTCATGAACTGTACCGTCTTTATGTTCAGCCGGTGAGTAAATGGAGTAAAGTTTTAGAGTCTCGGATCCTGTGTTTATCACATTATGCTTAACTCCAGCTGGTATAACTACTGCCCAATCATTCCCTAATACTGACTCTTCATCACCATTTAGTACAACAGTTCCCGCTCCGCTCTCAACTCTTATAAACTGATCAAGCTCATGCACCTCTTCGCCAATCTCATCCCCCGGTTCAATACTCATAACAACTAATTGACTATTTTCAGCAGTATACAACACCCTCCGATAATCAGTATTATTTTTTGTGGTCTCTTCAATATTTACTATGTATCCTTTTTTCATAACCTGATCTATATTTTACTTGTATCACAAACATTGTAGCAAAATATTTAAACATTCATACCGGCCACAATACCTGTACTCCAACATATCTGTAAACTGTATCCTCCTGAAGGACGGTCTATATTCAGAACATCTCCTACCAAGAAGAGACCGGGTATCATCCTAGATTCCATAGTTCTAAAATTTATTTCATCTAGCTGCACACCTCCTGATGATACAACAGCCTTATCTTCTCCCAGCAACTTTTCTATTGGTAAGGAGAAAGCTTTGAACTGAGTCAGTATTCTTACCCTGTCTTCCTTACTCACACTATGACATTCGGTTTCATCATCCACCTGAGCCTCTTCTAAAATTATGCTCCCAAGGGCAGCCGGAACAAACTCACTCAAAACATTCTTTATCTTTTTATTAGAAGAGTATGCTAATAAATTCCTGAACTTCGCTTTTAATTCACCAGCATCTACTAATGGGAGTAAGTCAATCTTTAATGTAACAGAGCCTTCCTCAAGCAGCTCTCCAACTGACTTACTTAGATTGAGAATAGTCGGACCAGTCACTCCCACGTGACTAAATAATAATTTACCTGCATAAACACTTTTTTTTCTATCGTCAGAGTACACACTTATCTTCACCTCAGGCAAAGTGATCCCCGCTAATTTTGAAACCCATGGCTTTGCCACCACCAAGGGAACTAGAGACATGTTGCCAGGAATCACAGTGTGACCTAAATTATTTAACCAGTTAAATCCTTCCCCGGTAGAACCTGTTTCTGGGTGAGAAGTCCCTCCAGTAGCCACAACGCACGAATCTGCCGACAGCACACCATTATTTGTTTTAACCAAAAATTTCTTTGTTTTACTATCAAAGATTATTTCAGACACCATCTCATTTCTTCTAATAGTCACCTTTTGCTTCTCAACCTCTCTTTGCACGGCAGCTCTGATAGTTTCTGCTTTTAATGTATTAGGAAAAAATCTTCCTTCGTTTTCTTCTACAAAATCAACCCCTCGTTCCCTAAACCAAGCAATAGTTTCCTTTACACCATGCTGCATGAAGGTAGAAAATAAATATTTTCCTGAACCTTTATATTGACTCAACATCTCACGCACAACTGGCTTATTATTAGTCACGTTACACCTTCCACCACCCGTAATACCTAGCTTTTTTCCAAGCTTTTTGTTCTTATCAAGCAGTACAACAGAGCGTCCACGCTCACCAGATTTAGCTGCTGCCATCATCCCAGACGGGCCGCCGCCGACTACAATGACATCAAATTTTGTTTTCATTACTTATTTACCTAACAGCTTTAACTATAGAACACCCTGATCATTTTTTAAGGTTTTAACAGTTTCAATTACCTGATCATAGTAAGAATGAATATTGGTAAGACTCTTGATAGAAAGCTCAGTATCTTCCTGAACATAAGCTGTAAAAGCCCTTACTCCAGATTTTCCTCTTAGGGTCTTCAGGGTTTCTACTCCACGTTTAATTTTATCCAACTCAGTTTCAAGGTGATCTCTATATGATTCAAGATCACTACCAATAGTAAAAAGACTGTTGGCTACATCTTGTAGATTATCAATCTCTTCTTCATTGTCACTAGACGTTATTTGACGTTCAGTCTTTTTTAGCTCGCGTCTAATTGCAACCTGTCTAACTTCAAGAAAATTCTTCTCACGACGCATTAAGGCTATATTACTTACAATACTCTGCAGACCACTTTGACTCATCAGTTTCTGTGATTGACTCATACCTTTAGGCTAGCATGAGTAACGGAAGATTCAATCCTAATCGTGCTTAAGTACAAAAAACCGCTACACATAAGGCTGTGTAGCGGTAATATAAAATAAATATCAGAAGGTTACTAAGCGTGTTTGCAAATCATAGTTGATAGCAAAATCCCATTTTATATCCAGAAGGTTACGGTCAGCATTCCAGAATAAGGACGGAACGATACCCGAAGGAGTGCATGATCCGAAGCAAGTCGTCGGAGTTTTTGTATCTAGATGAAATCCTGTTTCTCTATAATACACAAGCGTATAAATCATATGCTCTAGTAGAGTTATAGAAGAAATATTATTCATACCATTTTTATAAACACCATACTGATCACCTGAGTCAGTCCTGTTTCGAGTCAAGACAGCATATGACCCATCACGACTCGAGCGATCCTCTCTAATATGACTGCTGCCAATATCATTAATTTCCTCAGAAACATTGAAATAAAGCTTTAACTCCTCAATCATTATATTCAGGGATAACATTCTAGGATTAATAAGTAAACGCTCAAAACTATAAGTACCATCTGGTAACACTATTTTACTAGTATTATAGGTAACTCCCATCTGATCGAACATTTGTTTCAAATTAATGAGTTGTGTACTAATACTTGAAGTGGGAATATCTTTATCTTTTCTCACAGCTGTATTTATAGAAACTATAGTTTGCATAGTTAAATACTTCCTTTTTATTTAAAAGAACAACACACCAGAACATTTCTAGCGATGCTCTATAATGCAACTATAATTATATATTGTCAATACATAAAAATAGCCGGACCGGGTTCGGCTATTTTTATGTATAACTCTCTATCCAAGTCCAACATCAAGTATCAGACATCACAGTAATCAGTAATGTATTCTGCCAACATGTTATGTCTACTGTTTTTCTTAGCCAAAGGTGAAGGTAAAAGCCTGTAGGCCTGGACTTAGAACTTTCATCCTTAGGACATGTTCACCATACGATTCGTCATTGACCAGTTCATACAATTGCTCTGCTTCAACATGAATTGTTTTTAACAATGTCTCATCTTGGTAAATTTCAACATCGACACCATACCTACTCCCGCCCACGAAGTAAACTCGTTTAGCATTATATTTGAATACTATTTCTCCTGCGGTTTTATTTTCAGCATACTCAGCTTTCATATTCCAAGTTCCATCTAGATACAACTTGTTTAAACCGGGTTCGGCTGGAGCTGTTAAAGTCTGTTCTCCTGCCACTTTAGCTTTTCCGTTAGCCAAGAAGGCGTTACGTTTTGAACCAAAATAAATCTCTGGACTTTTCTTTATCCCTGCCTTTACCGTCAAATCATCTTCAGGATTTATGAGAGTATCCGTTACAACATCATCCATACCCATTCTTTCATTTCTTTCTGTCAGAGCAGCTTGAATTGCTCTTTCAGTCTCTTCGTAACCTCCCTCTCCGATGTGATCGTAGACAATATATCCATCTATATCAATCAGATACTTTCGTGGCCAATACCGATTACCATAATCATTCCAGGTAGAATAATCATTATCTAGCACCACAGGATACTCAATATCGAACCTCTCTACAGCATCCGCCACGTTCCTTTGCAGTTTCTCGAAAGCGAACTCTGGAGTGTGTAAACCAACTATTTCTAGACCCTGGTCTTTGTACTTAGAATACCAATCATTCAGATAAGGAATAGTTCGCTGACAGTTGATACAGGTGTACGTCCAGATTTCTAGAATAACCACCTTTCCTCTCAACTCTTCCAGAGTGATTGGTTGTCCATCGGTGTTAACAAAACCATCCGGAGAGCTGATCTCTGGTGCCAACTTATATAAGTCACTTTTACTAGGGACTGTCACTACTGGCTCAGCAGAACTTTCCTCATCATCTCTAACTATCATTACATCACCGTCTCCTGCAATCATAGCTGACCCTTCATTTTCTGACATGACTTCCGGCGTATTGCTTTTTTTTACAACGTCTAGAATACTGTTTGTTACAGCTGGCTCCTCTGGTTCAGACAGCTCCAACAGTCTCTGTTCTACTCTCGTCACATCGAAGAATCCAGCGTCAATAACAGCTGTTTCGAGCTTCTTATCGTAGCCAGTAATGATAGCTAGACCCACCAGAATAAATAACGCCCCGAGAGACCTTTTCACCCAACCATTTGAATCAGCGGCAATGTTTAGCTTGGACATTATTTTTTGCCCAACTAGAGCGATAATGAATAGAGAGAGTCCTAAACCAACTACATAAGCTAACAAGTACCCCACTCCCACGATTGGTTGCGCTGGCAAAACTGTCGCCAATACAATAAAGTAAGTTGGGCTACAGGTTGAAAATACTGGACCGAGCGCGGCACCAATGATTACGTCCCCCCAGAAACTTTTCTTTTGACTTCCTTTACCTAGCAAAATATTAGACTTGGCACTAATTTTCGCAACCAGCTGTCCTTCCCATAATTTTGGAAACAGAACAATTAAACCAAGAATCACTATTATTCCACCCGATATCCATTTCCAAGTTGATTCAGGTATTTCGATGAATAACGTACTCACCTTGAGCAACAGAGTAAAAGCTATAATTGAAATCCCTAAAGAAACTACAATCGTCAGAACCTTGCGCATATGAACACCTTTCGCATCGCCAGTTAAGGAGCCCCCAATGATTACTGGCAGTAACGGCAATATACATGGTGCTAGCACTGTCAAAACTCCTGATATAAAAGAAACTATTAAAAGAATCATATTATTCTATTTCTTTAACCAGCTTCTCTAGAGACATACTTCCGACCCACAGTTTTATAAACTCGCCATTCTTGTCTACTTGAACAAATGTATGCTGAGTTCTAACACCATACTTTTTCTTCAAATCCTTAGCCGTATCATAATCAGTATGAAGTAGTGTCAGATTACTAGGAATGTTATCTAGATTAGATTTTATGTTAGCATCTGCGATTCTGCATGATGGACACCAACTAGCTTTAAAGTATATGACCACTTTTTCAGTTGTGGCATTAGATACCTTTTCTGGACTATACTCCTCATAAGTTCCAGCTGAAGCCATCATCATCGCCCCTTCCACTTCCATTGCTTCGCCTCCATGTTCTTCATTAGACATCATAGCGCCCTCCACCACCATCGCTTCGCTCTCTGTCTCCACTGCTCCCACAACTTCTCCCGCTCCTTCACTTTCCATCATCACTTGACTCTCTTCGACCACCATCGCACCCTCTTTCACTGGTTCAGCGTCGTTTGAAAACATACTAACTGCTCCAACAATAATAAGAATTGCGACAACTCCGATAACCAATGTTTTGTTCATAAAGTAGGTTTCTGATTACTAATATTAATTTATATATAAGTATAAACAAAAAAGAACTAATGTAAAGCAGACTTTACATTAGTTCTGGGGAAACTTTCTTTTAGAGGCGCCTATCGGTATATATTCTAGTCACGAGTTTAGAAAGTACCATTGCCACCAGCACGACCACTAACCACACATCGACATTGTCGTGTATCGCCTGGGTCACTATTCCTAGTGTCAAAAGAGCTGAACCAGTTGTGAATGCCACCCTACCTGCCAGCATACGGTGTATCACTTCTCTTTCATCCTGCACCTTTTCACGCAAAACAAATAGAGCAAACACAGCGAATACAGCCACGGTCAGAGTCAGGACAACAATATGCATCATCCCCGGCATCCAAAAGTTAAAAGGATTGAGCAATAATACAGTTAGTACAATTAATATTGATGAGGTTAGTATCTCGATTTTAGAATTATTCTTCATATGATATTTTGAAAATTTCTTCGACAGGAGTCTCGAAAAAACCCGCCACTTTAATAGCTAATAACACCGATGGAGTGTAGTTACCCTTCTCAATTGCAATTATTGTCTGTCGACTAACCTGCATTTTTTCAGCCAGTACTTCCTGAGTTACACCTAGCTTCTTACGAAGTTCACACACATTGTTTTTTACACATTCTTTCATAACAGTAGAGTCACTATAGCTAGTAAATGGACATATGTAAATAAAAAGGACCACCAAATGGTAGTCCTTTGAGCACAATGTACATAGTATTGTTTATGTCGCAACAGCATCTGCGCAAGCTGCAAATTTAGACTCAAGCGAAGGATTCTTATATCTCTGAATCCGACAATGAAATAAACCATCGGAACTAAGCTCTTCCAAAACCCCAAACAGCTCGTCGTAAAAATTTTTATGCAAGGCTTCATCTCTTGCTGAAGAATGAAGCAAACTAACTGGTATTTTACCAAACAGCTCTTTAACTAAATCTGGTACCGGGGCTGTATTTTTACAGCCAAGTCCGTTTTCAGTTGGTAAATAGACCCACCCTTCACCCTCAACCAAGTCCAAAAAATGCGGATAATCATCCATGTCTGCACTTATTTGATATGAGTAATGGATCTTTTTGATAGTTCCATTTGTAAACAGTTCACAGATATTATCAATAGTATCTTTAGAATTGTTCATTACACACCTCCCCTTAAAAAATTAGGGAACGGGATTGCTGTGTAAACAATACAATTAGTACAGACATTGTCAAGATAAACACTTCTAGGTACAGATTACTTTTATGTTCCCAAAGGCAGATACCCATGACTCTTCTACTTCCCAACCACTATTATTCATCAATTCCTCAAATTCGATTTTTACATATAAACATAATGGTTCATGAATGTTAAAGGTACCAGCTGCATCCGAACTGAGTCGACAAAACCTTTCTTGAACTATCTTTTCCTTATCTTGGTAATTGTCACCTATAGCACTATCAATACCAGTAACCGATATATACAATCGTCCAGTTACAATTTTTCGAAGATTCTTCAGTAAATTCAAGGCCTTATCATATGGCAAATAGTGTATTGCTCTCTGTAAGCAACAAGTTGTAAACTTATCGCCATTCAAT
>JAJOLC010000012.1 GCA_021129655.1 Minisyncoccota bacterium
ATTGCGTTAATAGGTTTTGGTATCACATTTTTGGTTGCCTAGTTTTACATATATATGAACAATCTCGAAAACAGCATTAAACAATACCAGCCGGCTATCCACCTGACCTCATTAATGGGTCGTCGTTCTCTCTCTTTTTTACGTAACGGAAGTTTTGCTGGGAGTGTATTACTGGGAACTGGAGCAGTGGCTTCGAGTTTTTTCCTGGAAGGACAGTTTAGTCAGGAGCTATTAGGAGGCTCGCTATTATTTGGCGCTCTTTGGTTGGAGCAAATGATGGCTTTTTCATACCACAACAGTTACTACTTCAAGGGCCTAAGCTCTATACTAGGTTTAGAGGAAAGTGAATTGGGGGTAGCAACATACGATGTGGCAGAGGCGGTACTAAAAAAGAAAACTGATGTGTCTTTTGCTTTCTGCACCTCTCCACTCGGATACAGCGCTTTGATTAGGAGTGGCTTGACCCCAGAACAAATTGACACTTTTTTAGCGGCCCCAAGACAAAAAATTACCGCTTCTATGGTTATGCTGCCGGAAAAAGAAATCTTCAGCTTGATTGGTTTAGGTAAATATATCCTAACTCATGATGTGGAATTCAAAGAAATGATTAAGAAGTCAGGCACACAAGAGGAGATATATATCTACTCTTTACGTTGGGTGATTGGTTCTTACCACCAAGCAAAAAGAACCGAGCGATGGTGGGGCAAAGATAATTTGTCTCGCACTACCGGTATTGGTAGTGAGTGGTCTTATGGAAATGCTTATCTGTTAAATAAATTCTCTCGAGACATACGAACCACAGCTGTCTTTTCCACCTTAAGTGCCAGCAATACTTTTGCTTCTGAAAAGGTAGCTGAAATTGAGTCTTCTTTAGCTCGAGCAAAGGCATCGAATGTGCTTCTAATAGGCGAGGCTGGAGTGGGGAAGATTGACTTAATTATGGAAGTGTCCCGACGCATGAAACTCGGCAAATCTCTTGATGCAATTTCTGGCAAGGAAATAATCGTCCTCGATACCAACCGACTATTCGCTACACAACGTGATAAACAAGATCTGGAACTCACACTATTGAGAATGTTTGATGAAGCAACTGAAGCAGGAAACATTATTGTGGTTATCGAAAACATCAGTAATTTCGTCAGGGAGGCTGAAGCAATGGGTGTATTTATCCCAGAACTCTTAGACCAATACTTATCCTTGCCGGACATTCAATTTATTTCCACTGACACTCCGGGTGCTTATCATACACACCTAGAAACTCTGGGTGCGTTTGCCAGAAGATTTGCTGAGGTCTTAGTAGACAGTCCAGACCTAACTGCTACCACCCGAGTTTTGCAGGGGATTGCTCTACAAAATGAGGTGTCCAACAAAACTCTTTTTACTTACGCTAGTCTACAGGCCATCACGACCGCGGCTGACCGTTACATCGTAGAGGGAGTAATGCCAGATAAGGCAATTGAATTATTGCTAGATATATCCTCCAAAGCTGGGCGGTTGGAGGTTGGTATTATTACTGACGATTTTGTCTACGAAGCTGTGAGCAAAAAGACGGGTGTGCCGGCTGGACCAATCAAAGACAGCGAGCGCGACTTACTTCTAAACCTTGAAGACAGACTCCATCAACAGGTTGTGGGGCAACATCCCGCCATGAATGCAATCGCTCGCACGATGCGTCGGGCTCGGGCAGGAATCCAATCTGCTGAAAAACCAATCGGGTCATTTCTTTTTCTTGGGCCAACCGGAGTAGGTAAAACTGAAACCGCTAAAGCATTAGCAAAAGTATTCTTTGGAGGAGAAGGAAAGATGCAGCGTCTCGATATGTCTGAATACAGCAGTAAGAGTTCTTTGGAGCATTTAATAGGAAATGGCGAGCAAACGGGAACTCTACCTAACATCCTGAGAGAACACCCATACTGTGTACTGCTGCTTGATGAGTTCGAAAAGGCCGACAGCTCTGTGCACGATGTCTTTCTACAAATATTAGATGAAGGTGTGTTCACAGATGCGCGAGGTACAAAAGTAAATGCTCGTAACACAATTATTATTGCCACATCAAACGCCGGCAGCCAACTCATTCTAAAGACTGTAAAACAACGCAAGGAGCTGTCACACTTATCAGAAGAGATTATCTCCAGCATCATAAAGGAGGGGATTTACCGTCCTGAGCTAATCAATCGTTTTGATAGCACAATTATTTTTGAACCTCTTAATATAGAAGAACAAACTGAGGTGGCCAGCATTATGCTTAGAGGATTATATGAACGAGTTAAAGAAAAGGGGTATGAAATAAATGTCACTAAGGACCTATTAGATATTTTGGTGAAAAAAGGATACAACCCTGAGTTTGGAGCACGACCAATGCAGCGAGTGCTACAGGATGTGGTTGAAGAAAAGGTCGCCCAAAAAATTATCGCAGGTGAAGTCCACAAGGGGGACACAATTAGCCTAACTAAAGCAGACTTTACTGAGGAAGATCTGGCTATTTAGTGAGTGGGGGGGTATAAACAAAAAGAGTGGCGCCTTTGGGCGCCACTCTTTTTGTTTATCTTCAGCTATTAGCTGGTCGCCATTTGCTGTTGTAATAACTGAATCAAAACTAGCAGCAATTCACGCAACTGCTCTTGTAGTTCAGTCAGGTCGGCAGATTTACCATAGTCTGACCACTTGTCTTTTGACCATTTATCATCACATATACAACAAAGTGTTTATCCACAACCTAAAAATTGGACAATTGTCATAGAGTTGGCAAATAAACCTCAATTGACATACAATATATAGTATATGCAAGCAAAAAATATCGTAATAGCAGTTTTAGCACTAGTTTTATTAGGGTCAGTCGGTTACCTCTTACTAAATAGCGGTGACAATGTTGTGATCGTGGAAAGTGAACCTAAAGAAGATATGATTCCGGTAGAGCCTGATAATGGAATAGGGGACGGGGCAGAAGCTTTAGATGAAGTTATGGTCGCTGAACGAGGTGATGAAAGTGTTATTGGCACATCAGTAGATGGAAACCCTGTAACTGCTTATCACTTCGGAAACGGAGAGACTGAAATACTACTAATCGGTGGTATTCATGGCGGATATTCATGGAACACAGCTGTTCTTGGATACGAACTGGTTGATTATTTTGACGCAAACTTAGGTCTGATTCCAGACGACATTACTGTAACTGTAATCCCAGTAATGAATCCAGACGGATTAAAGACTACCGTTGGTACAGTTGGGAGATTTAATTCGGCTGATGCACTAGCGGTTAATGAGACAACTCGAATTGACGGACGTTTTAACGAGAACACTGTTGACCTGAACCGAAATTTTGATTGTGAGTGGAAAGAAACTGGAACTTGGAAAAACCAATCAGTCAGCGGGGGAAGTGCTCCATTCTCTGAACCAGAAGCAGCGGCAATTCGTGACTATGTAAACACAAACAACCCAGCAGCGGCAGTTGTTTGGTTTAGTTCTGAAGGAAAGGTGTACCCATCAGCCTGCGGAACAAATCCGAGCGGCCAATCAGTAGAATTAGCAGCTACCTTTGCAACAGCGGCTGGATACACAGCAGAGGCAGAGTTTGATGCTTACGCTATCACGGGAGACATGGTGAACTGGTTTGCAGACCAAAACATCGCAGCTATCAGCGTCCTTCTAACCGACCATAAAAACTCAGAAATGGATAAAAACTTAGCTGGTGTAAAAGCGGTTCTTAAAGCCTACTCTAAATAATGAACCAAACTCCAAAGTTAGTTTTAGTAGTACTGCTTATACTGGTGGCTGGCGGGTTCTTCTTTGCAACCCTCAAGGCACCAGACAATACCCCAACCCCTCTAGAAGAGGTGGTGACAGAAACTATCTCAGCGGTAGCCACCCCGACTTCCACCCAATCTATTATTGGGTCATCGGTTGAGGGTAGGGAAATTGAAACATATACCTTCGGAACCGGAGAAACTGACCTATTATTTGTTGGTGGTGTCCATGGTGGATACGAATGGAATAGTGTTCTATTGGCTTACACAATGATTGACTACTTTAGTTACGACACTGGTTCAATTCCAACAAACGTAACTGTGCACATTATTCCCAACCTAAATCCAGATGGTTTATTTGCTGCTACTGGCTTGTCAGGAATATTTGCTGCTACTGATGTACCGAACAACAGCATGCACACCTCAGGCGTAGGTCGCTTCAATGCCAACTCGGTAGACCTCAACCGTAACTTTGATTGTAAGTGGGCACCCGAGAGTAGTTGGAGGGGAGCAACTGTTAGTGCCGGCAGCCATGCTTTCTCAGAGCCGGAAGCTCAATCCTTGCGTGACTACGTAAACACCATCTCACCAGAAGGAGTTGTATTCTGGCACAGCAAAGCCAACAACGTTTACGCTTCTGAATGTGAGAATGGTGTTCTGCCAGAAACACTTACTTTGATGCGCACCTACTCCGACGCAACAAGCTATGGAGCAGTACCGCTCTTCAACGCCTACCCAATCACAGGAGATGCTGAAGGGTGGTTAGCTTCCATTAATATTCCAGCTATTACAGTTGAACTTGGTTCTCGAACTAGTATCGAATGGGAACAAAACTTGGCTGGAACAGAAGCAGTGCTGAACATGTACGGGAAGTAAAATAAGCAAACGGACGGAGATATTCTTGTGAATTTTCGCACCAATTTATTCAACCTCTGGAATGAATTGTTGGATACTAAAATAATAAAACCACTCCACACGACCGCATGTAGGGTGGTTTTATTATTGACACAGAATTAGCACGAGCGTAGTATTCCGTCAGTTAGTTTCTGGGAGAAAAGTATGTTTACTGTAAATGTCTGGACAGCGGGACATAGGCTAGAAAGTCTTTCAGCTTCCAGTGAAGAGGGAGTTGACCAAATTGTGGATAGATTAAAAAATGACCTAGAGAGGGAAGTCATAACTATGTCTACCTGTGGAGTACTTATGATTGTTAAAACTTTGTGTATTGATGTAATGAGGGACGGGAAGATATTCAAAAGAATAAATCTTTCTCGTAGTTAAATAAAGCCGGCCAACTTTCTCTGAAAGTGGGCCGGCTATTTTTAAAAATTATTTGTCGTGGAATTTTTTATGAACTTCAAGTAAGTGTTTGTCTGTGACGTGAGTATAAATTTGCGTAGTCCCGATGTTCGCATGACCGAGCAATGCTTGTACGGACCGGAGGTCGGCTCCATTACTAAGCAAGTCGGTTGCAAAGCTGTGACGAATTACGTGCGGGGTTACTTTGCGAGTGATGCCGGCAAGAGCGGCGTACTTTTTAAGTAATCGCTGAACTGCTCTTGGAGACAATCGTAAGTCTCCGCCGTCATTGGCTTTTCTTCCGTAGCGAACGAACAAAGCATCGTCCAGATCCTTTCTTGCTTTTAAATAATTCTGAATTGATTTGCGTGCTGTTTCTGACAAAAACACCACTCTAACTTTCTCTCCTTTTCCTCGCACTGAAAACTCTTCCCGGGTCAGGTCCACATCATCAATCGACAATCCGCATAGTTCAGAAATACGTAGACCAGTAGAAAATAATAATTCCAAAATAGCTTTGTCCCTTTTTCCTTCAAGAGTTTTTAGGTCTGGAGCTGTCATCAATCTCTTCAGCTCACGAGAAGATATTAAATCTATTGAACGTTCTGGAACTTTTGCCAACTCTATTCGCTCGGGGGACAGGGACTCGATGCCTCTCTTCCTCAAAAACTTAAGGAAAGCTCGAAGTGCAATCAAATAGTAATTTTGGGTGCGGCGTTTCATAGGTTCTGTTCGTCCGCCTATTTTTGTTCCCGGCTGTCGGTTTAAGTGTAGTCGAAACTCCCGCACCTGTTCCTCAGTGAGGTCAGAAGGTTTTTTAACTCCAGCAAAATCAAAGAACCGCAGTAGGTACCGATTATAGTTCTCAACTGTCTTAATACTTCTACCTCTCTCAATCTCTAGGTACTCTAAAAATTGCTGTTTCAGTTCCATGAGGTTCATAGTCCGTTTATTATACCAAGCACAGAACCTTGTTTCACACTTTTTGAAACTAAGCTTAGGGGCTTGATTTATTGGGGAAATATGCTATTATCATCGGAATCTTCGCAGATTATCAATCGCACCATGCGGTACCACGTTGCAAGAGGTGGATATCTATACTGCAGGTTGCGTAATTATATTTAACTATGCTATCGAAGCGAATTAAAGAAAACACTATCAAAAACACTCGTCGTCATGACACTGACACCGGTTCACCAGAAGCACAAGTTGCTATCCTGACCCGTCAGATTGAGGAATTGTCTACCCACTTGCGAAAGCACAAGAAAGACTTTCACTCACGACGTGGTCTACTACAAATGGTAGCTGACCGACGAACTCACTTGAAGTATCTTCATAAAAAAGATGAGAAGTCATACTTGACTCTTATCAAGAAACTAGGTCTTAAACGATAAGTTTCGCCACAGGAGCACTTCTATTTTTCAAAGTCGTTTCACGATTAGGATAACAAGTCGCACTTAATCGCTTTCTATATGGGAGCGATTCTTTGTTTCACGGTATAATTGCGAAGAAGTGTTTTACATAAAAGAAGAAACGCGTTTTATAACTTAATAAAAAATATTATGGGAGTAATCCGACACCCCGACCAGCGAGTCGCGGTAATCATTGATACACAAAATCTGTATCACAGTGCAAAAAATTTATACAAATCAAAAGTCAATTTCGCGGCGGTGGTCTCTGCTGCTGTTGGTGACCGAAAGCTTATTCGAGCAGTTTCGTATGTAGTTAATACTGAGAATGGAGACGAACAGCCTTTCTTTGAAGCAATGGAAAAAGTGGGTATTGAAATCAAAACCAAGGATTTGCAGATATTCTACGGTGGAGCCAAAAAAGCTGATTGGGATGTAGGGATGGCAGTTGATGCTATCAAAGCTGCTCACAAAGTAGACGCCGTTGTACTCGCGACAGGAGACGGTGACTTTATACCTTGTGTTGAGTACGTCAAAAGTCTTGGTTGTCAGGTAGAAGCAATCACCTTTGGTCGCTCAGCATCATCTGGACTTAAAGCAGTGGTGGATGACTTTGTCGACCTAGACGATGATCCAAAAAAATTCCTAATCGGATACCGACCTAGCAGAAAAAGGTCTGGTGGAAAAACAAAACCTAAGGGACGAACTATCAACAAAAGGAAAACGGCTGGTGTAGTTGGCACCGATACTGATGACATGTAGAAGTTTTTGAAAACTGGTGGCGCTCATGAATGAGCGCCACCAGTTTTCTTTTGCCAAATTTGATTGGTACTTTTTGCGTGACTCTGATATTCTCAGAATATTACTAGAAAGAGTTGCTTGCGAGTGGATATTTGAAACATCTTTTTATTCAAATTTCTTATCGCGTGCATCTCGAAATATTTACGCACATGAAATCAGAGTCTTTTACAATAAACATTGCAGAGAAAACCTTAACCGCAGAATTTAGCAACCTGGCTGGTCAGGCCAATGGTTCTGTTTTACTCAAACAAGGTGACACTACTATTCTTGTCACAGCGGTAATGAGTGAGTGGGAAAATTCAACCCTGAATTATTTCCCTCTCTCGGTAGAGTTTGAAGAAAGGTTTTACTCAGCTGGAGCGATTCTTGGTAGTCGATTCCAAAGGAGGGAAGGCCGGCCAAGCGACGAGGCAATTCTGTCGGCCAGGATTGTCGACCGGACAATTCGGCCACTGTTCAATCAAAACATCCGTCGTGATGTGCAAGTGGTAGTAACTGTTCTCGCTCTTGGGGAGGACGACCCTGATGTACTGGGTGTAATTGGTGCGTCATTAGCCTTGGCAGTTTCTGATATTCCGTGGCGAGGTCCGGTTGGGTGCGTTCGTCTTGGTCGCAACAAAAAGTCAAGAGAAACTATCATCAATCCAACTTATGAAAATCGAGAGGAAGGAAAACTAGACTTGGAAATTTTTGCCTGTGGTAAGAAAGGAACAATCAACATGGTAGAGACAGCATCACAAGAAGTTTCAGAGTCTGATATCTCGTCGCTACTCGAGGAATCATTATCTATTCATAAACAGTTAGAGGAGTGGCAAAAAGTAATCGTGGAAAAGTTAGGAAAGGAAAAACAGCCCAGTCCAATTCAGAAAACCCCACAAAAAATAAGAACTCTTTTTGAATCAGACTTTAGGACCAAACTTTCTGAAACAATTTTCTCAAATACTGCTGGTAAGTCTCATATATATGAGCTGAAGAAAAGTTTTTTAATTGCAGTTAAGGAAGCGGAGATGGATGAGACAGTAGCTGGTGATTTATTTGAAGAAGCTATCGACACCGAGCTGCATCGTGGAGCACTAGAGGAAGGGAGGCGGGCAGACGGGCGTGGCATGGATGAGGTGCGAGAATTGTTCGCCAAGGCCGGGGAGGTATCTCCTGCCCTACATGGCTCTGGTATTTTTTACCGCGGTGGTACTCATATTTTTTCTGCGCTTACTTTGGGTGGACCAGACTCAGCTCAACTCATAGACACTATAGAGACCCAGAATCATAAGAAGAATTTTATCCATCACTATAATTTTCCACCCTATTCGGTCGGAGAAACTGGTCGGGTTGGAGGATTCAATCGACGCATGATCGGACACGGTGCGTTAGCCGAAAAAGCACTGTTGCCAGTCATCCCCTCTCAGTCAGATTTCCCTTACACCATTCGTCTAGTTTCGGAAACACTATCAAGTAACGGCTCAAGTTCAATGGGCTCGGTTTGCGCTTCGACCCTAGCCATGATGGACGGAGGAGTACCAATAACTCGACCTGTAGCAGGTATCGCTTCTGGAGTAATGATGGGGGAAAATAAGTACGTTCTACTGACTGACATTCAGGGGCCTGAAGATGAGTTTGGCGACATGGATTTCAAGGTAGCAGGTACCACTGAAGGCGTGACCGCTATTCAAATGGATGTAAAGGTAGATGGGGTACCATTAAATATTCTGACTGAAGCATTGGAAAAGGCTCGACTGGCGCGACTACAAATACTAAAAGTCATGACAAAAGAAATTTCTTCTCACAGAAAATCTTTATCAACTAACGCACCACAAATAATTACCCTCAGTATTTTGCCTGACCAAATTGGTTTAGTGATTGGTGGGGGAGGAAAGACAGTTAACGGAATCAAAGATGCGACGGGGGTAGACGATATTAATATTGAAGATGATGGCTCAGTATTCATCA
>JAJOLC010000052.1 GCA_021129655.1 Minisyncoccota bacterium
ATGATGAAAGGAGATAGCTAGAGTAAAAGAAAAGAGCGGCACCTGCGGTGCCGCTCTTTTCTTTATGTGACTAGAATAACGCCGATCCGCCAGAGTAGGCAAAAATCATACTAAGGATGATTAAGGAGGCAATAATAAGCCAAACCCATTTCATTGTCTTCTTGGTCTTCTCGTGAAATAAAAAACTCATGAGCACTATTGTACCCGATAGTAGAATCCTAAGCAAAGGAAAGATTCATCAGGTACAATAATAACTACATGTTTGATTTTTATCAAAAAAGAAAACTTAGAACTATTATAAATTCTCCCTACACTCAGGGGTTTATTCTGGCCTTAGCTTTGTGGGTAGGAGTTAGTGCTTATGTTCGTTACGACATAGCGATGGAAATGCTGGAGCGTAGAGAGTTGTCAGAACAGAAAACTGACATATTAGAATCCCGTAAACAAGCTCTTGAAGAGCAGGTTCAATACCTAACGAATGAGCGCGGTATAGAGGCTGAAATGCGCCGCCAATTCGATGTAGCCCTTGAAGGGGAGCAGGTGGTGGTGATTGTGGATGATGAACAAGAAGAGTCTGAAATAATTCCGCTTTCTGCAAGTACTAACAATGAGCCTTATAAGAAGTGGTACCAGTTCTGGAAGTAAGCTGGTATAATTGAAAAGTTAAGATTAAAATTATTTATATATGGAAAACTCAGTAACTATCTACAGCACACCAGTTTGTCATTTCTGCCAAGCTGCTAAGGAATTCTTTAAGGAGAATAATGTAGAGTATACAGAAAATGACGTAGCTGCTGATGCTGACAAGCGACAAGAAATGATTGATCTAACTGGTCAGATGGGAGTGCCAGTAATAAAAATTGGAGACGATATCATTATCGGATTCGATGAGCCAAAGATTAAAGAACTTCTAAAGCTTTAATCAGAAGTAAAATAAAAAAACAGCACCTAGGTGCTGTTTTTTTATCGGTGCCCCCTTAGCATATCGGAACTTAACTCCGTCATGGAGTGCCAAAGTTTCGGTCCTAGACGTACTCCCAGATCTTCACTGGTAAGTTTAATTTTCTGAGTAGACATACCGTCATCAAGGTTAAGTAGACAGGAGCCTTTTATGACAAAGATTACTTGGTCTGTTTCTTTGTGTGCATGCCCACCTCGTGAGATACTACTGTCTGGAATATCATAAATAACATAAACTCGTGCTAAGGAAAAAGGAAGTAGCCCTTCTTCTATTGAAAATAAGGAACCACGTTTTTTCGCAGATTAGTTTGCGGTTTATGAGTCCTGTATGTTGCACTTTAAGATGAGTATTGTTCATATGATTAAAATGTTACTTATCTTGAAAGACACGGTTTATAATTTAAGAGCTTTTTTTATTAAGTCCTCTGTTTCCTTTAAATCTTCGCCTCCATAAACACCCAAGAAATCTTGTACAGACATAAACTTTCTATGAGTAGTTTCAAATTCCTTTTTAAAAGTCTGTACTTCAATAACATCACAACGATAGTAGGCAATTTTCCATCCTAATGAAGGAAATTCTTGCACATGAAATAAGTTGGCATTTCCAACAATAACAGAAGCTTCTTCGAAAACTTCGCGAATCACAGTATTGTCTGGACTTTCATCTTGTTCAACTTTACCTCCAGGGATATCCCATCCACGATGGTTTTTGATTGCAAGAATATTATAGTTATCATCAAAGACGAAAGCGCAGGATGCTGTTACGGCTTCTTTGTTCATTTTCTTTTGTTTTTATTATTAAGCACTGTTTAGCTAGACTTACTCGTGTTCATGAGGTGTTAACCCCAATGAGTAGGTCTCGCTAGTTGGTGCCCCTGGCAGGAATCGAACCTACATCTGCCCCTTAGGAGGGGGCCGTTCTATCCATTTAACTACAAGGGCAAGTGTTCACTAGAGTAGCATAAATAAAGTTTTATTCATCTTTTGTTTGCTATAATCACACTAATGCCATCAGATAAGAATGAGCATCAGTTATTACACGAATTGATGTTGGAGAACCAGCGTCTTCTGACTGAAAATAATGAGCTGTTGAAGAAAATACGCAAGGCTTCCTTGTGGTCATTCTGGATTCGGATAGTCTGGATATTAGTCATTCTTGGTGTCCCTCTTGTAGTTTATTTTTATGTTGTAGAGCCCTATTTCACCTCACTTGGCTCATCATTCCAAGTGTTCCAAGCAGGCTTGCAAGAGGTCCCTGGCTGGAAACAGTTCTACGAAGCAGTTGGTGGTGCTATTAGTACTGGCGAATAGTTTGAAAATTATTCAGAAAAGGGTAGAATAGCAACCAGCTTTAGACGTTTAGAGCTTACATAATTTGCTTGGGTAGCTCAGTTGGTAGAGCATTCGATTGAAGCTCGAAGGGTCAGCAGTTCGAGCCTGCTCCCAAGCACAAAGAAAATCCGCGTTAGCGGATTTTTGTCTGTCTAAATAACCTTGAGACTTGCTAGTGTAAATGTTTTAATTGTGGAAGATTAGATGAGGAGGTGAGTTGTGGAATATCAAACATACTTTAGTACCGGTTTAGAAGGAATGGTAGTTACTGGCAATATTGTTTGTTTAAGGCTGGAAGAAGCAGAGTTGAATCCAGTTGAAAATTTACACTTAGTATTAGCTGATATACAACCCGCAGACAATGGTTGTATAGTTACTGTCTATATAAGCAAGGATGATAAATAATCAATGTAAAATAAAAGCGCTGACCCTTAGGTCAGCGCTTATTTTATTTATGTCCTGCGTTGCTGCGAACCTTGAGTTGGGTGGTTCGGTGTTTGTCTAACTTTGGCAACTTAATCTCCAGTAGACCGTGTTTTTCCTGAGCTTCAGCTTCGTCTATGGCCACTTCCTCCGGTAGAAGCAGAGTACGAGAGAAGCTTCCCCAGAATAGCTCTCGATGGAAGTATCCATCATCACTAGCTTCCTGATATTCTTCACGAACACCTCTTAGTGTAACCATGTCTCGAGTGATTGAGATTTCAAGCTCAGCAGGACTTACTCCAGCTACTAGAGCCCGAATAACAATCATGTCGTCTGTTTGGTACATATCGACAGGAAGCTCACCATCTTGAGGAGCTCCCCCAGCTTCATTTTCCCATTCTTCATCTGCTTCAGATTCTTCTTCTACCGCTAAATCATCGTCCTCACCAAATTCGTGTTCGTCATCTAAAATACGATCCATGTCTTCCGATTGGTTTCCTGTTAGTCGTTCTAAAAATGATGGTTTTTTCATGATGATGATTGTAATTTATGTTTGTGTTCAAGCATTTTTATTTTCTCGAAAAGAAGAAATAAGAGAATGACACCCATCCACACAAAAAGGAAGACGGATAGAATTGTTTCTCCACTTGCATCCATTATAAAAAAATTGAATAGAGCATGCAATACAATAGCTATGAACAACCCTAAAGTACCCATTAATACCTGTATATATTTAGACTTGTAATAAGCTAGTGCTAGGAAGACTCCGACGGTTCCTGATGCTAATACATGGAGTAGTGTAGCTCCCAAAAAACGAAAACCTCCCGTCATGACCGAGCTCAAATACTCTCCCATAACTAATGGGTTGAATATAAACAAAGCATTTTCCAAAGCTGCAAAGCCTAGAGCTACAACAATCATGTATATGACCATATCTATCGGCTCATCAACTTCCTTGTGCCAGAAGATGAGAGCTAGTGCTACGGTGTATTTAAGCACCTCTTCAATGATGACCCAAACTAGTATCATGTTAGCTCCTGTGTAAAGTTCGATAGCTATCTTTTGTAAAGGAAGCGCCATCGGTACTACAGCCATACCAGCTATAAAAGAAATAGCTATTAGGAAATATGGTTCTGGATTTAGATTATCCTCACGTAACCAAAACCACACCCAGAATAGGGCTGGGACTAAACCTGCTAAAAAGGCAATTGCAAAGTAGGTAGATTCCATTTTGATTATTGTATCAAAAAGGGCGGAAAGGCTTTGCCTTTCCGCCCTTTAACTGTGGACTTTATTATTTAACCGTTGGCCACTTAGCAATCATCAATATATCGTCGTCTTTCAATTCTTCTGGTAATTCTTGCCAAATAGTCTCAGTTACAAATGGCATGAAGGGATGGAGCATCTTTAATGACGTAGTTAGGTATTCTGCTAATAAAGCTTGCCTAGAAGCTTTAACTGAAGCATCTTCAGAATCTAGTAAAGGTTTTGATTCCTCTATTAACTCGCTGGCAAAATAGTCCCACACAAATTGATAGAGTTTTTCAGATGCGATATCAAATCGGTCTTTGGTCATGTGGTCAGTAATTTCTTTAACGGCAGGATTCAATTTTTCTGCAATATTTTCTTTATCATTCTCATTCAATGAATCTGTATAGTCAAAATCAGAAAGACTGTCTAGGGAGAAGCGAGTGATGTTCCAGACTTTGTTAGCAAACTTCTTGTAAGCATTTACCTTATCGGGATCAAGGTTCATGTCACTACCAGGTGCGTTGTTTACTAACAGTCCCATACGCAGAGCGTCAGTGCCAAATCGCTCTTGGATTTCACTTGGAGAAATTACATTGCCTTTACTCTTGCTCATTTTGAGTCCTTTTTTGTCTCGCACCATTCCATTTAGATATACTTTCTTAAATGGCGCTTTACCAGTTCGGTATAGTCCAAGCATAATCATTCTTGATACCCAGAAAAAGATGATGTCCTTACCAGTTTCCATGACTGAAGTGGGGTAATATTCTTTAAAATCATCACTGTCAGGGTAACCTGTAGTAGCTAGTGGCCATTGTCCAGAAGAGAACCAGGTGTCAAAAGTGTCAGGGTCCTGCTCCATCTTTCCAGAACATTTTTCACAAGTAGTAATTTTGTTATCCAAATCAACTTGACCATGTCCACATTCAGAACAAACTTTTGCCGGGATTGGAATACCCCATACAATTTGACGAGAAATGTTCCAGTCTTCAATTTTGCTCATCCAGTCACGAAATACACGCTCATCTCTATTGGTGACAAACTTAACTTCACCAGCATCAACTGCCTCAATCGCTTTATCAGCCAAAGGACGCATTTTTACAAACCACTGTTCACGTATTTGTGGTTCTATTTCACGATTACATTTGTAACAACAGGGAACGGAGTGGTCATATTTTTCATCAACCTTTACCAGTAATCCTTTTTTATCAAGCTTTTCAACAATCTTTGCCCTAGCTTCCTTAATGTTCATTCCTTCAAATTCTTCAGCAATGGGTAGAAGTTTCCCTCTCCAGTCGATGATTTGTTCATAATCTAAATCGTGTCGTTTTGAAATGTCGAAGTCGACTCCTGAGTGCCAGGGAGTGATAGTCATTGCACCAGAACCCATTTCAGGGTCACCGGCTTCGTCTTTGATGATAGTGGCTGTGATTGGTCCATTAATCCACTCCAGTTCTATTGTTTGTCCGTGCTGGTAGTCGTCGTAACGCTTGTCGTCGGGATGCATTACTACGTACTTGTCTCCAAACTTAGTTTCTGGTCGGGAAGTACCGATAATAAATGGCCCATACTGGAAATAGTAAAAAGGTTCTGTTCGCTCATCGTAATTTACTTCTAGGTTTGAAAGGGAGGTTTGGTGTTTTGGGCACCAATTAACTATTCTGGCTCCACGATATAGCAGCTCGTCTTTTTCTAATTGTGCAAAGGTGGCATGAACTGTTTTGATTACTGAATCATCCAAGGTAAACAAAGAGCGTGACCAATCACAAGAGGCTCCTAGTTCACGTATCTGACCCTCCATGAACGATTTGTTGCTCAGAGTAAAGTCCATGATTTCTTTGTATAAATCATCTGATTCCATCTGAAAACGAGAACGACCCTCTTTCTGAAGTTTCTTTTCGTATACAACCTGAGTTTCAAATCCGGCGTGGTCAGCTCCTGGTATCCAAAGAGCTTTTTTACCGCGCATACGTTCAAATCGTATCATCGTGTCTTCTAATGTAATTACTAGCCCGTGACCAGCATGAAGAGAACCATTCGCATTTGGTGGAGGCATTACAATAGTGAAAGTCTCATCCCTTTCACCAGGTAGGTTGTCAGGATTAAAATAACCAGACTCTTCCCAGAGTTTGTATATATTTGTCTCGTGCTGAGACGGGTCGTATGGCTTTAAAAATACTTCGGGAATATTTGGTTTTTGCGTGTTCTCCATAATCAGTATATCGTTCTATTACTAATCGATAGTATCATGAATGAGTCAGCTGTAGAAGTTAGTAAATTTAGTTTAGGCTAGAGAACGATTGCCGTCAGCTCGTAAAACATCCGTACCGGTAGGAAGAAGAGCCTTGTCGGCGCGAGCATGCCCAGCGAGAGCAATCATAATGCTGTTGTCGGTAGAAAGACCGGGAGCAGGGAAGTAAGCAGTTACTTCTGGATTCGTGTCCAGTAGGACGGTCTCGAAAGTTCGCTTCAGGTGCTGGTTGGCACTAACTCCGCCACCAACGACTAGAGTCTTGGCTCCATACTCGTCGATAGCAGCTAGAGTTTTCTTGAGTAAGACCTTAGTAACTGAATCTTCGAAGTCACGAGCTAGAGCGGTGACTTCGTCTTGAGTTAGAGCTTTGTTCTTGGTGGCGTACAGGACGGCAGTTTTTAGGCCCGAAAACGAGAAATCTAAATCCTTGGAATGTAACATTGGTGCTGGAAGCTCTGCGTAAGCAGGCAAGTTTAGTTTTCGGGCCTGCTCAGCCAATTTGGCAATCTCTGGTCCTCCCGGATAAGGAATACCAACCATACGAGCCACCTTGTCATAGGCCTCACCGACAGCATCGTCACGAGTCTGTCCAATCTTTTCATAATCACCCCAATCCTTCATTAAAATAAGCTCTGTGTGTCCGCCGGAAATGAGTAGTGAAATAGTCGGGAACTCAATAGGAGTTAGTTGGTCGTCTTGCTCAACATCAAAAATGCTGGCTAGGATGTGGCCTTCCATATGATTAACTCCCACCACTGGCTTGTCCCATAGGATTGCTAGAGCTTTAGCAAAGTTAACCCCGACCCATAGCGCTGGCTCCAGCCCTGGCCCATTAGTGACTGCGATAAGGTCTATGTCCTGCATGCCGTGTTCTTTGTGAAAGCTTAGTAGTTCTTCACTTAGTCCTGGTTCACGCTCTAATAATTTTTCTATAGTCGCCACTGTCTCCTCTGCCAACTCTGGAGAATACGCAGAAGTCAGGTCGTCAGCTTCATCTAAGACTTTCTTTAACATGGGAACTACTGTGACAGCATGTTCACGTTTAGCTAGGGCAGGGAAAACTCCACCGTATTCTTTATGGATATCAATTTGTGACCACAGTGAATTACCATGAATTTCGTAAGTGGCGCTAGGAAAATTACCCTTAGCTTCAATCAGGCTGACGGCCGTTTCGTCGCAAGACGTTTCTATTGAAAGAATAAACATATTAACTGAACTATACGGAAAACATACAAATAAGTCTATCTATGCTGTATAGTATCTCGCATGCAAACAGTAGTAACACACAACGGTAACTTTCACCCTGATGATGTCTTTGCTTTGGCAACACTGCAGCTACATCTAGGAAAAGAAAATATTAAAGTTATCAGAACTAGAGACGAGGAGATTATCAAAAGCGCTGATTGGGTGGTTGATGTTGGAGAAGTTTATGATGTAGAGGCAAAACGCTTTGATCATCACCAAAAAGGTTCACCGGAAAGAGATAATGGAATTCCTTATGCCGCGTTTGGTTTAGTCTGGAAGGAGCTGGGCGTGCAGGTGTGCGGTTCGGAAGAGGTCGCCACTTTTATTGAGGAAAAGTTGGCTCAACCAATTGATGCTGGTGACAATGGTGTTTCTTTATATAGTCTTAATGAATATGAAGTAAAACCCTTTGAATTGTTTAGTGTAGTCCACACCTTTAAACCAGTTTGGGGCAGTGATGATAATGTAGATGATAAATTTTTGGAAGCAGTAGATTTTGCTAGAGGATTAATTGAAAGGTTGGTAGCTAGCTCTAAAGCCGGGGAAGTAATGATGAAAATAATTGAGGACGGGTACAATAATGCTGAAGACAAGTCCATCATTGTTTACGAAGAGTCAATCAATCGACACGCCTTAGTAAAGTACGAAGAGCCAAAATTAGTAGTCTTTAAGTCTGAGTCTTCAGGAGAGGTTCGCTGGAAAGCTGAGACAGTCCCGGTAGACTACAATACCTTTGATTCGAGAGTAGATTTTCCGGCGGAATGGGGAGGATTGCGTGATGAAGAGCTGGTCGAAGCATCGGGCATAGAAGATGCAGTTTTCTGTCACAAAGGAAATTTCTTATTTGTAGCTAAAACCAAGGAAGGGGCTATTGCGGCGGCGAAGATGGCCAAGTAGAGATAGCTTGTGAGGTTAAATAAAAACCTGTAGCTTTGGCTGTAGGTTTTTATTTACTGCTGTGTCCGATACAAGACTTGAACTTGTGACCTCTACAATGTCAATGTAGCGCTCTACCAGCTGAGCTAACCGGACATATTTTATTGAAATAAACCAATCAAAAGTGTTAGGATGATAACATAATTTTTAGTATTGAAACTAATATGGAATCACTCGAGTCAAACAATAACCAAGAAACTGCCGAAGATAATGCCGAGATTCGCCTTGAAGATATTTTGTCTGACCCCGACAACTCTTTTCTTAAAGAGCACCCAGCCAATTGGGAGAAGGTAAATCCAGATGAAGTGGACAGTTATGTAGAAGCTCTTCAAGAAGCAGAAAGTCTAATAAATAAAAGACTAGAAGCGACTTACAAATTTACGCTTCTTAAAAAAATCGAAGGCACTGAGGCAGTAGAACTAAGTGTTGAAGGTATGAAATCTGCTATTGATTTAGTTAAACAACACCAGCTTCATATTGGTGAAGGGGGAGATGCTTATGTTGTTATGGACAAGAATGATATTGAAGAGTTTCCTCCAGAAATTTGCTACAAGTTTGCTAAAGAAGAGAGTACTCCTAGAGGTCGTAATTCCATGGCTTATGAAGCAGAAATACATGAAGAGTTTTATGCTGCAGCAGAAGAGCTTTCTTCATTAAATATCGGTATCCCTTTGCCTTATTATTCAACAGAGTTAGGTAGAGATAAGATTCTCGCAATGGAAAAGCTTCAAGCTAAAAGCATCGATGATATTTTACGTAGTATGGGAACCTTACCAGATTGGTTAGACATAGAG
>JAJOLC010000003.1 GCA_021129655.1 Minisyncoccota bacterium
CTTGATTACCGACATACTCATACATATCCTCTGGCTTAAGACTTTTGACTGTACCCTTTGTGCCAACCACAACAAAAGCAGGTGTTTCAATGTCACCATGAGGAGTATTTATAACACCAGCCCGACCAAGAGTGCCGGACTGACGTTTCAAAATCTCAAATTGTATAGGATTCTTACCCATATGATTAGCTGGAGAGAACTTTTATTTGATTTCCAGTAACTCGATAGCAAAGACAAGGGTTGCTCCACCAGGAATCGGGCCGATTCCTTTATCTCCATACGCCATCTCAGGGGGAATAACTAGAATTCTCTGTCCACCAATTTGCATTCCTACTACACCTTCGTCCCAACCTTTAATAACCATGCCAGCTCCTACTTTAAAGTCGAAAGCTGCTCCTCGCTTTCTTGAGTTATCAAACTCTTCTCCATCTTGTAGTGTTCCTACATAATGAACCGAAACAGTGTCACCATCCTTCACAGTTTCTCCTGTACCGAATTTTACGTCGTCTATAACCATATTATTTAGATTACCCTTACTATCTACAGCTGATAATAGTGCGTCAGTTCTAGCTTGATTAACATTTGCTGACTGTCCGACAATAACAATTCCAGATTGCTGAGAACTAATTGCCTGGGACGTTTGTTCTACGTTCACACCACGGAACATGATGGACTCTGCCTGAACTAAATAAATAGCAAATGCCATCAAACCGACACTAATACTTGCTCCCACTAACTCAAATTTACTAAACATAACAATAAAATTTATCTGTTTATCATAGCCATTTTTGATGAAGTTGCAACTAACGTATCCAACTGCAACACACCATTCTCAATCTCCCGCAAAATATCTGAACTACTAACACTAGCTAGGTTGCGCAAGAACTTGCCTCGCTGGTCTTTTTTCATATAGGCAGGCTGGGAAAGATTGTCAGTACTCGTGACTGGATTCAAATAAATATTAATACTCTCACCAAACTCCAAACGCAGCAAGAGTCCCTCCTGTACTGACTGTGAAAAATATTGATCAAAAATATAATTGCCTAGAGAATAAAAAACTGGCACACCGTCAATTACTCCTATCTCCTGCACAACGTGAGGATGGTGTCCAATTATTAAATCGGCACCAGAAGATACCAGCTGCTCTGCTATACCTCTCTGAGCAGTACTACTTTCAGGATTGTACTCGACACCCCAGTGGATATAAACTATTTGAAAATCACTGAAGGCTTCGGCATATGAGAGAACGGAATCTATTTCTTCCTGAGTCGGAGGATTCAGCAAGGTGTGTAGCCCTACAACAGCCACTATCGCGTCCTTAACGGAAACAAAAGAAACTGAGTTTATATCAAAATCCCTGGTATGTCCGAAGGATTCAATATTAGAATCAGACAAGACTTTTGTCGTGTTAACGAAAGCATCATCGCCAAAATCGTTACTATGGTTATTAGCTAATGAAAAGTGAGTAAACCCTGCTTTTGCTGCTGCCGGAATAAATTTTTTGTTTACAGAGAAATTAATCTTATTAACTTCAGTTGTAATGTGGTCTTCTGGTATCGAAGATTCGAAATTACCAAAAACGTAAGAGTCAGAAGCTGCTCTTCTTAGAGATATTCCCTGAAACGGATAAGAGGGAGACGTTCTATTCATCAAGTGTTCAACATTTCTGGCCAACAGAACGTCTCCGACAAACACAATTGAGCTGGGCGTCGACTCTAAATATGCTAAACGTTGTAGTTTATCTGACTCGAGTTGGGCTGCTGCCTCAACAGCCAACTTGTTACTCAGTAAGCCAAAATTAAAATCACCAGCTTTTATTGAGAAGTGGATTGATGAAATTTGTATAGTCAGTACGGTCAGAAGCAGTGAAGCAGTGAAGTTTGGTAGTTTCATCTTAGAGTGACAAATGAACCGGTGAATAGAATATTCCGATTTTGTGTAAATACATATACAGAATAATTCCTCCGACTCCAAGTAAAACTGACAACAGCCAAACTGTAGCGTACTGGAAATCAGACATGTCTCTGCCTTTAGCTTGAGGGGCAACTCTATCAGAGATTTCAACATCAATACCTAATAGCTGAGAAATCTCTTCAGGTCTGAGAGCTTCTTCAGTTCTAAAAATCTTATGCAAACCGTCGACACGGGTCTTGTTAGTCTTGACATTTTCTCGCAAAATCATTATCGCAGTATCAACCTCATCGTCACTGTAGCGGGCACTCAAAAGAATGGAACGTATTCTCTCATCAGGTTCTGAGGGTGAAACTCCGTTTATCTTTAGTACGGATTCAATTTGGGTTTTATTAATCATAGGCTAATCATTTTCTAAATCAGATTTTTGAATCGGCTTTTCTTGAACAATGTACTGACTATAAATTTCTAGTAACACAATGAACAGAGTCACTGCTACGGGTCCAATAATAAATCCAATTGGGCCAAACAGAGAAATACCTCCCAACACAGAAATAAGAATAATAAATGGGTGTAGATTATTGCCTCGACTAATTAGATAAGGTCCTATTAGATTATCTACCAGTCCAACGATCAGCACAGACCAAATTAGCAACCCGACTCCAGCTACTGCTTGGTCAGTTGCGAACAAGAATATAATTGCCGGCAAAGTAATAATAGTGGTACCAATACCCGGCATAAGAGCCCCGACTGATGCGATTGAACCCCACAGGATTGCCCTTTCAATACCAAACAGAGTAAAACCAATAGCTACTAATGAACCTTGGATAATAGCCACTAACAGAGTACCTGTAGCAACAGAGCGCACTGCGCGAGCCATTCTTTCAAAGATAATTTCATCTTCATGGTCTGGCAAAGGACTGGCCTTAATGACAAGCTGGAGCATTTCTCTACCATCACGGAAGAAGTAGAAAGAGCCAATCAATGAGATAAAGAAAATGAAGAAGGTGGATACTGTTCCTGCAAAAATAGCACCCAGATTACCGGTCAACCATTGAGCACTGACTTTTACTTGTTCAGCCAAATCAATATGAAAACCGGGGGCAAAAGTTTGTATGGTGGATTCGATTCCAACTATGGCAGTCTGTATCGACATATTACCTCCGTCTAAGTCCTGATAGAAACCTACTATCTCTCCAACCACTAACGAAGATATTAGTATAAGAGGCATAACAACTACCACCAACACAAACATAGTTGTTATGAAGGCTGCAATGGATTTGTTTTGTTTTGGTACGCGTTTCTTAATTCTTAAATAGAGAGGATGCGAGATGGTCACGATAATAATCGATAGAGCAAGGGCACTGATGAATGGGGTGATGATTTTCCACACCATATAGCCAGCTAGGCCCAGTAGGGCAAAGAAGAACACGTATTCAACTATTCGACTCATTTTCATTCCAACTATTATACCCCATCCATACATGATAGAAAAAAGACCGAGCTGACAGCTTGATCTTTAAAACCACCTTTCTATCTCAATCTGCGTTCAAGTTAGTGGTTCAAAAATGAACAACTATTCGGAAGAGCTAGCAGCAAGTGCTTTTTCAATATATAAACTAATTTTTTCACTAGTCATGGAACCATGATTATGATGGATAATGTTCCCTTCCCTGTCATAAAATACCGTTTCTGGCATAGAAAATCCTTCAATTGATTCATAGAATCTATCAGCAGGATCTAGTATCAGAATTATATTTCTATCAGCATTGATTGAGAGAAGAAAAGCTTCAGCTGTTGTAGCTGGTTCAGCTCGGTTTATTGCCAATATTTCGACATCCTCATATTTACCAACCAGAGAAGACAACTCTAGTAATTCCTTTTTACTAAAAGGTGACCAACTGGCCCAAGAATTAACCACCAACACGTTACCTAAATAGTCGTCTATGGACACTGGATTTCCACTCAAATCAGTGTAAGTCTTTTGTTCTGGCGAACTGGCAAGAGCACTTCCTGCAGGACTCCCAAGAATAGTATTCTCATTGTTCTTTTTTATAGTAAACCAGGTATACAGCGCAACTAAAGTCAGTACCACAATGATAGAGACCAGTACAATTACATTACTCTTCGATAATTTCACAGGGACAGAATTAACCTTTAATAAATAACTCAAACTCATCTGGAAGCTGACCTTCATCAGCTGGGAATAAATTTAAACGCACATCTCTACCCATGAACTTTGCCGAGAAGCTAGCTCCGCTTGATGCTTGCAGCTCAACTTTGAATCTTTGAGAGCTTATCATTTGGATACAATCATCTGCGTTATTGATGACCGTAAAATCAAGTACTATCTGCTCAGGATAGGATTCCATGACTATTGTCTCTACCTGCAATAAGTCACAAGGAGTCGGCATATCAACTTCTCCGACTAAAGTATGTGCACCTTGACCAACGAAATGTTTTGCATCAATATCTGTAATTCTCGGATACAAAACTTCCTCTGGCAACTCATTTGCCTGAGGATAAACAATAGCCGGAGATTGCTGTAACTCAGCCTGTTTTAGACTCGCATAAACAAACATGCCTGCCACAAGCAAAGCAAAAAGTGTGACGATTAGGATAATAGATTTTTGACTCATAATGTATAAATTAACGAGTAACTCTGCGTCTATTGTACCGTATCTTGGACATCTTTTCCGACATAAACAGTTATATCAGTTTGAGTTTGAGACTCACCTTCATATGAAGAAAGAAGTGCATCACCTATAGACTTAGTCAAAGCTAGAGCTTTAGCTGCTAATTCGGGAGGATATACAACAACAGTTCTAAACTCCTCAACACCAAGATCGCTTGAGATTGAATCCACTATATAACCTTGGTTTTCTAGATCAAGGCGAAGTGCTGCGGCCAGACCGCTAACACCACTACGGTTAATAATTGTTATTTCAGGCAATTGAAGGTTTGGTGTTACCTTATCAATTTGGGGACTTTCGCTCTCAAGTTTATTATAGGCAAGTTCTTCTGAAGAAATTTTAACTTCGTCTGACATGCCATCAATAGTAATTTCAAAAGCTCTCTCTGACACAGAAGCGGACTGAATATAGACAACCAAAAGAACAATGAACACTATAAAGCCAAATAGTACAACAAAGAATAATTTGTAATTACCCACAAAACCAAGGAGTGTTTTAACTCTATCGGAGGCAGAGTCCGTGTCTAGCATCCTCTGACTGAGATCGAGCATACCAGCCTCGATAGGCGCAACTACAGAAAGCTTACGTCCTGGGACAAGAGCACTTTGAATTGGCCTTCCTGATGTCTGACCAGGAGCAACTCCTGCCATAGAAAGCATTTTTCGAATGTAGACTTTGATAGCCCAGGTGAAAAAGGCAATGAATCCAATTATGACTAGTAAGGCTACTGTCATTATTTTCCATGGAATAACCCAGAAAGCTGTCTCACTCGAGGTGAATTGTCTTTGGGAATCTCCATAAGCAAGTGTTGCCACAGCTTTATACCGACCAACATCAGAGAATGACCACTGCCCGGTCCAGGTGAAATCATATTTCCGCACACTATCAGGCAGAACATTACCAAACATTGTTTCCCTATTAACGGGCACTACTCCTCTTTCCTGCCCCCACATATTTAAAATTTTAATCTCTCCCTGAGGAAGAATATGGACATTACCGTCGTTTTGGAAACGCAGCTCAAAGGTAACCTCTGGCTTGTTCAATATCCATTCAGTAGTCCTAAACGAACGAATTTTTCCTGACTCGACAACATCACCTGTAACTCTAAGAAAAACTAATGTAGTGACAATTTGTGAAGTCCTGACATTTGATTTCCCTTCTACTTTTTTTGGTGGTTTTGTTCCAATAAGCAGTGCTGCAAAATGTCCTCCAGGCTGCGCATCAGCAGGAACTAAAATACTAAAAGGAATTTCCCTTGTCTGCTCAGCCGGAATAATAATTTCACCCTGCTCAATATCTAACCATTCAGCCAACGTGTGTCCTTCAGTCAGCTCATCATTCAAAATAGGAATGAACTTACCTAAGCCTGCCTCCCCCTGAGGAGCAAAGTTAACAACATCAGCGTATATGGAAATGTCGAAAGGATTTGGATTTATTACCCTCACATTACTCGACCACTCCTGTTCTGGAGTTGCAGTCATTTCAAAAAGTGTTGGAGAAACACTAAGTATCAATCCTTGAGCCAGTGCAGACAAAGGAAATAGGAACAACAAAAACAGGCATGTTAGTAACCATAGTTTCAAGTTGTTATTCAGTTTTGTTTTTAAGGTCAATATCATGGTCTTGTGGTTTCGGATCATGCCCCTCTCTCACGTACATAGTCACTTCATCGCCAGCGCCGTCATCGTAATTATCGTGAATGAAGGTACGCTTAAACATCAGAGTAGTAAATAGTGCTAATAATAAAATACCACCAAACACTAACAAAAGTAAGTGCAGTGGCATCACGTAGAAAAAAGCTGTATCAAACAAGGAAGCCTGCTGGCTACCACCATACTTCAATGAAACGTTAGCCTTGAATCTACCAATAGAATCAGCTACAGGAATCTGGCTAGTGAGCGTGATTTTCTCACCAGGCTGCACTAGCAAACCTTCATCATTAACAGAGACAGAAGTGACCTCTGCTCCCCTAGAATTATAAAATATAATCTCGCCAATTGGTGCTGATGCAATATCACCTCTGTTTTCAACCTCAACATCAATAAATCGACTATCGTCCCTAAAGACAAACCTATCAACTAGAAAGGCAGAGATTTTCATACTTTCACTTCTCTGATCTTCAACTGTGATTTTCACGATTACTCCGTCACCTTCACCTTTCATAGCTATGGCCTGTGCTGCCGGTCGATTTGGGCCTGGCACAAAACCAATGAACACATGGTATTCACCCGGCTGAGCATCCTTGTGGATTTTTATAGTTAAAGGCACCTCTTTCTGCTCTCCTGGAGGAATATCAATCGCTCCTCTAGTAACCTGTATCCAGCTAGTGACAGTATTAGTGCGGTCGGTCATGACAGGAGTAACGAACTCCTTAATCACACCTTCGTTGTCAACAGATATTTCATTAACTGTTGCATAAACAACATACTTCCTGAACTCTGCCTCATTTGTGAGCAGAACGGTTTCCTGCACAACATCTCGAGGTACAACGCTAGTGTCTATCAGAAACGGACGGACTGAATACTCTCCAGCCGATACTGTAAAAAATGGAACGAACATAACGGCCAGAACCAGTAACGAGAATATCTTACTTGTTTTCACGAGAGTAATCATAACATTTAGAATACAGGAACGGCTATGTAGGTTACTCCTGTCGAATAATCTCCTGCTGGCTGCTTCTCTGTCACCATGATTCTATAAACAACGTCTTCGACATCTACTGCTGGAAGCGAGCTGTACATGATTTCTTCCAGAGCAGTACTGACAGCAGCGTAAGAATCGGTAGGAGCAAACCTGCCTGAAGAACCTTGAAGGGTTGCGTCGGTGGTGTGATATCCAAAACAACTTATCGCTGCTCCTGAACAAGCCGTGGCCCAACCTAGGGGGGCTGCGTTGGTTCCTGCAATTGGAATAATCTGAGTTGAATAAGAGTTAAGCATCTGTTGGTCTGCGTATTTGAAAATCTGATAACCATCCGTAGCATTAGTGGTAACTGACAGACGTTGGGCAACTATTACGTCAGTATTGAATGGTAAGGAACCAAAGTCTACTGACGTTGAGGTTGTGGTGGCATACGTAATTAGTCCAGCAACTGTAACTCCAGCATCGACTCCGTCAACAGAGAAGACTAATTGTGGACCCTCTGTAACTAGACTCGGGAATGTGGAACTAGCCACCAATGCTTCGCCCGTACTCATCTCATAGAGTCTGAAATAATAGACTCCATTAGCACGCGCAGCAGCATGACTAATAGTGTACTCAAGCTCCATACTAGCACTGGCAGTATGGTTCAGTATCTGAGCTGAGGATGAAGCCTCATTGTGATTACCACAACCATCTCCTACTCCCGCAACACAAGAATCGGCTTTACCAAGAAGAGCAGACTGAATAGTTACATTATCAACTCCGGCCCCATCAGCGTAACACCAGGTTGAGGTGGCCTGACAAGATGATGTGCTGGTTAAAAATGTCCCACCATCGCTAAAGTCTGCGTACTGAGAGTATTGCAAAGTGAATTTCAAACCGGTGCCGGCGGCATTCTCTAATTCAGTCGCTAATACTCTCAGTTTGATAATATCCTGATCGACAATATCAATTGGAGCTACATTCTCAGCCGCTAATGGTGAGGTTGGCGTTTCATTTGTTTCATCTCCGTACCAACGCCAGTCCCCAACTACCGGAGAATACCCGGTCGTTCTCAGAGTCGGATAATAGATATAACCATCAAGCTCTGTATCATCGCTATTTATCACTCGGAAACAGTAGTCTGACCTCTGAGCGGCACCGTTATGCTCTATCAACCAATCGTACTCCACGTCCTGCCCGATATCTACAGCGTAAGGATTAATCGCTGAATCATTAAATTCCTCATAGGTGCCAGCGACATCAGAAACTGAAATATTCAGAGCACCAGCTGCTGGAGTACTGGTGGCCACCTCTGTGCCATCAGCCACCACACCATCATAACCACGCCAGATTTCTCCACTACCAGAACCTCCCACGTCAGTCCAGACACTAATTGCACTACAAGACGATACCTGGAGACCGTACTGCATCTTAAATGATCTAATATTTTCAGGTAAAGTCGCATTGTTAATCAATAAAGACATTCTGATTCTCACTGTTTCACCTTCACCTAGAGGATCATCGGCCGACGTAATAGAAGTATTCTCGCCCAAGTTTGAAATACCTACCGGCCAAGGGTCTGTGGGGTCAATCGCGCCATTATCTACATAAAAGCGGTAATAATTTTGCCGTATTGACGTTTCAGCAACTGGCCACTCCACAACCGATACTCTGAAGTCAGTATTTTGACCAGTATCACTTTGCCACAGTTCGTAATGAGTAGTGGAAGCTATACTAAAACCATTAAACACTCTCGGGAA
>JAJOLC010000024.1 GCA_021129655.1 Minisyncoccota bacterium
ATCGGTTTAATGGTCGGTATCTTAACCCTACAATTCAACTCATATCTTCACATGAGATACGTACTGAGCATCCTTCCCTACTCCTTAATCGGAATCATGTTCGGTCTTGCTATCACACAGAACACTCTGTCGTTCCCCTCAATGATGGGCTTCATTGCCTTGTCAGGTATTGTGGTAAATAACTCCATTCTTCTAATAGACATGATGAACAATATGCGACGAGCTACTCCAGACAAGAGTATTAATGAGGTAGTTCTGAATGCAGCAAGCAATCGATTACGTCCAATTCTACTAACAACGGTCACGACTGTGATCGGAATGATTCCTCTTACTTATGCGGGAGACTTATGGTCACCCCTAGCCTACGCGGTTATGTTTGGTTTGGTATTTTCAGTAATCATAACTTTGGTACTAATCCCAATCACGTATAGTCGTCATCCAGGAGAAGTGCAGTCCTAATTGAATAAGGAAACCGCTCCACTAGCGGGGTTATTCTTGCTCCTGAAGCTCTCTCTCCTCCCTTTTAGCCTTCATGACCGCCATAGTTCCGTTCACAATTGCTATCGCTAATATTACCCAGGTGATATAGCCCATGAAGAACTCTAGTAACGTGAAGTCAGTCACACCAAGAATTTGCAGGGCTGTTAGTGTTCCTAATGTGTACCAACTACCAGCCTGTATAGCAGGCCCAAAGGTGGTCGGAATTAGATGAGCTGTCATTAATAGCGCATTCGTATATAGGACCAACAGCACAGCTATTTGACCTATTGTGAATGCAGACAAGCCAGCAATACCGGCAGCACTGTATTCAGGAGCTATAAGGAGCGTGGTGGTAACAAGGATGAGTACCATCGCCACCCGCAATACAACATAAACAATACCCATCATCTTGCGTTCAGTCTCATCAATAGTTCCGTCAGCTATTGCTACGAAGAAATTCGCAATCGCTAAGGTAGATGCGCCTGTTCCCAAAGAAATTGCAAAGGTTTGAATAATTGTTACTAAAATTATAAAGAATGTCATGTTTAAATAGTATCAAACAAATCTACCTACTTTTGAGCACTGTGTGAATTAACTAGGACATGATGATATGCTACAAACAATGAAAAAATATCGTCACTTATTCTTCGACATGGATCAAACTATTGCTCCTGCTAGGCAGCCTGTCTTGCCTGAAATGTTCAGGCTACTTAGTGAACTGCCTCAAGATATTATTATCGTGTCAGGACAAGAAGTAAAAAAAATTGGAACACAGAGCAATCAACTCCCATCCTACACACTAGGTCAATGTGGCAATCATGCCACAGACCTAGATAGCAACGAGCTCTGGAATATTCTGCTAGATGATGCGCATCGGAAGGAAATAATGACTCACATTGAAGAAATCATGAAAATAGTTGACCATGAAATAAATCATGATTGGAAACCTATCGAAGACAGGGGTGCTCAAATCACCTTCAGTCCCATCGGTAATGTAGCTCCAAACCAGTATAAGGTTTCGTTTGACCCTGACCGCAAGAAACGTGAAGGATATATGAAAAAAATTCCATTTGAATCTGAAGATTTAGTTGTAAAAATCGGTGGTTCAACTAGTCTAGACTACATCCACAGGGACAGGCACAAAGGAACCAACGTACAAAAACTCATAGATTTAAAGGGCTGGAACAAGGATGAATGCATATACTTCGGTGATGGACTGTATCCCGGAGGAAATGATGAAGCTGTTATTGGAGTAATTGAAACAGTACCAGTCGATGATCATCTTGATACGTATCGTAAATTGCTGAAGCTGCTAGGTTAGTAGCTCACTCTCACCCCATCTAGCCTTAACTAGATATATTGACAGGGCCTCAATATCAGATGCTGCATTGATAATCCCGTAAGATGAGATATAAAATGATGCCTTATCTATGGAGAATTTCTGCAACCTAACGGAAATACTAGCAGCAACATAAGTCTGCGTAAACATCTTCCCTGACATAGTGGTGCCAGAAAAATTCCCACTTGCATCTCTTGTAAAATGAACAGGTTGATCTTGATAACTACTGTCGAAGTTCGCTTGTGTATACTCTTGTGGCACGAAGCCAGCCAGACTAGAGTCTGGAAATAGTAATATGGTAAGTAATAATAACCTTGCCGTTAGAGCACTCATATTTTAACTATGCTCCTCAAAATTTTTACTGTCAACTGATTCCGATTTTTAGAACTAGTCTCAGTTCTATCATCTATCAAAGCTTTCTAAGCTTGGGACTAATTAGTCAGACCATGTTTCGTGTCCAGAAATAAAAATACCCTTTCGGATATTTTTATGGACTCGACAGGACTTGTCCTTACGGTCACTAAACTAGTCTGTTTCCTTTCAGTCACAAACTAGCAAGTGCCGAGGGACACACCTCACTCGTTCGTCATCCTTCCTCACATCGCTCCGGCGTTCAAGTCCTAAAGTAAGCAAAACTATTTGCTTACTTCGAGCCCACAACAAAAGCCGCTTTCGCGGCTTTCTTATGTGGACTCGACAGGACTTGAACCCGCTACCTCCTCAGTGCAAGTGAGGCGCTCTACCAGATGAGCTACGAGCCCGAAGGCTTCTTACTTCAGATCTTTGGTCCTTAGTGCGCACTATAATACGGTGCCTAGGCTCTGAAGTCAAGAAAGTTTTTAAGGTTATCAGACTTGAGCAGTTTCAATTAGATGTTGAACTAATTGAGGAAATTCTAACCCCACTGCAGCCGCCGCCTTAGGAAACAGACTCTCGCTTGTTAGACCAGGCAGTGTGTTAACTTCTAGGAAATAAATCTCACCGTCTCTAACAATAAAATCGCTTCTCGAGTAGTGACTACAGTCAATCACCTGATGGACAAGGGCTGCAACTTCAGCCAGCTCAGTTTTCTCTGCATAAGAGAAACGGCCCGGCACAATCTCCTCAGCTTTTCCGCTGTATTTTATTTCATTGGAAAATATTGGTTCTCCGCCTGGGGGGACGATTTCTACTACTGGCAAGCTGTAAAATTGCTCCTCTCTGAAATTATCCAAAACTCCAACGGTTGCTTCACGACCTCTTATAAACTGCTCAATTAGAACTTTGTCATAAACCTGGAATAAATCCTTTAGCACAACACGCAGCGTTTCTTCATTGGGAACATAACGAGCCCCGAGTGATGAACCACTAGCAACGGGTTTTACAAATACTTCATTACCAATGTCTGAGAAGATAGTGGAAATATCACTATCTAGAGCATTCATTTCTTCCCTAAGCATCAGGCGATGACGAGGCAGTTTAATGTTGTGTGCCTTTAAAGTACGTTTGGTGAGCTCCTTATTAAAAGCAACAGCTGATGGTAATGATCGACTACCTGTAAAAGGGATATTCAGACGTTGAAGAATTTTCTGTACCTGACCATCTTCTCCATACTGTCCGTGCAACGCAATAAAAACCACGTCTATACCCTCAAGAGCTACTTGTGACTCCTTAGTGAAGCCACTTTCTAGCCACTCACCCTTCTTGGTGATGACAATATCTTTGTAATCATAATCCAGGTTTTTAAGCGCGTGTATAACCGCACTTCCCGACTTCATAGACACATCATACTCATCACTGGGGCCACCTCGTAGAACAGCAACTCTTTTCATGTGGCTATTATAGCATTGGTGAATGGCTATTCTTTTACTTTAAGCTCAAAGGTGTCAGTTAAGATATCCAAACTTTTATTAGACTTAGTTAGCAAGGCAATATTTAGCTTTGTTAGTGCCGTCAGCACTTCTTGACCTTCTTTGTCACCGACAGTTTCAGAATACTGTTGTCGAAAAGCTTCAAAGTCCTTAATGAAACAGTGTCCACCGGCCCCTCTTCCACTTTCAAATACTGGCTGGGTATGAGTATCGCCAATTCGCTTGTCTTCCACCAGAGCTCCACGAACTGTATTCCAGTCTCCGTCATTCTTTTCAACCAGATCATACAGAATATTCATGAACAGAACCTTGGTGGTCAAAAAAGTATTACCTGCATATTTTACTAATTCTGCATCGTTTACATCCATCACCTTGCTGTATGGTGCTCGCGGTAAAGTTTCCATCACAATCTGAGCTCGGGTCTGGTAATCCTCGTTATTGATCGGAATTCCGATAATATTTCGTTCGGGATTCTCTACATTAAACTTAACGGTTTTCTCAACCAGAAACTCGGGGCTGTGCATTACGTACAGATGAGGAAACAAAGTCTGTAGACGTCTAGTAGTGCCGGGTAAAATCGTAGACTTAATAACAGCTGTTGTACCAGCTTCAAGATTGGTCAGAGCGTCGATCACAGGTTCACAAGAAAAACCATCATGATTTGTGGGTGTTGGAACTGCAATATAAACGATGTCACAACTTTTAAGCTGACTCTTATTTGCATTATAAGGAGCTTCAAGTGCGTATCTAACGATCTCGTAGCCTCTTTGTTCGAAATCATCCGCAAAGGTTTTTCCTATCCAGCCCTGTCCAATAAATCCGATTTTTAGCTTGTCATTCATGTGTTATTTATGAACCCACATACTACCGATAAAGTTATAGTTTGTAGCGTTGTTTTCTCATATTTCTGTGGTATACAATTGCGAACCGGTGCGACTCGGAGTTCGCCAAAAGAATTGAATCCTTATGCAAATCCAAAAGCTTTTTCTGACCCATTAACCTTATTGGATTATGCTTCTCATCCTTAACAACTGCCACGACCGGTATTACTAGAGAATTCTGGCGTAATATTTTTTCAGCGACATTCTTCTGGGCAGTACTACCGTCAACAACCAAAACCTGTGGCATCGGCCACTCAGGATGCTTTATTCGCCTAGCAATAATTTCACCCATGGCCCCTGGGTCATTAGCTTTCTCAAATCCTCTCACCCTAAATTTTCGATACTCGGTCTTGGCTGGCTCACCACCTTCAACCACTGTCATCACACCCACCATATCCTGACCAGAAAGATGAGCAATGTCGTAGGCTTCAATCCTGATACGCTTCTCGTCTCGATAGATTCTAGACTCGTTTTTCATCAGGGCAATATCCTGAATATGATTCAATGCAAATATCCTTTTCTTGACCACATCTGCCTCTTCAAACTTCTCTGCCCTAGCAAGCTTTTTCATTTCTTTTTCTAGCTCAGTTACCAGCTGATGCTTCTTGCCCTCGAAGAACATTCGTAGGTGCCGAATGGTGCGATTATACTCCTTCTTTGAGTGCTTATCTGGGTACAAACCAATTTGACGATTAAAATCAATTTTGCCTCTGGCCATTCTGGTTTTTTCTTGCCCAACAGGAATCTTTGTGTCGTAGAACTGAAAAAGCTTTCTTACAATTTTTAAGGCTTCCTTGAATAATTGCCCACTAGGAAATGGTCCAAAATGATACTTGATATTGTCTTCGGTGAATTTGTCTACGAGGTCTTTACCGCGAATTACAAGTACTCTAGGGAACTCCTCCTTTGTGATGACCAGATGGTTGTAACTCTTATCGTCCTTATTGCGAGTATTATAAAATGGCTTGTGGGAGCGTATTAGATTTGCCTCCAAAATAAGTGCCTCAATGACACTATCAGTTTCTGTGAATTCTATAGTCTTTGCTTCTTCAACCATCTTTTCGATTAAACGTGAGCGCTTATCTGCAATATCAGCTATAAAGTATGACCGCACTCGGCTTCTAAGTGATGTTGCTTTACCAATATAAAGAATTTTTTTTCGGGCACCAAGAAAATAGTAAACACCCGGATTATCTGGAAACTTTATTTTGCTCAAATCTTTTCTATTCATAGAAATTCAAACGCTTATTTCTGTATCTAGAGAATTTTCTTAAGGTAGGCTCCTGTATGTGATTTGGGATTCTCAGCAATCTCTTCCGGGGTTCCCTTGGCGACTATATTACCTCCCTTAGCACCACCTTCTGGACCTATATCAATCACATAATCAGCACTTTTAACTAGGTCTAGATTATGCTCAATCACCATCACTGTATTACCTTGATTAACCAGCTGTTGAAGAATCTCAATCAACTTCTTCACATCATCATAGTGCAAACCAATAGTAGGCTCGTCCAACAAATACATAGTTTTTTGCGTGTGCGGCCGATAAAGCTCGGAAGCAATCTTCACCCGCTGAGCCTCACCTCCAGATAGAGTTGTTGCGCTCTGTCCTAGCTTCAAATAACCTAGACCAACATCGTTCAATGAGCGTAACCGCTCTTGGATAGCAGGCACATCAACAAAGAACTCGTGAGCCTCTTCGATATTCATATGAAGAACTTCATAAATATTCTTTCCTTTGTAATAAATCTCCAGTGTCTCTTTGGTAAAACGAGTCCCCTCACAAACATCACAAGTAACATAAACGGTTGGCAGGAAGTGCATCTCGACTGCTATTACACCGTTACCCTGACAGGCCTCACAACGGCCTCCTTTAACATTAAAACTAAATCGTCCAGGCTTCCAGCCTCTAGCTCGAGCCTCTCCAGAAGCTGCAAACAAATCACGTATGTGAGTAAAGGCTCCTGTATAGGTAGCAGGATTACTTCTTGGGGTTCGACCAATCGGAGACTGGTCAATTAGTACTGAACGGCTGAGATACTCAGTTCCAGTGAAAGTTTTACAATTAAAAGTCTTGGCACTGCGATGTCTCTTTTCTAGCCTGGACCTTAAGTTACGATCTACAATTTCATACATGAATGTGGATTTTCCAGAGCCAGACACACCAGTTACACAAATAAGACGGCCTAGAGGTATGTCAGTATTTAAATTCTTTATATTAAACGCTTTGCCGCCTTTTATCTGAATTTTTCCTTTCTCACTGGCTCTACGTTCGGGAACCTTGATTCCTCGGTCACCGCGCAAGTAATCTAGTGTCACTGAGCCAGATATATTTTTTTTATCACTCATTAGCTTTTCTAAATAATCAGCAACGATAACTTCTCCTCCATGAACACCAGCTCCTGGCCCAATGTCTATCAGGTAGTCGGCAGCTTTAATTGTATCCTCGTCGTGCTCTACAATAATAATAGTATTTCCTAGGTCGCGCAGTTCAAGCAATGTTTTAATAAGCTTGTCATTATCACGCTGATGAAGCCCAATTGTTGGTTCATCTAGCACGTATAGTGCTCCCACCAAACCTGACCCCAACTGAGAAGCTAATCGAATTCTCTGAGCCTCACCTCCAGATAGAGTATTAGCCCGTCTATCTAATGTCAGGTACTCAATACCAACATCCTTCATAAAGTCTAAACGCTCAATCACTTCACGGAGAGCAGGCCAGGCAATGTCTTGTTGTTTTTTAGTTAGTTGCAACCCTGCAATGAAATCAGCAGCCTCACCAACAGTCATTCGAGTAAAGTCCACGATGTTAGTTCCCATATTCTTTTTACCATCACCGCCTAAGTACACACGTAATGCCTCAGGGCGCAGTCGTGCACCCTTACAAGCTTCACATTCATCGCTCTGGAATATTCCGACTACCCCTAACCCGTTACATTCTTC
>JAJOLC010000035.1 GCA_021129655.1 Minisyncoccota bacterium
TCTTTAAGTTCTTTACTGACTTCACGAGGGTGGAGATAGATGACTGCTCACCTGCGACGGAGCAGGTCCATGTTTGTGACAAAACTCTTTTATGCAACGCTCTTAAGTGAGACGTGTTGATAGCTCCGATTGTATTAATCGTCTCATCAATATCATAAGTATATCTACGATCGTTTTGCCCATACAAGATATTCCGCAGCTCAGCGTGGGCTATTTCCTTACTATTCTCCTTCGCCTCATGTAGTTCATTTACTACAGTCGTTTTGTTTCGCTTTAGTTCATCTTTGGAAAACAATGGCTCATTTAGCATTGTCTCAGTAAGTTTAACTAATGCTCCGAATTTAGCTTTGGTTGATTTGAGGGAGATTGTCAAAGAACCTTGTGCCAGAGAAACACTAATACTGGCACCTAAACTATTTACAGCACTCAAGAACTGCTCCCGGTTCATATTTCCGGCTCCAGACAAAAGAGCATCGCCGTACATAAGGTGCACAGCTTGATCCTTTACGGTGTGCTCATTGTGAACGTCTATTGTTATGTAGGCAGCGACTGTATCCGACTTCTTTTGGGTGATGGTGGCAAAGGAATACGATTCTTCGCGATCAATTTTATATTTCATAGTTATTCCTTACCGATAAAGTAGCCAATTGTCATGTTGGTGCTAGTAAAACTTTTTGCTGCATGATCAAGAATTTTTTTGGTTGATATGCTCTTCAGAATGATTGGTGTTTGTGTGTAAGTTTCCCATTCTCCGGCAGAAACATATTCGGTTAGCTCTTGAGCTATATGAAGAGAATTAGCCTTGCCAAACAATTCATCGGTTAACATCCTGATTTTTGATTTCTTCACTAAGTCCGAAACTGAATTGGAAGTTAGTGATGTTACTGCAGAAATAACAAGCTTCTCAATTTCAGAGTGTGACTGGTTAGGTGCTAGTGTGACATTAATAGACGGTAAGTTTACCTCCGAACTGGGTTCAATTGAACCCTCTACAGATGAAGCCTTTCCAGTATCAATCAATAGTTTATGCAAGACGCTTTCTGGGCCACCAGTCAAAATGTCTAACAGCACACTAGTCGTGTACCACCCCTCTAAGGGAAAGGCTGAGGCTTTGAAACCGATAGACACAATGTTCGTAGCTGAAGGTCGTTCGACAGACACGCGACGTAAACCCTCTTGCTTTGGCTCTCTGATTGAAAAACGTGGGATAGGTATTGCCGGGGCTTTAATGTGACCAAACTGCTTCTTCACAGCAATTAAAGCTGTCTTTAGGTCTACATCACCAATCACCATCATTATGGCATTATCAGGGCGATAGTAATTTCGGTAGAAACGTTCTAGTTTTTCAGCATTATAGTCTTCGATGTCCTCTCGATAGCCAATAGTCTCATGTCCATACGGGTGTGAAAGAAAGGCAGTACTCTGCATCTGGACGGACAAGGCCGAGTGGGGGTCTCCGTTGTACATATCGAACTCGCTGAGAACATTACCTTGCTCTGGGGTCAGTACTTTATCGGTCAGTACCACTCCAACCATCCTTTCTGCTTCAATCTGCAGAGCATCCTTAAGATACTTTGCTGGGTAACTGAAATAGTAAGTAGTCCTGTCTTTCCAGGTGTTAGCATTAAGAATACAGCCGGTTTCTCTTTCGAACTGCATTCCTCGACCAGACTTGATTCCAGCTTTCATGTCAAAGGTGGTGGGCTTAAAGAGCATATGCTCCAGCATATGTGCCAGGCCAGTTTCGCCTCTTTCTTCGTCACGAGCTCCTACTAGATACGTGATGTTTGTGGTAACAACTCCAGTGTCTGGACGATTTACATACAGAACTCTTAGTCCGTTGGATTTAAGTAAATACTCACTAACTTCATCGGCTTTTGAGACAAAGGAGTATCCGGGTACCGGTGATTGCTTAGTCGTTTTTCGTGTAAGTTTTTTGGACATTGATGATAAATTTTTTATATTCTTCAAAAGTGTGGTTGAACTCGTGCACTATACCATCCTTGAGACGGCTGTTAATAGCGTTGGCTATAGCTTGATACGCTTCTAGTCGCGAGTCAAGATGGGGTCCAAATTCAGTCATGAAGGCGTGGTGATTTTCAAAGTACTCATCAACTATCGAACGAAAGTTGTGAGATTTATCTGCAGCAGCTATGAGAACAGACTCTTCCGGTCCTTTTCGTAATTGTTTAGCGTAAATCTTTTTTACGTCAATCCAGGAAATTTTATGAGCTGCGTCACTTTTTGGTTCAGTTAGTGTTATCACTATCTTAGATACGTTCTCTCCGAAATCCTCAACCAATTCTTCTTGGGCGTAGTCTGTATCTTCTATCGTGTCGTGTAGTAAAGCAGCCACAATAGTGTCTTCGTCTTCGGTGTAATCACGAACAATCATCGCTACTGAAACTAAATGTGTGATGTAGGGCAAGGGAATCTCTCCTTTTCTGATGTGGTCTCCATGCAACAACGCTGCTGCTCTAATGGCTTGTTCAATCTTGTACGTATACATACTATTTTTTATTTGCGAAGTGTATCGCCTGTAGCTTTTTACCTGCCGCTTCTCGGTAAGGACAGAATTCACACCTTTCACCACAAGGTGGCAAATCCTTTCGTTCTAAACAGGCTTTAATTTCGACTAACGTGTCGTCAATCCAATCTACCGATGTCTCTACAGGAACTAGAGTTGTTTCAAAATTTAAGGTATTGCCAAACTCAGGCAAGGTCTTGTCAGCATTTGCATAGACTAAGTATCCTAAATCCTGAACCTTGAAACCATTCTTTTCAAGCAACCATCGGTAAACACCTAGCTGTCGAGTGTATTGCTTTTCCCAAGGGCTATCACCAAGCTTGTCTATCTTCCCGTCTTTACAGGTAGATTTATAATCTACGATAATAAGTGAGTCATCGGGATTCTTCCAAATGTCATCTACTCCTCCACTGATCACCATTCCAGTTTCGCTGTGAGTGTGGGTTATGCCTACAAATGGATCACGCCACATATCCATATCATTATGCTCGAAAGGTACGGCGTCAATACTATACTCTTCCATGACAGGGTGAGCAGTCTTTTCTTCTCTGTATCTATCAAACTCGTTCTTGAACAATTCATCAACGGCGATGTTTAGATTGAAGGATGGAAAGCCTGGTCTTTTAGTACCAAGAACATTATCAAGATAAAAACATCTTTGGCACTCAAAAAAGAAATCTATTTTTGAACGTGATAGTCGCCATTTAGCTCCTCCATAGTTCCACTGCGCACTACGGTTTGGATTGTATTTGTAGGTGTATTCAGACATGTTGACCAGTATAACATTTTAGAAAGAGCCGCTTTCCTAAGAAAGCGGCTCTTTCATCATCAATAGCTTATTGAGCGATGAAGGTATCGAAGATGGTGTCGATTTGCACGTCTCCAGCTAAGCTGAATGAGAAATCTCCGTCTTCTGTGAAGATTACTACTGCATACCGATTACCAGCTTTAGTTGATCGTTGTAGAGCAATTTCTGAAGGCACTAGACCTTGAGATTCGCTAAATCGAACTACCCCAAGAATCATTCCTAGTTGATCGTTGTTATAGTCCCGCACACCAATCCATCCTTCACTGACTGGGTAAGTTGCGCTTTCAAGAGCAATAGCCATACTAGCGTCCTGATCTAAAACTGAAACTTTTCCGTTTCCAACTTTTAACTCAGGTGCTGCGACATCAGTCTCTTCACCTTTTGTATCATTGTCAGACTCCATAGCGTCACCGTTATCAATCTCCTCAGTTTCCTCTGAACTTTCGTCAGTTACTGCCACTTCAGGTGCATTCGCTGCAGGACCAGAAAAAGCCCATACTAACATTCCACCAATAAGGAGTCCGACTACAAAAGCTACTAGGGTCTTCTGTCCGTCTTGTTGTTCTTCTGCCATACAATTAACTTAAATGATTTTCCGTATTAAATAATGTTGTGAGTATATCACAGGAAAATAGCCCTGAAACATTGACAGAAACCTAGTTTTGAATGCTATTTAGTTGAGTTGCAAATCTCGGCGGCTTCTTGAAGGATAGCCTCATGCTTTCTTTTTGATAAATGCAGATGCCTAAGAATGTGTGGACTTTCAAGAATGTCTCTACATAAGACAATATCTCTGGAAATCAAAGTAGAGGCTTGGGAGGCATTTATGCTTTGTAGGACAGTTACCGGATAAACTCCAGCCTTTTGGATTTTGTCGTGCAGATTATTGGTCTTCGGGAAATCCCAGCTAAGCATTTTTAGCCCGACGCAATTTCCGTAGTTCTGAGCGGTACTTGTGAACTTGGTGTTAGTTATTAACCAGAATTCATTAATGCCGCAAATGTCCTCGTGGCAAATTTTAGCCTCTTTTAAATCAAGTAATCTGGCATACGAGTACATGGCTACTTGTAGGTCTGACTTGATACCAGGCCGAGCGTGGAATTTTGCTTCACCAACAAAGCTATGGCTCTCTTTGTAGGCTGCTACGTCGATTTCGTGAGGTGCGCACTTACCTTGTAGAGTGATACCAGTTCTTGTCGAGTATCCTTCCTGCTGAAATAATCTGGCTAGAAACTTCTCAAATGGAAAGCCAGTTGGTCCTAGATTAAATAATGCACGTCGCAGTGAATATCTTGCTGCTGCCGTTGGAAGACTGTTTCGTAATAGTGAAAAAGCGTGACTGTAAATTTCCTGAGTTTTGATTCCTTCGTATAGAGTCTTGTCGACATCAGAAATGATTTCGTTCACCTCATCAGGTGTTGCTCCAGCACGACGAAGTGATCGTCTTAATTTCTCAACCTTAAAATATTGCAAGGTGCCGTCGGCTTTCTTAATTTTTATTGGCATGGCTAAGTATTAACTTAGCTTAGGATACCACCTCCGAGGCATTCTTCTCCTACATATAATACACAGGACTGACCAACCGCTGTTAACTCTTCAGTTTGGTCGGGAGTAAGCAGCATAGTAGTTCCTTCCAGCTTTGAAACTGTCGCAGCAAATGGTGTTTGGCGATGCCGAACTTGAACCTCTAATTTATCACCGACACTAACTTGCCTCCTTAGAATAACCTTATCAAGAACTAAATCTGACTGATTGGTTACTTCCGGTTTGTTAGTATCGACTGTAATTGTATTCTTATTTAAGTCAGTCTTGATGATAAACATGGCGGGCCGTTTGGTGTCTGTAGTACTTAGGGTAAAACCATGTCTCTGTCCTGCGGTATATACTTGAGCACCTTTATGTTGCCCAACAATCTCTCCCTTAGTGTTTAAAACAGCACCAGGAACTAGGTCTATGTAGTGTGATAAAAATTCAGGTATATCCACCTGCCCCAGGAAGCACACACCCTGACTATCTTTCTTTTGAGCTGTAGGGATTCCCGCGGCTTCTGCTTCCTTCCTTATCTCATCTTTAGGCGTATCCCCCACTGGAAAAAGTGAATATTCTAATTGTTCTTTGGAAAGTGTCCAGAGAAAGTATGTCTGGTCTTTATTAGTATCTACGCCACGATGCATTTCTGCACCAAGCTCAGCTTCAATTCTCTGAGCATAGTGTCCAGTGGCAATAAAATCAGCCCCTTTGTCTTTAGCAAACTGCATAAAAGCTCCGAATTTCACATACTGATTACACATAACATCTGGGTTTGGTGTTCGTCCCGCTCTATACTCTTCTATAAAATATTCTGCTACGTCGTCTCGGTATTGTTCCTCAGCATCACAAGTCAAAAAAGGAATATCTAAGTGAGCCGCTACCCGCATGGCATCTAATCTCTCTGCTTCCCAATTGCAAATCATGAAATCTGGGTGCCACACTTTAATAAACACTCCGACTACAGAGTATCCTTGTTTTATAAGTCGTAGGGCTGCCACCGAAGAATCGACTCCGCCAGACAAACCCACAAAAACTGTTTGTGACTTATTCATAATTTATAAGCTAGCACAAAGCTGTATTTAGCGTAAGTAGGTATTGATTTTTCGTAAATGCTCTGCGTAAGTAGCTGAATAGTAGAACTCACCATCATTACCGGTTATGTAGTAGAAGTATTCAGATTCTGTAGGATTTAATACTGCCTCGATAGCATCAAGACCTGGATTACCGATTGGAGTCGGTGGCAAACCAACGTTAAGATAAGTGTTATAAGGAGAATCAACCTTCAGGTCTTCTGGGGTGAGTTTGTTTAGGGGTTTGTCCAAAATATACTCAACTGAGGCATCAGCTTGCAGCGCCATGCCAATTTCTATCCGATTCTGCAACACACTTGAAACTAGTTTCTTGGACTCCATAGTATTAGCTTCCCGTTCGATGATGGACGCTAATACCAGAATCTTGCTCAGTGTAAGTGGATGTTCTAAAATTTGTTGTTCGAGGCCTGCTGTTTTAGATAGAAAAGTTTCTAACGTTAGTTCGAGTAACTCAGCATCTGTAAAGGTTAATGGCACAAAATAGGTATCTGGAAATACTCTTCCTTCTAGTGGCTCCGCCGCCAACACAAACGCTTCCGCGTTAAAATTTGGCAGTTGCTTGGATGCTCGTTCAGCAAACAGTGTTACCCGCTCACCTTCATAGTGAGTAAGCCGAATCAAATCAGTGTCAAAATCACCTTCCGTAAGACGCTTAGCAACTTCATAGGTTGTTATCGGTTGGTCAAAAACATAGTTACTGGCTTTCAGGTCAGTGGGTTCATAAAATATAGCGATTGCGTAATACAGCAAATCACCAGACTGAACTACTCCTTCAGACTCAAGAATTCTAGTTATCTCTCGAACATCAGTTCCCTGCTCAATTACTATGGACTGATACACGGGGAAGGATTCGCCTGGTAAATTCAGGTTAGATAAATGCCAGTAGAGTGCGGTAGCCGCTGATAGCGTCAAAATGGTCAGGACAGAAATAATCTTAAAGAACCTAATCATGGAGGATGCCTTGCTTATCGGAGACTTGATATATTCTTCGGTCATAAATATTAGTCCGTAGGTAAGTCAGTTGGTAAATTAGCTGGTGCTTCACGACGG
>JAJOLC010000053.1 GCA_021129655.1 Minisyncoccota bacterium
AGTTCAAAAACTTCTCTTATACGCTTAAGCCCTAGCTCATGCACATGGGGCCACACAGCAGGTGCAGCAAAACTCGGTGACACAATAGCCACCTTGTCTCCTTTAGATAGTTTAGTTAATTTTTTCATACCCAACATTATAACAAAACTAGCACGAAACATAGTGTCTCGTGCTAGCTCTAAGATGCGGAGAGTAAGGGATTCGAACCCTTGGAGCCGGTTAGGGCTCGTCAGTTTAGTAAACTGGTGCTTTCGACCACTCAGCCAACTCTCCGTGATTATTCGATTTTCGTTTCTGCACTTTCGTCTGATTAGCGTTGGTGTACTAAACACTAATTCACCCACCCCTTCCTGTTCACTTCGTTCACGGAAGTGACGAGAGGAATTTCGGTCATTACATGACCAGTATACCTTTTGGACAGATTGGTTCGCTACGCTCCCAATCTGACTCAAAAGCTCTTCAAATCCTCACGTAACAGTCTTCTTACAGAAGCTGTTCAGGTTGTATGATACTTTCTTACAGAAAGATATCGACAACCTCTTGCGAAAGTCTCCCAGACTTTCTCACCCGGACTGTTACTTCGTCTCCGCTTATAAAATATGCACCCTTTGGGTGCTATTTTATTGGCGGAGACGAGAGGATTCGAACCTCCGGGGGCTTAACACCCCACTTCCTTAGCAAGGAAGCACGATAGACCACTCTGACACGTCTCCATAATATTTTCTTTTCTTCGATACACTTCACTCACCTTTAAGCACTCTGGTCCAGCGATTTTCTCATGGGGAGAAAAAATCAGGACATAAATTCAATATAATCACTACGTTCATTATTTCATTCAACACGTCTCCAGATTCACTTATTTTCTTCACTCTGTGCAGGCTAGGATACCATATTTTAATTTTTAGACATAGGTTCGAGCTTGCAATATTATAGACTCCGTGATAATGTTCGTATGTGCGAACAAATGACTCAACATCTGGTCCCAGTGCCAAACAAGAAGATTATCTACGGGCTATTTATTTATTGAATGGTCACGCTAGTGCTAGCGTGACCACTATTGCTGACAAGCTCGAACTTAGTAAATCTACCGTATCGGAAAGATTAAAAGATTTGGCCAGTGCAGAATTGGTCATTGCCCCTCCCTATAGAAAGATCACCCTTACTCAAGCAGGTGCTAAGATCGGACAAAAACTTACCCACAAGCACCGCATCATAGAAGTTTTCTTGCACGAGACTTTAGGTATGCCAAAAGATTTAGTCCACGACGAAGCTGAAATTCTAGAACACGCTATAAGCGATGATGTCGCCAAACGACTGAGTGCTTTTCTTAAAAAACCAACTCATGATCCACACGGATCAGAAATACCTTCCCTTTAGAAATTTATTGTTTAACTAACTTTATGAACTTTATGAAAAAAACTATCTTAATAATTATTGCTGTATTGGCAGGTCTAATTCTAATTAATTCTTTACTGACCGACAGAGCTCCCAAAGGTTCTGAAAATGAGACCGACAAGCTCGTGGTTTTAAGTACTTTCACCATTATCTCTGACATGGTGAGTGAGGTGGGAGGTGACCGTATAGAAGCTATTTCTCTAACTAAACCAGGGGCTGAGATTCACGCCTATCAACCAACTCCCAATGACCTGATTCAAGCTTCGAAAGCTAACATTATGTTTGAAAATGGCATGAACCTAGAGCTCTGGACCGAGAAACTTCGGGCCAGTATTCCTGATGTGCCCATTTTTACTGTTAGTGACGGAGTAGAGATTAACTACATCACTGAGGATATATACGAAGGAAAACCAAACCCCCACGCTTGGATGTCACCGCAACAAGGTCTTATTTATGTTGAAAATATCCGCCGAGAATTAACAGCAGCAGATCCTAGCAATGCCCAATACTTTGCTGCCAACGCTGCAACTTATTCAGAAAGAATAAAAGCGGTTGATACTCGTCTAGCGAAGGCCCTGTCTGTACTGCCAGCCAATAACCGCGTCCTAGTTACTTGTGAGGGGGCTTTCTCTTACCTAACCAATGACTATGGTTTGGAAGAACTTTATTTATGGGCTATTAATTCTGAATCACAGGGTTCACCACAAAAGATAGCGCATGTAATTGAAGAAGTTAAAGCCAAACAAATTCCGGCTGTTTTCTGTGAGAGTACTGTAGAACCAAAGGTACAAAGAGAAGTCGTAGAAGCAACAGGAGCTACCTTGGGTGGAGTGCTTTACGTAGATTCACTATCTACCATCGATGGCCCAGCTTCTACTTACATAGACTTACTGGAGCACACAGCTAACACCATCATCACCGGACTTACCGGCAACCAATAATATTATGCAAACTCCGAGCATATTGCTCAAAAATGTTTCTGTTAGTTACGGAAAAACTAAAGCCTTGTTTGATACCTCTATAGAAATTCCTTACCACACTTTTACTGGTGTAATTGGTATGAACGGAGCGGGTAAATCTACTCTCTTCAAAGTAATCATGGGCCTAATAAAACCTGACCAAGGAGAGGTTATTGTTTGTGGCGATGATACAAAAACTGCTCAGAAGCACGGTCACGTAGCCTATGTTCCGCAAACAGAACTTGTCGACTGGGACTTCCCTATTTCTGTATACAAAGTAGTTATGATGGGTCGACTAGGTTCACAGAACATTCTAAAAACCATCACCAGCGTTGACGATAAATACGTTATAGATGCTCTGACTCAAGTAAACATGCTTGATTTCAAAGACAAACAAATTGGCGAGCTGTCTGGTGGCCAAAAGAAGCGAGTGTTTGTGGCCAGAGCTTTAGCACAAGGAGCAGACATATTATTATTAGACGAACCATTTGCTGGTCTCGATGCTACTAGCGAACGCTCGTTGATTGATTTACTTGTTTCTCTAAAAGAGAAAGGCAAAACTATTATTTTAGCTACTCACGATCTGTTGTCATTACCAGAAACTTGTGACAATGTCGCCCTGATTCGCTACACAGTTGTGGCTCACGGACCAACCAAAGAAGTTTTTACCAAAGAACTAGTCTCCAAAACTTTTGACGGACTATTGCATAATATTAAATTCGATTAGTATGCCTCTTCTAGATTTCATCATCGAGCCTTTACAATATTCTTTCATGTTCAAGGCGCTTATCGTGTCGACTGTGGTTGGTATTACCTGTGCAATTTTGTCGTGTTTTCTGATTCTAAAGGGATGGTCTCTTTTAGGAGATGCTATCTCGCACGCTGTGCTTCCTGGAGTAGTGTTGGCCTACATGCTTGGCATACCATTTGGATTAGGAGCTTTTACGTTCGCCATGATTGCGGTTATTTTAATTGGCTTTATAAAAAGTAACTCTAAAATTAAAGAAGATGCTGTGATGGGAATTGTTTTCACTACCCTATTTGCATTGGGACTGATGTTGATTTCAAAAATCGTTAGTTCGGTGGACTTAACTCACGTTTTGTTCGGTGAGGTGTTAGGTATCTCAACTGAATCTGCTTGGTATACCGTCAGTATTTTGGCCCTAGTATCTGCCATAGTACTAATATTCCAACGAGTATTTATGATATTTGCTTTTGACCCCGCCCATGCTCAATCAGTAGGTCTACCTATCACCTTCATTCACTACGCTTTCTTGGTGCTGTTAGCGATAACAATTACCGGTTCCATTCAAACTGTTGGTATTATTCTTGTAATCGCCATGCTAATTACTCCCGGATCAACGGCTTTTTTATTGACCAAACGCTTCCCTGTCATGCTGCAGATTGCAGTAGCTATTAGTGTCTTGAGTTCAATTGTTGGAACTTACGCCAGTTATTATTTCGATGTAGCAACCGGAGGTACGATTGTATTTACCCAGGGAATCATTTTTCTTCTAGTATTTTCTTATCAAAAAGCCTTTTCTCCAAACTAGTTTGTAATTATATTCGTTTGCTAATTGTTTGACTGAACTCATCATAAGAAACAAGGTCACACAAAGTTGTACATCTTGATACAATAGAAACTCATGAAACTTACCGACTCGCTGACTACTCATTTCCGCATTGATGTCGCTCACGTCAAAGCGCTCAAGCGTCTCCGTATAGAAACTGTGTCTGACCTTTTATATCACCTACCCGCTCGGTATGAAGATATTTCTGATGTGCAGTCAGTAAGTGGCCTAGAAAAAAACCAAGAAGCAGTAGTTTATGGTCAACTGTCGGGACTGAAGACTCGTAAGGCCTGGAAGAGTAGGAAACCAATTGCCGAAGGTTATGTTGAGGACGGCTCGGCTAAGATGAGAATCATGTGGTTCAACCAGCCGTATATCGCTAAAATGTACGCCGATGGAATGTATGTGAAATTAGCTGGTAAAGTGGCTGGTAGCGAGGGCAAGTTGTATCTATCTAATCCTGAAGTGGAACCCTTAGATTCACTGCCGATAGACCGTCATGACTCCATTTTCAAAGGCACTGACCAGGTGAGCGACACCCTCTATCCGGTTTATCGAGAATCAAAAGGAATCACCAGTAAGTGGATATATCACACAGTATTAAAGTGTTTTGAGAAGGATATTCTAGATATCTTGATAGACCCAATCCCAATTGAAATACTCAAAAAATATAACCTACCGGAACTAAAGACGGCCCTAGTTTGGATTCATTCACCCAAGAAAGCTAAGGACGCCGAAAGTGCCCGTAAGCGTTTTGCTTTTGAAGAGGTATTTTATATTCAAGTTCAAAAAGCTCAGGAACGAGCATCGGTAAGTGCAGCTCAAACTTACGAGGTTCAAACCAACGACGAACACATCAAGGAATTCACTGACCGCTTCCCCTTCAAGATGACCAAGGCGCAAGCTGGCTCAATCAAATCCATTACCAATGACTTCATTGGTAATCATGCTATGAGCCGCCTACTCGAAGGTGACGTAGGGAGCGGCAAGACAGCGGTCGCCGCGACGACTGCTTATGCGGTAGCGACTTCACGACCACCAGAAGGGCTAGGTAAGGATTTGGAATACGGAAACCTCCAGGTGGCTTACATGGCACCGACCGAAATTCTCGCTAAACAACACTTCGAAAGCTTTATTGAATACTTCCAACATCTACCAATTTCCATTGGTCTAATTACTGGTTCTGGCTGTATGAAATATCCTTCTAAGTCTGACCCAAACAAACCGACCAAAATTTCTAAAGCTCAACTAACTAAATGGATTAAAAACGGCGAGATACCAATCGTGATTGGTACTCATTCACTTATTTATAAAAGTGTTGAATTCAAACATTTAGCGTATGTGATTATTGATGAGCAACACCGCTTTGGAACCAACCAGCGTAAACGGCTGGCCAAGAAAGATACACGTCTACCACACCTACTTTCCATGACCGCCACCCCGATTCCCCGGACTCTCGCTCTGACTATTTATGGAGACCTAGATATTACTTTGCTTGACGAGATGCCAGTTGGGAGAAAACCAGTTATCACCAAAGTAGTGGGGCCAGGTCAAAGAAAGGAGATGTACGAGCATGTCGAGTCTGAGCTAAAGGCTGGGCGACAAGCCTATGTTATCTGTCCCCGTATCGAGGAACCTGACCCAGACAAAATCACCGCTCTCAATATGAAGAGTGTTTTGGCAGAAGCTAAGCGACTAAAGAAGGACATATTCCCAGAGTGGCGTATCGAATCGCTACACGGCAAAATGACCCCAGCCGAAAAAGACCGAGTGATGAAAGATTTCTCTGAACACAAAATCGACATCTTGGTTGCCACCAGTGTGATTGAGGTGGGAGTGAACGTGCCTAACTCTACCAACATCATTATTGAAGGAGCAGAACGCTTTGGCTTGGCTCAGCTACACCAACTACGAGGTCGAGTTATCCGTGGTACCCACCAATCATATTGCTTCGCTGTAACTGAGAGCAAAAGCGACAAGACTCGTGACCGTCTCAAAGCTCTGGCGACTGCCAAGAATGGTTTCGAGTTAGCGGAACACGATTTACAGTTCCGTGGTGGTGGTGAGCTGTATGGCGGTAAGCAGTCAGGTTTGTCTGACCTAGGTATGGAGGCAATTAAAAACCTCAAACTAGTTGAGGCTGCTCGTAATGAAGCTCGTCATATCGTGGAGCAAAACCCCGACCTATCACGCAGCTTTCCACTCATCGCTGAACATGTAACAAGAATTGGAGAGGTATTACACATGGAGTAATGCCTCATACTATTGACATATTTACATAATATGCTATAGTCTCTCGGTCGCCAGTTAGAGGATTATCACCTCTTCCGGATGGACAAAAACAATATTTTAGCTCTCAACTTTAAAAGTAGGAGAAAAAAATGATTTATCGAAGGCAATAGGGCCGACTAGTTCGGCACGGACAGTATGCGGCCTCATACGACAACGAATCCGGTTCAGTAGAACAAAGTCAAAAAAAAGACAATCGTTACTATCCCTACACTAAGGTGTAGGGATTTTTCTTAATCTTCGTGTCTTCTGTACCACCAATAAGCTCCGGCTATGAAAACTATAGTAAAGACGTAAAAACCGTAGTTATGATACTTAGGTATTTTAATTGAATCTAAATCTCCGACCAAATCGTCTTCCGGGACGGAAGCTTCTTCTACACCTCCCTCCTCTTCTACCTCTTTCAATAACTCAGAAAATTCAATCACTGCTGGTGCAGAAAAACTATCTGCACCAGCACCGACAATTTCTTCTACCTCACCAGCAGAATTCAATGTTACATAGGTATCAGGCCGTCCATCATTAGTGGTATCATAAGCCTCAAGAACTTCTTCATCTCCTTTATACACCACCCATAAGTCACCATGGTCAGACACCACCATCGATTCTCCTTGATAATAAAGTGCCACACCATCTTTCTCAACTACAGACTCGTACTCTACAATCATTTCACCGAAAATTAATTCCCCGGCCTGGGCTGATGCGAGTAAGGGCA
>JAJOLC010000062.1 GCA_021129655.1 Minisyncoccota bacterium
TACCTCTCCTAATTACCTTGGCTGACCAAAAACTAAGTAGTATTCCGTGGCATGTGCGATTTATGCTAAAATATGTATTAGGTAATGCTGACCAAGTTTATGCTATGGATACCTATGAAGCTCAGATGGCTATAACACTGAGCAAGAGAACAGCCTTGGTACGCTCCATTGGGTCTGGTGATGCTTTTGCGAACCAAGTAAGGTTCGCCTATGCCAATTTATTACTAAAGAGAATAGAGTCCCAAAAAACAGAGCTATAAAACCCATTATGAAAAAGAAAATTCTCATTTTTTCTCTAGCTTATTATCCGAAACATATTGGAGGAGCTGAGGTTGCGATTAAAGAAATTACTGACAGAATCTCACCTGAAGATTACGAGTTTCATATGATTTGTAATGGTTATGATTCAACCTTGCCTAAAAATGAGAAAATCGGCAATGTTAATGTCCATCGTATTGGCCTTACGGGCAGCCAGCCGACAATGCAGGATTTGCGTAAATTCCCTTTACATTTAAATAAGATTATATTCCAATGGACTGCCTTTTGGTTTGCTAAGAAACTGCATAGAAAGGAGAAGTTCGATGGCATTTGGGCGATGATGGCTCACTCATGTGGAATATCTGCAGTAAAATTTAAAAAGGCTTTCCCGTCAGTTAAGTACTTACTAACTCTACAGGAAGGTGACCCTCCAGCTTATATTGCTAAAAAAATGCGAGTGTTTGGAGAGTTGTTCAAAGAGTCTTTTGTTAGGGCGGATACGATTCAGGTCATTTCAAATTTTCTAGGTAACTGGGCAAAGGAGCAAGGTTTCCCTGGTGACCCGGTGCTAATCCCTAATGCTGTAGACACAGAACATTTCACACAAACATTTTCAGACAAGGAACTGAGCGAAGTTCGCCGAGAGTACATGGTTGAGGATACGGACGTTCTGCTTGTGACGACATCAAGATTGGTGCACAAGAATGCTGTCGATGACGTAATAGAAGCAGTCGCACTGCTGCCTGAACACGTTAAATTTATTGTTTTCGGCACTGGCCCCGATGAAGAATTATTGCGAAAGAGGATTGGTAAATTAAATCTTGAGGATAGAGTATTTTTGCGTGGTCAGATTAACCACTGTGTGATGCCTAAGTATATAAAAGCTTGTGACATTTTCATTAGGCCATCCCGTTCAGAAGGTATGGGAAACTCATTTGTGGAAGCCATGGCAGCAAGTTTGCCAGTCATTGCTACTCAGGAGGGTGGTATTGCGGATTTTCTTTTTGATAAGAAACGCAATCCAGAATTAGGCATTACCGGTTGGGCTGTTGATGCCGATAGTCCTGAACAAATTAAACTAGCTGTCGAAGATATAGTTGCTAACCCAGAAAAAGTATCTGAAGTAACGCAGCGAGCAAAAGAAATGGTGATTAAAAAATACGACTGGAATCTAATTGCTGACAAGATGAATAAAGAGGTGTTTAAAAAGCTCTATAAATAATAATAAGTCATCAAACTGTCTTAAGTAATCCGGTTCCTTCCTGCCCTAGTCGATGTTATTATAGATAATATGAAGATTGTAATCGCTACCGGACTGTATCCTCCTGAAATAGGTGGACCTGCCACATATGCAGCAATGCTGGATAAAGAATTGCCAGAACATGGTACGGAAGTTTATGTTGTGCCCTTTGGCTGGGTGCGAAAATATCCCAAGATTATTCGTCATATAGCCTATTTTTGGAAATTATGGAAGGAGTGTTCCTCTGTAGATGTGATTTATGCGCTCGATCCTATAAGCGTTGGGTTGCCGGCTCTGCTTGTCTCACGCCTTCGTAAAAAGCCTTTGTTAATAAGACTGGGAGGAGATTATGCTTGGGAGCAAGGAAGAATCAGATTTGGCATTACAGATACCTTAGATGAGTATTTAGATAATCAGAATAATCGTTCTCCACGGGTTAGTTTTTTTGCTAAATTACAGACTTATGTGGTTTCAAAGGCGGAACAAATAATTGTGCCCAGTCATTATTTAAAGGGAGTAGTTATTAAGTGGGGAATTAAGGATTCTCATATTCAGGTTATATACAGCGCCCTTTATCCAATTGAAGTGACAACCTCGAGAGAAGTGTTGCGTAAAGAGCTAAATTACTCACACCCCACAATTGTTTCAGCTGGGCGCTTGGTTCCTTGGAAAGGTTTTGAGATATTGATTAATGTAGTCGATGAACTCAAGGAGCATTATCCTCATATATCATTAATAATTGCTGGTGATGGCGAAGAGTATGCAAAATTAGAGACTCAGGTATCTGACCTGAAGCTGTCCCAGCACGTGAGATTTATCGGTAGTGTGACCAAAGACACTCTTGGTGCTGTTATAAAAGCGGCAGATGTGTTTGTTCTCAATACCGCATATGAAGGTCTGTCTCATCAGTTAATTGAAGTGATGAATATAGGTACGCCAATTGTTACTACAACAGCCGGTGGAAACTCGGAGCTAATCACAGATGGAGTGGATGGTTTTCTAGTCGAGTTCAATAATAAAGCTAAATTAGCTGAAGCGATTATGCGTGTAATCAATCATCCGGAATCACGCGAAAGAATAGTCCAGTCAGCCCGTGGTCGCTCCAAGCAGTTCTCTAAAGAATCTGCGGTACAGGAGATTGTTATGGTTTTGAAAAATATTCATGAAAATAACTGAATCACTTAATTTAATTACAGTTGGTTATTCCAAGCGCGCCCTGGAATCTGGTACACGGGAATGGAAAAGAATGAAGCAATATTCCGAAGTCATTGGTGAGCTGCACGTAATTGTATTCACTAGTAAGTCCGAAAACTTTCCTGAGTACCAGCGTATTGGCAACTTATTTTTGCATGCGACCAATAATAGAACAAGATTGGGTATGTTATTCGCTGCATACCGTCTCGGCAGATCAATAATAAATTCACAGGAATCGAAATATTGGGTTGTGTCAGGTCAAGATCCATTTGAAACTAGTCTGGTTAGTCGAGCGATTGCAAAACAGGGTAATTCAGTAAGTCATGTTCAGGTGCATGGAGATGTTTTTAATCCGCTTAGTTACAAAACCTCCTTGTTTCAAAGACTGCGAGCAATTTACGGTCGATACGTTGTTAGTCACACAAAAAGTATTCGCGTGGTGTCAAACAGAATAAAAATATCGTTACAATCTCTAGGTGTGTCACCAGACACGATTACAGTATTGCCAATTCAGACCGACCTGGAACCTTTTGTGTCGATCGTAAAAACTCGAACTTATAAAGGGAGTGCACTACCTTCATTCTTGTATGTGGGTAGATTTTCATCGGAAAAGAATGTTTCACTGCTGATTAAAGCTTTCAAAATTGCATCGAAAGGATTTCCGGAAGCGCGTCTAACTTTGCTAGGCTCAGGATACCTTAAAAAGAAACTACAAAATCAAGTTTCAGATTTAAATTTAGAAACTAGAGTAATTTTTCAAGATTGGACGGATTCTGTAGCTAACGTTATGCAGGCACATGACGTTCTTTGTTTATCTTCAGATCACGAAGGATGGGCAATGGTAATCCTAGAAGCAGCTGCAGCAGGGATGCCGATTGTTACCACAGATGTTGGATGTGCAGGAGAAGTTGTTGTAGATGGCGAGAACGGAAGAGTAGTTTCAGTCGGAGTGCTTGATGATTATGTCGAGGCCCTTAAGCAGTACTTGCATAAACCAGAGATGGTGAAAGTGCACGGAACAGCTTCCTTTGAACTAGCTAAAACACACTCGGTATCTAGGCCTGAATACTTACGCATATTGATGGAGTCGTATACTAATTCTAATAAAAACCCTGATATACTAACTGGTAATGACTAGACGTGATCTTTCTAAATTAGATGCCTCCTCACATGCTGCTTCTGAACTGGAGTACATTATTCGCAGTAACGATAAGAAAAAAGCACCGACAGTCCCTAGTGTGTCCGCTGAAAAAGCAATGGCAGAAGATAGAGTGTTTAAAACATCCTCAAATAGAGATGTGACCAGAGTATTGTTTATTTCTAGAAACACTAATTTACTTAATCCAACTCAACAATCCCTTGATGGTTACATTAATATTTCCGATCTTTTTGATGAGGTTCATATATTAATTTTACGACAAGGTATTACCCCTAAAAACCCGGTCTTAAGAGCAGCCGATAACGTTTGGATATATACAGCAGCCGCAAAATTTTGGTGGCTAACTCCAGGAGCAGGAGTAGACATGGTAGAGGAACAGCTTGAGTTTGCTGAAGGGTTCAGACCAGACCTCATTGTTGCCCGAGACCCATTCGAATCAGCTGTTACAGCCTATAAACTAGGGGAAAAATACAACCGACCAACTCAACTCCATGTTCTAGACGATTACAGCACAAAGGATTTTCTTGATAAAACCCCAAACAATTTTTGGCGGCGTTACTTACCGTATTTCACAGTGCCAAAGTTTGAGAGTGTCAGAACCTTGTCTATCGCTGTTCAGAATACCCTAGAAAATAAATTCAGTATTACTGACATCGAGACATTGCCTAGATATCAGAATTACGAAGCCTTGATTGATGTCGAGCCTAGTCTGGATCTGAAAGATAAATACAAACCATTTGTTTTTATAATGTTGTTCGTTGGAAAAATTAATCATGAAAGTACTTTGTATAGAGCCATTGATTCAGCTCGATTTGTACTGCGAAATCCTAGGGTTGGCATGGTGGTACTTGGCGACGGAAATGCCAAGGATGAATTTATGAAACGAGCAAAACTATTAGGTATAGATAAACAAGTGGTGTTTGAAACTAATATATCTAATATCGTGCCGTACCTTAAGTCAGCAAATTTATTGCTGGTTACAGATACAGATACAGAAAGTGAGGAGGTTGTCATGAAAGGTGCGGCAGCAGGAATTCCAATGGTTATGTCACGAACAGAAGTTAGAGAAGATATTTTTACTCATGCTGAATCAGCATTCTTGTGTAGCGAGTCTAATAATCAGGAGTTTACAGATAGAATAAATGATCTTTTGAATGACGTGAGCTTGCGTAACAAATTCATTTCAAACAGCCAGGACATCATCCGAGAAAAATTCCATAGTGACCCAACTGAGTATCAAATGTCCTATAGAGCCAGTATAGAACAAGCCTTTTTTGTTAATGGAGCAGACGATACAGAATTAGAATCTTATTAGCTTCCAAATGGTTAGAGTGGTATGATTGGTTGTAAATATGAACACAGAAGCATTTACATCAACGTTAAAACACCAGTCTACAGTTGAAAAGAATGGTATTAAAATCTCTAAAGAAATTGCCGAGAAGACAGTTTGGGATGAATTAGCAGTGGAGAACCCTACTCATGCTGTCATTTCTGCAAAAAATGAGGAAGATGCTGCCATTAAGTCTGCTGAACAGATTTCTGATATAAAGCAATTTTTAAAACCAGGAGATATTTTACTGGACTGTGGAACTGGGTACGGGCGTGTTGCTAAGTATCTTCTGCCCCAGATGGCACTTGGCGGCTATGTCGGTGTAGATAGCTCTTATCAAATGCTATCACTATTCAAAAAACGTTATGATACTGTCGAGTCTGAAAAAAGAACACCGTTGCTGTTGCTTAATGCTGATATTCACACTCTGCCTATACAAGATAGTTCTGTAAATGTGGCTATTATCTGCGCAGTATTTTTGCATAATCACAAAAGCATAGTAGACAAAGCAATGCTTGAGATTGAAAGGGTTATTAAACCAGGCGGTAGAGTGCTCGTTTACTCATCTTTCCCTAGGTCAGCAACTTTAATGGGTGTTCAAGGGTGTGCTTACCAGATTTTGTTAAATCTACTGGGTCGCCCGTATAAGAACGGACCAGTTAGATACTATCGAAGGAAGGAAATACTAAAGTTGTTTAAAGGGTTTGATGAGATAGAGCTGCGCCCAGTGGGGTACAGTGTGATACCAAAGACACTTATTTTCCTACCGGGACTCCTAGAAGCTATCTGGCGTAAGGTTATAGCTAACCCTCTCAATAAAATTCTTGAATACATCACCCCGGCTCAGCTTAAGCCCTATTTCGCAGTACACTATGACGTGGTAGCTAAGAAGTAAGTAAAACTTTATTAACAGGAGGTTCGTTATCTATATTGATACTAAAATATGAAACTTCTTATTATCACCCAGGTCCTGGATACCGAGCACCCTATTTTAGGATTTTTTCATCGCTGGGTGGAAGAATTTGCCAAGCATTGTGAGCAAGTGCATGTGATTTGTTTGCAAGAAGGGAGGCATGATTTGCCAGATAACGTGACTGTTCATTCACTAGGTAAAGAAAGTCACCAAACCGGAGGTGCGACCTTAAAGAGGACTGAAGGGACGGGAAAGGTCGTTCCTCGGGTGTTATCTCGCCTAATCACCAAGCTGACTTACATCCTACGCTTCTACAAATTAATCTGGCAGTTACGTCATGAGTACGATGGT
>JAJOLC010000038.1 GCA_021129655.1 Minisyncoccota bacterium
TTTCTTGTGTGCGCACTCGGATTTAAGAAATAAATTATTATGGCTGAAGAAACTAAAGAAGTAGTAGAAGTAGCTGCTGAAGAAACTGCAGCTACTGAAGCGGCAGTAGAAGAAACTAAAGAAGAGGCAGCTCCAGTTGCTGAAGAAAAGAAAGAGGAAGTAAAGGAAGAGGCAGCAACTGATGTTGACGAAACTGTAGAAGTTCCAAAAGAATTCAAAAAGCTTGTGGAACAAGTTGAAGCAATGACAGTATTAGAACTTCACGAACTAGTGAAAGTACTAGAAAAGCGATTTGGTGTATCAGCTTCTGCAGTAGCAGTAGCTGGTCCTGCAGCTGGCGGTGATGCTGGTGAAGAACAGACAGAATTTACTGTTGAACTTACAGAAGCAGGTGGACAAAAGATTGCTGTTATTAAAGCTGTTAAGGGAGCTCTAGGGCTTGGACTTAAGGAAGCTAAGGAACTAGTAGACGGAGCACCAGCAGTTTTGAAGGAAGGAATGAAGAAGGAAGATGCAGAAACACTAAAGACTGAGCTCGAAGGAGCTGGGGCTACTGTGACACTTAAATAGTATTCCTAAACCAGGACAAAGAAAAACGGACTGTGCGTCCGTTTTTTTTTGGTGACAGTAGTTTTAGGCCAGAAGCACCTGCTCTCGGAACGAACAAGTGCTGAGGTGGGTCTATGCTCAATGAAATTTCAGCCAAAAGAAAGATGTGCTATAGGTCTTGTGACGTAGTTACGGTGACTCTGAAAATAGGCTTTATTAGAAAAACATCCTGCAGGCCTGCCTGTTAAGACAAGAGTGTGAGACTCTTGCTTGTTCTTTAGTATGACGGCAATAATTATAATAAACCTGTGCATATTATAAAATATAAGCATATGATTCAGTTATAATTAACTCTAATATAAATATGTTATGTTTTTAAGAATTAGGGCTTACCTCGGAAGAAACGTGCACGGTATATTGTTAGGTATATTATTGGGTATATTGATAATGTTGCTGGTGCCGTACTTGTTGTCTTTTGACAAGCTCGATGAACATGCTGATGATGAAAAAGAAATTATTTTTGACCCCCAGTCATTGTTAGTTTCTCCTGATCCCTCTAATCTTGATTACTATACTCAAAAAGTTATTGAGTTAGCTGAGGAAGACAATATTTTATCTATTGGTGAAAACTGTGATATGTCACCAATGATTTTGAAATCTAATGTCAATTCTCAAATTCTTATAGAAAATAATGATAGTGCAGGGAGAGGTTTAGTTTTTGAAAATCAGAAAAAAGACGCGCTAACCTTTTCATTGCCACCTAAATCAATGATGGATTTTTCACCTAGAGTATTTGGTTTGTCAAAAGGTATTTACCGTTACCAGTGTGATCAGGCGAAGGGGGGTGAAAATGACGGTATACTATATATAGTGGAATAAATATGATTTTTTTAAAACAAAAACCCACCTTTTTAATTTTTTTGGTAACTTTTTTAATTTCAATCTCTTCTTATGTGGCACTTGCTCAGAGTAGTGATCCGCAAATAAACTTAACAGTAGACGGAGCTGTCAGTCCGGTAACTTTATTTTCTCCGGCATCTTACATTATTAACTGGGATGTTAGCGACCCTTCGGCTAAGTGCACCTCAAGTGGTGACTGGAATGGTCCGAAAGCAACACCGTCTGGTAGCAGCACTTTTACTAGTTTGACTGGTAATTACTTTTATAATATGGAGTGTATCGGAGGCTCTGTTTTGCCTGAGAGATATATGGGTATCGCTGGCGGCGCAGTAGCTCCTGCGGATAGTCTGCCGGGGATAAATCCAACAGTTAGTATATATGGTGTGGCTGTACAGGGTGATTACGCTTTCGCTTTGGTGTACGATTATATTACTTGTGGGGGAGGTTGTTTTGGAAATTCTGTGAACGATTGGGATGAGCTTGTTGTATATGATGTTTCTAATCTAGAATCACCCCAGATAGTTAGTCGTACCTGGACAGGCATTTCTCCTAATACGATTGTAATTAATGGTGACTATGCTTACATTGGTGTTTCTAGAGGAGTCGCCGGTACCGGCTACTCTTTGGAAGTCTATAATATCTCCAACCCTTTGTCCCCGTTATACGTTAGAAGCATATCGACTGGTTTGTACTCTAGGATACAAGAGCTGGAGCTACAGGGCTCAAGACTATATTCATTTGGTGGAAACTCCGGTGACGAACTTATTATTTTCGATGTTTCTGATCCTGCAAATCCTGTTAAGATAGGATCTTATGATAAGGGTTCTGTTTATTTTTCTTCAGGTAAAGTCAGTGGTAATTATGTTTATGTGTCTAACTATAACGATAAATCACTGGACACGTTTGATATCAGTGACCCAGCCACCCCAGTACTAGTTGATTCTGACGCCAGACAATCAGCCGCCCTATACCAGCAAATGGCCATTTCTGGAAATTATCTATATATACCGACTGCTTCCTCATCAGATTCTGTTCCTGCATTACTTGAAATATTCAGCATAGCAGATAGCTCGAACCCTGTTCTGGTGGGAACTTTTGACCTTTCCTTACGGTCACCATTTACAACATGGATGTTTTCTATTGAGGTTTCTAGTGCTAATCCAAATATATTATATCTAGGCACTGTCTACGGTATTGTGACAGTGGATATTTCAAATCCTGTTAGTCCTGTATTGGTAGGAAATAGCCCCCTTGATTTTTTGGGAAATTATACATACGGATTTGATTTTTATGGAAAATATATTGTTTCAGCTAGTAATGATACTAATGGTGATAATCTTATTATGTTTGCGCCTAAGAGCACGTCCACAATGGAACTGGTCGTGGCATCAAGCCCTCCTCCAGCCGGCACCTTATTTGCTACGGATTGCGTTATTTCTATGGGGAGTAGTACCTGTGACATTCAGATATCTTGGCAAGGGTCTAACACTACAGAGCCGTATTCTCTAGACAGGTTTGACACCACCATTGCAAATCCGGTAGCAGAAAATGGTGATTTTACTGATAGTGGCCTAAGCCCGGGCAATTACATATATACCTTTAGAGACAATTCAGGCCAACTAGCTATTAATTCAGCAACAGCAGCCTGTGTCATAGGAACTGTAGAAAAATTAGATAACTTTGGAAACATGAGTTGTCTGCCTAATGTGTCCACCTCCACGACAATGAGTATTTCTTTAAGTCAGAGTCTTATAAGAATTAATCAAACAGTAGATATTATAATTTCGGTGGATTCTGAGGATGTTTTGAATTGTACTTTGTATGGTGCTTCTGCAGGTTCACCGATAGTTTTCCAGCACGAAGGTTCTGCTGCATTAAGAGAATTTACATACACTTACACAACAGGGTCAATCTCCTCTAGTCGGACTATCCAAGTAGATTGTGGGGTAGGTGGTGGTTATATTGTCGTCTCTTCCCAGGCTGAAGTAGAAGTAGTTCCTGAACTACAAGAGGTTTAAATCTAATAAACAGAAAATACTTAATGGCTCAAAACTAGTTCTTTTAGGTGTATACATCACGACATTTACTGCTAAGTCTGTCTACAGAACTCTTGTGATATAATCGGCAAATAATTTCAGTATGTCAGATCCGCTATCTATTCTGTTTGGAAGTGCTGCTAGAGTAAAACTCCTTCGCTTTTTCCTCTTTAATCCGTCTAAGGAATTTCTTTTTGATGATATTAGTCGGCGGGCTAAATTAGTGAGACGAACTGCTCGAACAGAAATTTCTGCCTTAGAAAAAGCGGGGGTAGTAAAGCAAAAAGTTATGTATATAGATGTTCCGGAGAAAAAGAAAAAGTTAAAAGCAGTTGGTTATACTCTCAACAAAGATTTTCAAGAACTACAGGCGCTGCAAACTTTTTTGTTTGAAACCGCCCCTATCGATACTAAAAATCTATTAAAACATTTACGTAAGGCTGGTCCATTAGATTTTGTTGGTATTGCCGGTGTGTTTATGCGTGACTTTGAACAGCCGCTTGACGTGATTTTGACCATGAAGAAATTTTCCCAAGCAAATGTAGAAAAAGCTATTCGGTCACTTGAGGCTGAGGTGGGGATGGAGATTCGCTTTGCTGCTATGTCATCAGAAGACTTGATGTACAGGATTGGTATGTACGATAAGTTAACTAGAGACTTCTTTGATTATTCTCATCAGGTATTGGTTGATAAGGTCGGGATTGAAGATGAAGCAAAATCCAGCTCGTACCGAATGTAAAAATAGGAGTAACTTGGGGTGAATGCATCGCAAGTAAATCCCCCTCCTAAGGGGATTTATCCGCGGGTAGCTACTGTGTCATCCCGAGGTCGGACCTCGGGTAGTTATTTTCTTGGTTCTCTAGAGAGCGGCCCTGTCTTAGGGCGTTCGGAAGAGAGCTTGAGCCAAGTAAACAGACCACTCTTGGGTAGAAACGCTTCTCTAAATGATCGTTGCTATTAGGAAGAAATAAAATAACTCCCCTAACAGGGGTATTTTTATTGCTCTAGTAACACCACACACCCCTTGATTTTTGATTCAACTGCAGTAGCTTATTAATTAGATAGTACTTTAAAAAAGGAGAACATAATGAGCTGTAAAAAATCTAGTATATTTTCAGTAATATTTTGGTGGCTGATTTCATCAGGGTTTCCAGGGGAACTTTTTGCGAACGAATATGCAAATGGTGTGTGTAAAAATAATTTTTCGGATGACTGGCATTGTGTAACTGTACAGGCGGGAGATAGTTGGGGTTCCCTGTTCAGTGATTCTCAGTACCTGCTGAAGGTACAAAAGTTAAATCGTCAGAATGTCAGATTAAGGGCTGGTCAACAAATATTGCTACCTTCTAAAACGGTGGCTTGGAATAAACTTTCACCTTTCGCTCAAGAAATAATGACTGACTACAAGGACTTGTTTGTCTTTAGCCCCCAGTTATTAGCTTGGGCGCATTATCTCGACGGGCAGCTAATTAGCTGGGGTCCGGCAGTGGGAGGGAAGAGCTGGTGTGGTGATATTAGAAAAACTTGTCGTACAAAAGTAGGAATTTTTAGTTTTACTGAGACCGCTAATGTCAGGCGCCGCTCCAGCTCGTTTCCAGTTGGATGTGTAGATAAGGATTCTGATGGAAATATAATTAGCCGAAAACAGTGTGCGCGTATGCCATACTTTGTTCGTTTTACTAATCAGGGGCAAGGTATTCACTCTCGAACTATGAGAGGGCGAAACGCCAGTCATGGCTGTGTCGGAGTATTTTTGTCTGATGTGGTTTACATAAGTAATCATATTAGAAAAAAGATAGGCAAAACTAATCATGGGTATTTTACTTCTGACGAACTTATAAAAAGTCAGCAGGAGATAGTATTTATGGTTCTTCCTTATAGCAAAGTTAAGTTATCTATGCAGATGAATTAATGTCAAAACAGGCGCCTTTTGCGCCTGTTTTTTGCTATTTAACTGGGGATAATTACTGGGGAAAACAAGTGGATTAAACCCTTGATAACTATCTGTATTAAATACTTGACTTTTGTTTTATATTCTATAGAATGGCCCTTACGTATTTATGAGTTTTGAGAAAAATACCCAGTCGTAATAGACATAATCATTTCATGGTTTTTGTCTGCTGCGACTATCGCGGTTTTTTTCTTTCAAAATTCAAGGGGGTACGCGATTTTTGACAATTGCATATTCAGAAGTAAAGCACTTTAGTCTTCGGACCAGGGTGGGGTTGATAAGACCCACTTCGAAAAGTCCTACCGGAATCGACGCCGGTAGGCGCAGTGCTGGTCAGACGTTTTGCGAGAGCAATTCATATGGCCGGTGCGAATTTCCAAGTGCTTGTCACTCGCAAGCGACGAGCACTTGGATAGGTTGTGTGTCGGGTAAAGAGTTTGAACATTCGTTCTGGTCTTTTCGTCCCCGGCACACGACAAACACATGTACTTCACAGGAATTCAAAAGGCCCTGTGAAGTGCGTAGGCCATGCTGGTAAGCATGGCCGACACTCAACAAAATTGTGCAGCGGTGCACAGCGTTCTGGTGAGGAATGTAAAGTCATCTTTTAAGATGGTGTATAGCGTTCCCTACTACGGAGCGAGCGAGAGTCGCGGGAGAATTTATTCTCACATGACCGAGCGAACGAACGTAGTAGGATAAAACTCTGTATTATCATTAGATGGTGTATAGCGTTCCCTACAGGAACAAAGGGTGTATGGTGGATGCCTTGGCTTCAAGAAGCGATGAAGGACGTGATATGGCTGCGATAAGATTCGGTGAGGTGCCAAATAACCTTTGACCCGGATATGTCCGAATGGGGAAACCCTCCTGTCATCGGCAGGAACCCTTGTATGAGGGAGCGTACCTAGGGAAGTGAAACATCTCAGTACCTAGAGGAATAGAAAGCAATAAACGGAACTTTCTTTCTGAACAGATGCA
>JAJOLC010000041.1 GCA_021129655.1 Minisyncoccota bacterium
GGGACCTCAGTAAAATTACTTTCACGCAAAGGGTATAATTTATGGTATGGAACTGCAGATTTTAGTGGTGGAACAAGACCAGTCCTTGTGTACGAAAATAATTTGCGACAGGCATTTTGTTAGACGAAGTAAAAGACAAAAGGCGTCAGTTTATCTGACGCCTTTATTTTATAATTTAGAAGAAATTTTGTCGGCCAACTCTTCCGACTCACCTTCTTTATATTCTTCATGGCCGAGAGTTTTGAATTTTCCATCGTCAGGATAGCGAGGAATTACGTGTAAGTGTGTATGAAAAACTTCTTGGCCAGCGTCTGTTCCGTTGTTCATTATATAATTTACTCCGGTGCAACCAAGAATACTTTTCTGAGCCAGAGCCACTTTCTGAGCTACTTTCATGATGTGTCCTAGAGTGTCAGGTTCGATAACAGTACCGTCAACGCTTTCGGTTTTTGGTATCACCAATGCGTGACCTAGGTTAACGGGTTGTATATCCAAGAAGGCCAATACAATGTCGTCTTCATAAATAATATCGGCTGGTATTTCTTTGGCGATGATTTTTGAGAAAACAGTAGACATAAATATTTTGTATCGTGTATGGGTTCTAAGAATGTTACCATACAAAATACATATGGCAGATTTCAAATTTCCTGATACTGACGCTGCATTTCCAAATATTACTGATTTGGTTTCGCCCCTAATGAACCAGCTGTTGTCTACTCGAGGAATTACAGATGCTGATTCTGCTAAAGAGTTCTTGCAACCAGACTACGAGACCCAACTTCACGCTCCTGAATTGATGAATGATATGGAGAAGGCTTGTATTCGGCTTGAAGAAGCCATGAAAGCAGGAGAACAAATCGCTATCTTTAGTGACTATGATTGCGACGGAATTCCTGGAGCGGTGGTGCTACATGATTTTTTTACTGCTATCAAGTATGAGAAATTCCAGAACTACATTCCTCATCGTCATTACGAAGGGTTCGGTCTTAGTAACAAAGCAATAGATTCTTTAAAGAAAGACGGTGTCACCGTAATCATTACTATTGATTGTGGAACTTCTAATATAGCGGAAGTTGCCTATGCTAAAGAGCAAGGCATTGATGTGATTGTTACTGATCATCATGAACCAGAAGAAACCTTGCCAGATGCTGTTGCTGTGATAAATCCTAAGCTGGGCGGATATCCATTCGCAGACTTGTGTGGAGCTGCAGTGGCATTTAAGTTGGCCCAGGCCATGCTCAATCGGGGAGAGTACGAAGTCCCTCCTGGTAAAGAGAAATGGTGGCTTGATATGGTTGGAGTAGCTACTGTTGCTGATATGGTTCCTTTGGTGGGGGAGAATCGTGTGCTGGCTCACTATGGACTGCGAGTACTGCGGAAGTCACGTCGACCAGGTTTGCAAAAGCTTCTTAAGAAAGCTAAAGCCAATCAATTTTACTTAACCGAGGACGATATCGGATTCACTATTGGTCCGCGTATCAACGCGGCTTCTCGTATGGATACACCGGAGGATGCTTTTCTTATGCTGGCCGAGACTGATACTGAGAAGGCTAAAGAGAGAGTAGAACACCTAGAGAAACTTAATACTGAACGAAAAACAATGGTGGCAGCCATGACCAAGGACTTGCACAAGCGCATAAAAGGAATCGACCAGATTCCCTCAGTATTAGTCATGGGTAGTCCTGACTGGCGACCCTCTCTGGTGGGACTAGCATCCGGAAAATTAGCTGAGGAGCACAACCGACCAGCTTTTGTTTGGGGTACTGACGGTAATGGTATTTACAAAGGTTCGTGTCGTTCTGGTGGTGGAGTTAGTGTTGTGAAATTGATGCAAGCTGCTTCAGACATGTTTTTGGAATTCGGCGGTCATCATGTGGCAGGCGGGTTCTCGATTAAGAACGAACATATATTTACCTTTGGTGAAAAATTAATAGCGGCAATGGATGAGCTTGGTGATAAGGCTACGGTTTCCGAAAAGGTGGTAGTTGATGCTGTAATTAAACTTGAGGATGTGAATCAATTGCTAATTCAGCAGCTGACCAAACTATCTCCGTTTGGGATGGGAAATTCTAAACCATTGTTCGCCTTTAAAAATGTGACTCCCAAATCAGTTGATTTGTTTGGTAAAACCAAAGAACACACAAAATTAATTTTTGATACAGAACAGAGCAATGTCGAAGCAATAGCTTTCTTTCAGATACCTGAACAATTTACCAAGACCCCAGAAGTGGACAAAGAGTGCACCATGGTTGGTCATGTCGAACAATCATTTTTCATGGGACGTCAGCAAATCAGAATCAGAATTATTGACATTATTTAAGTAAATTGTATTCTACAGGCAGGATTATAGAGGAGTGAGGTGCATGAGTAATACTGTAATTAGAATACCGACTGCAGAATATTGTCTCAATGGGCAGATTTTTGTAAAAATTGTATTCAAAGATGATGTAAATTATATTTCAATCGAAGGTTGTCCTAAAATTAAGATAGAAACCGTAGCTACTAAAAAGCCAGGTGTGTATGAAATAACTTATAATCACCGTGGAAACCAGGATGGTATTCTAGAAAAGCAAACACCCCACTAGTGGGGTGTTTTATTATTTATATGATAATCTACAAAGTATGAAAATCACTGTTTTTACTGATGGGGCCGCGAAAGGAAATCCTGGCCCGGGTGGCTATGGGGTAGCTATCCTGATGGGTGACAAAGTAGTTGAGTTGGGGGCCAGAAAAGACAGAACCACCAATAATGAAATGGAGTTAAAAGCTGTTGTGGAGGCAGTTCGCTTTGCGGTGGCTGAGAAAGTTTCCCCAGAAATATATTCTGACTCTAAGTATGTAATAGATGGCGCTACAGGCTGGACATTTGGTTGGGTTAAGAACGGTTGGAAAACCAAAGCCGGCGAGGATGTAAAAAATAAGGAATTGTGGCAAGAACTGGTTGAGCTATTGAAGGAAGTAAAGGTGGATTGGCATAAGGTGCCTGGGCACGTTGGCATTATTGGAAATGAACGAGCCGATGCCATCGCTTCTGATTTTGGTGAAGGTAAGCAGGTTAATTTATATAACGGAAGCAGGTCTGACTACGGATACAATATCGAAAATACTGATTATGATAAAGCAAAAGCAGCAGAGAGAAGTTCTGCCCGAAAGAGACAATCGCAAAAAGCCTATTCATATATAAGTAAGGTTGGTGGTGTTGTAGAAACGCACACTACATGGAAAGAGTGTGAAGCTAGAGTGAAAGGTGAAAAGGGTGCTAGATTCAAAAAAGCCATCAGCGCAGCAGAAGAAGTACAAATTGCTGGAGACTTTGTCGGGTAAACATTGACGGACAGCGTTTTCTTAGGTACTATCCATTGTTGGTTCTACACAACTTTGTGTACATGTTCTTATAATAAATAAAAAGAGAGAGGTTTAAAATGCCAGATCAAAAGGAAGCTAAAATAGATAAACTAAACAACCGTCGCCATGTTCTACTGGCTCAAGTTAAAGAGATCAATTCTAGAATTAATCGAGCCTATACTTCATACGATGATTTGAAATTAAAAAAGCTTAAGATTCGTCGAGTTTCTATGAAAGACGAACTAGCCTTGATTGTGGGTCAGCTTGAAGATGTGGGTGTGGACCTTAAGCCAGAACCGGTGCCAAATGAAGTGGCAAGATTCCGAAGTAAGGACCGTAGTATGAGACATGTTGAAGAGCAATCAGAATTTGTTCTAAGTCATCAAACGCTAGCAACAGCCTAATTTATTTATATTTCGATCAGAGTTTCACTCTGATCGATTTTTTTATGCCTGATACACTAACAGCATGCAATCTGTATTAGTAATTGGCAGCGTGTCTGCGTTTTTGATAGGAGTGGCTACTCGAACTCTTTATGAAACCTCGTTCGAACTACCAATTGTATTATTGATTATTTCGCTTGGTTTGGCCGTAGTGTGGCGCCTAAAAAATACGCCGCATTTCCTACTCGCTAGCCTTTTGTTCTTATTTTTATCACTGGGAATAATTAGGACTGAGATTGCTTCCTGGCAGTTTAACTCTTCTGTATTGGAGGTTCAGTTAGATGAGAAAATTTCTGTGACTGGCATTGTTTCCAAAGAGCCGGATTATAGAGAAAAGACAGTCCATTTGTACGTTGAGACTGATGATGATTTGGTGCTTGTTACCACCGACAAATTTTCAAAATTTCGGTACGGCGATAGAGTTGAAGTAACAGGGGTGTTAACTAGACCTGTATCATTTACTACTGACTTGGGTCGAACTTTTAATTACCCGGGGTATCTGCGGGCAAAGGAGGTTGAGTATTCAATTTCTTTTGCTTCTGTAAAAACGATTGAGTCTGGTTTTGGTAACGTGCTCATATCATCATTATTAGACGCAAAGAAAAGCTTCATAAAATCACTTCGGCTAATTGTGCCAGAACCAGCAGCCGGTCTAGGTGTTGGTTTGTTGCTTGGTGTTAAGTCGGCGCTGGGAGACGATATAGAACAGGATTTTCGGCGCACAGGAATTATTCATATTGTCGTTTTGTCTGGTTACAACGTCATGTTAGTAGTTGCTTTCATTATGTTTGTTTTTTCTTTTGTTTTTCCCATCAAGATACGAATAGTGGCTGGAATTGTAGCCATTGTTGCCTTTGCTTTGGTGGTAGGATTATCAGCTACGGTGGTAAGAGCTAGTGTGATGGCCTCGCTGGTTTTGTTGGCTCAGGTGCTTGGTCGTCGCTACAATGTTATGCGCGCCCTAATTTTAGCTGGTGCTCTTATGGTGCTGATTAATCCATACTTGCTTATTTATGATATTGGGTTTCAGCTTTCTTTTATGGCCACTTTAGGGCTGATTTTGATTGTTCCTCAGTTCGAGTCTACTGCTATGAGTTCGAGCAGAACTCTTGGTTTTCGTGAGTTTTTTCTGGCCACACTGGCTACTCAGATAGCTGTTTTGCCACTCCTGATGTATCACATTGGAGAGGTTTCACTAATTGCTGTCTTAGTGAACATGTTAGTGTTGCCGGTTGTGCCTTTGGCTATGTTGCTCACTTTCATCACCGGACTGCTGGGGTTTATTTTTATACCTTTAGCAACATTGGTTGGTTACCTGGCCACCCTTTCCCTGTCGTACATACTAGTAGTGGCGGAGTGGTTTGGCAGTGCCACTTATGCTTCTGTTTCAGTTCCACAATTTTCGGTTGGTGGAGTATTTTTCATGTATGTACTGATGGTGTCAGTTTGGTATTTAGTGAAACGCTACAGCAACAATAGTGCCGATACCTTGTCCGACTGGGTAATAGAAGAGGAATCTGAATCAGAATCAAATAAAAAGTCAGTAGCGTCTCCGACCGATTTACCGATTTTCTTTAAATAGAAATGATGGTGTCCGAATCGCGAGGGTGTTCGTAGTTCATGTTTAAATAAAAAAGCCGGCCACGAAGTGGCCGGCTTTTTTATTTCATTATAAATCTACACCAGTCTACCTGCCACCACTTCCCAGTTTAAGTTATCGAAGAAGGCATCAATGTACTTTCCTTTGTCTCCAGAAACATAGTCTCTCATGTATGAGTGTTCCCACATGTCTAGAGCCAGGACTATGTCCAAGTCAGCTAGTTGTCCAATGTGTTGCTCGTCCACCCAAGTCTGCACCAGTTGGTCTGTGTGAGGGTCGTGATACAGCATAGCCCAACCAACCCCACGAGTAGCAGCAATTTGACGGAAGCTTTTCAACCACATTTCAAATGAACCCCAGCGTTCCTCCATCTTTGATTTTAATGTTCCGTCGGGCATCTTCTTGGCTCCTGCTTCAAATTGCGCGAAGTAGTATTCATGATTACGCATGCCACCAAACTCAAAACCAAGTCGTCTTTGCATCTCGGAGATTGCGTACTCGTTATTTTCAGCGTCGTTATTATAGGAATCAATTTTTTCTCGAATAACGTTCACGTGCTTTACATAACCGGCGTATAGACTGAGATGGTTTTCGATAGTATCAGCTGATATTCCTTTCATTTCCTGAATATCAAAGGTTAGTGGTTCATATTTCATAAGAAGCTAGAGTAAGTGTGAATAATGAGTTTTGGTCATTGTATCATGGTGGTATGACAGACCCTCGATTGTATATACGAATGATTATTCTGTTACTGATGTTGGGTGTAACATTAGTAATCTGGTTTCCAGTGATTGA
>JAJOLC010000002.1 GCA_021129655.1 Minisyncoccota bacterium
AGGTTATTAAAATAATCATTGACACACCTAATAACGCCCACATTATAAATGTTTTTTGAAACAATACATCTGGAAAAAAGACTGTATCAGAATTTATTTTTGGATAATCAACTAGCGTTACAGGAGCTTGATACACTCCAACCACGAAAGCCTCATAATCGTATATCTCAACTATTACTTGTGACCTACCAGCTGTCCCAAAAGCTGGTACTACGGCTTCATAAACAGTGTTGTCATTATTAATCCTCAATAAATAGGAGTACGAATTACTTCCATCAATCGGGTCAACAAACGTAGCGATGATAGATTTTAGATTTCCAGCAATAGTTTTTTTAGGTATCTTAACCAGAACAGGTTCTTGACTATTTAGTTTAATATCAGTTTCATGCAATGAGTAAACGTTGCTTTTCTGAACAAGAGCAATATCAGATAATCTAGGCATTTTCATTCCTGGTGTAACTCTGTCTGTGTTTACACTGGATGTGGCTTTTTCAACAAGGATTCTTTCTCCTCCAATATTACTTCTATCGGGGTTATTTTTATAAGGATTATTAAAAACTTCATCGGCAATTGCATACACAATCGCAACAGCACCAGACGAGACATTACCAAAAACATCATAGACAAAAGCGGTGTAATAAACGGGTGAGTACTGATTCAATACTCCACTATCAATAAAGAAATCTCCCGACCCTTGGTAAACAACAGCTCCATCTTGTGGATACCTCGGAAAACCTAAATGACTACGAACAATTCTTACATGTGAAATATTCGCATCTTGTGGAACCTGCCAACTCAAACGGACATCATCTCCATTATTAGTGGCCAAAAATCTACTAGCATTAGATGGTGGTGTCGGCAGTGAATCACTCAACGTCATAAATGAACCGGAGCGAATAACTGACTGATTGCCACGTAAGGTGTAGCCGATTATTTCGTATTTATACGCAGTACCAGGTTCAAGATCGGTCAATAAAACAGCGTGGTCTGACGAGTAGCTATTATTCACAACGTATCCCAACTCATAGGATATTGTCCTTCCCCACCGAACTTCAATCCGAGCTGGTCTAGCCGTAGTTAAGAGTAAACTAGTAGTTGAAAATCCTTCTTCTATTACCAAATCACCAATCACGACTCGGGCGGCCGTTCCTTCAGTTGCCGACTCTTCTGCTGGGGGAGGGGGATTATCTGGAGTAGTAGTGGACAAGCTGTTAGAGGTAGTCGAGTAGTTAAAAGACAAATCAAACGCTCGCACCGCATAAGTATGGGAAGTCGATGCGGTTAAGCCAGTATCGGAATATGAAAGCAGGGTTGTAGTTGCGACTGGAACACTGTTCTTTAAAACTGAATAACCTCCCACTGAAAAATTGTCAGTTGAAGCCGACCAAGTAATGTCTATTTGGGTGGTTGCTATCGGATTGATAGTCAACAAAGTCGGTGGAGTCGGTGGAGTTATATCATTACCGCCAAAGATACTAATCTTGAAAGTTTCACTTTGAGCAAATACAGCTTGGGTACTGAGCAGGAATAAGAAAATATATAAAAGCAGTCTCTTCATGTTCTTATTATAACGGTAAAGCTGTCACGGTTGTGGTAGCAATGTACACCCCAGCAGTAACTCCTGCCGCACCACCAACACCTACTCTGAAGTTGATTGTAGTAGTGGCTCCAACTGGATAGTTAGCACCAACTCCTTCTGACACAACGATGTCTGCTGTAGACAAACCATCCCAACAAGCCAAGGCTGTATCGGCTGAACCAATATTACAGACGCCACCATTGTCATCAAGCCAAGCCTGAACTATATCTACCCCTTCTGGCGAAAATCCGAAGTGAGCATCGGTGGCAATGGTGGTAAATGAAAAATCAGGCACTGATCCGGATGGACTATAATCAGCGATTGTCCCAACACCGCTTTGCATAGCGGGAGAATCCTCAGCCTTTATCGTTAAACTATAGCCCGAAGGACTATCTGTAATAACAGTAGCTGTAGTAGAACCATTTGAGGCTCCCCCGGTCAAACCCGGTAAATCTGGTGACATAACCACGTTACCAGTAGTAGACAGACTAACAAACACTTCCTGCATTTGTTGGTAACCAGCTCGCAAAGAGTAGGTCGAACTGTCTGAAGGACCAGTGGCGATTTCTCCAACCGTACTTTCTTGTACGTAGGCAGTAGAACTCGACAAACCTCCCCCAACGTTAATACTGTCGCTTTGCAGTTGATAATTTGAACTAGTACGCACCTGAGCTTGACTAACGCCAAGCATAGCCAACGCAGTTACCGTGGCAATTAATGAATAACTTAATGTTTGTATCCAGAATGTAAAGAACATAAATAAACTTACTTACGCTTAAACTCAAACGTACGGAAGAATGCTCTGATGCTGAAAATAATAAGAAATAAAACAAAGAACACACCACCGACAATCTTCCAAGGCAAAACCCAGAAAGACACCGATACCTCATCTACAACATCTTCATAGCCACGATTAATTTTTGCTACGGCGTTATACCGACCCAGCAAAAACTCCCTATCCCAAGCAATTTCTCTCACTCGCAAAGATTTAGGCAGGACAAACCAAGGCTCTAACTCAATAAAGCCTACTTCCTCACCAAACATATTAGTGATTGATATTTCACCGTAAGGGTTTACATGAACTGAGCCAGTATTCTCATACAAAATACCCATATTAATTGGGCCTTTTTCGTACCACATTGAATCATTAATTAAAGAAAGAGATATTGTTTCACCTTCTGTAACAGTCTCACCTCTTACTGTCACAAAAAACAACGAACCCACCCGCGCAATAATTGGTGACCTTGGTACAGACCCTGCATCAAGTTGACCCTCCTGATCCTGAATCACAGAAATCAACACACTGCCGTAATACCCTCCCGGCTCTCCATCTGGGGGTATAGTAATGGTTACTGGAATGCGAGCTCTTTCACCCAAATCAAGCTCAAAGGAATCTTCCGGGAAAGAAATATAATCACGAATACTATATGGGCCTCTCTCATTACCAGTCAATCTAACAGCCGAGCTTCCGTCTGCACTACCGGTCATATCCTCTACTTCAATACTAAATATCTTTCCCGGAGCAATTCTGTTGGTGACTGATATCTCTTGCACCACAGTCTCGCCAGGCTTAATTTCTATTTCAGAGCGACCAGGCCCCACTACAAAATCTCCCACTTCAATATTTCCAGATATACGTTCTGACCGATACCATAGCTCTGGTTCAGCAAGAACATCGGAAATTGAAGTTGACTCAGTAGTAGTCGCTTCTACTGCAACCTCCTGAAGAGAATCACTTTCTAAAGACTGCGCAAACACCTCTCCAGAGAGAGGTGTAGCTAGAATTGTTACAAGACACGCAACAACTAGTTTCTTAATCTTTGTCTTTGTAGTAGTCATAATATGACTATAGATTACCTTAGTTGGCAATCAGCGTCAAAGTAGCCGTAGCGGTGTAGGTTTGTGCTGTTGGTACTGGCGTCGCTCCACCTGGTACATTCACATTAAACTGAACAGTTGTAGTCGCCCCGCTATTAGCAGCTGTACTTCGGTTAACAATGTCAAAAGTTGACGTGTCTGGAGCTTTCCAACAGTGAGTTGTACCAGCATCAGCTCCAGCAGGAGTATTACAAGCATTTGAACCATTAGTTAAGAAAGACTGGTCGGTGTCTCCGGTAGTGGAAGATGTGACCGTATAAGCAAACTGGGCTGACGTACTAGCACTGTAGCTGTAGTCTGGCTCTCCAGTATTATCATAATCACGAATTGCACCACTATCATCGGCGTCACCTTCCATCATTTCTCCATCAGCGTTGTCATCGGTAAAGCCAATATTTACTACATAACCGGCTGAGTTGTTGGACTGAATCACAAACTGGGTAGTACCAGTTGCGTTACCTCCAGTTACACCGTTAATTGAACCCGCCATCGATACGTCAGTCGGAATAACTAAGAACGAAGTTTCGTCAGTAATTGTTTGCTGGATTGTGAACACCTCCTGCCCGTGACTAATCACTGGCTCTGCTAAAAAGAAGCCTACGAACAGCAAAGAAACTGCTGTTAGACTAGCTGCCAACGCGTATAGCGCAGACATGCTTATGTGTTTTGTGTTTGTAATCATAAACTGTTTTGTGTCTTGTTAATACCCATTCAGTATACCAGCGACTCAATTTCTATCTACATATATATGTATGTAGATGTGTACAGCTAAGGAAATGACCGGCGCCTTCGGCGCCGGTCACTCTAAATCGCCCCACCACCTCCAGCTCCACCACCACCCGTCTGGTGGAACACCTTCACTTGAAGAGCATCTATCTGGACAGTATTAGAGGAAGGATTTCCGGTCACTCGTAGTGAGAAGTTAGCATTGCTGAACTCACTTTCAGTCCAAGTACGACCCCACAAATCAGCTGGTCCTCCGAGCGAAACAACTGTGTCAGTCGTAGTTAGGGTTGGAGTGGTTTTGGTAGTAGTCCAGGAGGTTCCACCATCCCATGATAGCTGGACCCCAATATCACCAGCAGCAGTGGTTCCAGATACTTCCAGCTTTACCTCTACCCCGTTAATAGTGTTGCCGGAGTTTATGACGAAGAAGTGGCTGGTATAGTCGCCGGACACCCCGCTAGCATCTGAGGCATAAGTCCCATCGACTTGGTCATAGGCATTAGCTGGAGTAGACCACAGGCCTGAGTTAGCCGTCGGCCAGTTAAAGTCAGGATCATCACCAATCAATTCCCCACCGTCGTTAGTACCTCCAGTGACAGTACCATTACCAGCTGGTGCTGCGCCACCTACTGCAGCGGCTGAACTACCTCCCCCTCCTTTGTTGTTGCGAGTATGTTGAACATAATCTACGTTACCAAAGACAGTGACCGCTCCGTTATCGTCTACAGCTGTTATACCTGACTGCTGCAGGTCTAGGTTAAGGAAGGAACCATTAGGGGGTGCATTCCAGTCAGCGGTGATTAGGTAGTTAAGGGTGGTGGTTGAGAGGAAGTCGGTACTGAAGGTGATGGTTCCGTCACGGTCTGACAAAGCCATCACTCCAGCGCCGCCGATTTGAATGTCTCCAGCACTCCCATCTGCCACACCGTCATTGTCCATGTCTCGCCATAATTTAATATTTGAGAAGTCAGTCGGGTCTATCTTCTTCGCACCAGACAGGGTGATGACCAGGTCGGTGACGGTGGCGTTACCACTCTCAGGAGTTATCTTGAAAGCGTAGAATGGTTCGTTGGTTTTGTTTTGGAAGTTGAAGGCGTCGTTGACTTGAGTGTCGTCGTGGTCGGAGATGGTAGTGGAGCCAACGGTGGCTGTTAGGAAGTTCCAGTTGGTGTTATTGCCGGAATCAGTTGATGAAGCAGCGTCCACTCCCCCACTAGTTAAGGTAGCATCAGAATCTTTCACATTAACGTACTCTACATTTAATTGAGAGCCGTCTATATTAAGAGTCCAGGCTGTATCGGCTACGCTAGAACGTAGCCACACTTCTGAGTCTGTTGCTCCCTGCCAGTCTACGTTATTGAATGAAGCGGTAGAGTTAGCGGTGAATTGAGCAGAAGTACTAGCCACCATAGTGAAAGTATTATCGACAGTAACAGCGGCGCCAAAAATAACTGATTGACTGGTGGTGCCATTTTCTGAGGTGTTAGTAATGGTTAAATCATAAAATGAGCTTGAAGCAGTCAAAGTCCCGGTAGCAGTCTGCTGCGCAGTACCGCTGAAAATAACTTTTGAGGTAGAAGCCACGAAAGTACCACTGTTAGTATAGTTACCAGTAACATCTAAAGTAGCTGAATCAGCGTCTAGGTAGCCGTTGTTTAGGTAGTTTCCAGCAACGTTTATGGTGGTAGTCGCTACCAAGGTAGAGGCGCTGGAGACGGTAAGGTCTTGAGTATAGATATCTACCGGCAGGGTTAAGGTGGCGTCAGCGCCGGTCATGACGCGATCGCCGAAGTCACCCACCGCCACAAAGGTGCCGTTGCCGTAGGTGACAGCAACCCAGGAGTCGTTATCACCCGCGGCGGTGCGGCTGGTCCAGGTGAT
>JAJOLC010000034.1 GCA_021129655.1 Minisyncoccota bacterium
CTGCTGTTTGATTCACAAACAGCAGTGCCTCCTTTAGCTCATCGACAGTATTAACTTCAACAAAATAATCAGCAACACCACCTACTTTCAAGGTGGTGTACTCGGACAGTTTGATATCAGTCTTAATATCAAGGTTCATATAACTATTGTTCGCAGCCTTCCTGTGGCTCGTTTCCGTTTTCGATATTATCAGCGATACAAGTGGCTGTTCCGGCAAAGGTTGGAATCTTGTCCTTCGACTCATTAAGGATAGAAATAGCTTTATCATTCTCTTCTAACTGATAATAAAGATACGCGAGTGTTGCCCAGTTTTGAGGGTCTGTTGCCCAAGATTGGCCAGAATCAGGAGGAACGCTCAATCTATACTCAAATAATTCCGCAGCAAATTCTATTTCCTTAAATTGGTTAGCGGCACTAATCAAGAAATCACTTTTTGCAAACCTATACTTTGCTTCTTCACTATCCATCAGAGCGATGGCGCTGTCTGGCTCTTGAACGTAGAAGAGTGATGCTGCGTAGAACTCGCGTGCTTCCATATTATTCTCGTCTAACTCAAAGGCTGTCTGGAAGAACTCACGCGCTTCTGCATTTTGTCCTAGAGATAAAGCCACGAAGCCTTGCTGAACAATAATAGCTGGCTTGTTTGGAGAAAAGCTTCTAGCTAATGCCATTTGTTCTGCCGCTTTTTCTATTTGACCAATCGAACGGTAGTAACTACCGACAAAAACGTGTATTCTGGCGTCGCCTGGTTTTTCTTGCATCAGGCGAATCAGCTGCTGCTCCGTTACATTTGCATAACTCTGCTTAACTTCATCTGAAGCATCAGGACTACGAACGATACCCATAGTTTGTTGCGACATCTGTTCAGCTATTTCCTGATGAGCAAAAGATTCTCTCTCAAAGGCTAGGTTGAATTTTTCCAGTCGACTAGCTGGATCAGCCGAACGGAATCCTTGAATAATATCAGTAGCAGCATTCATACCAGGAGCGTGTATGAAGTAAATACTACTTACTAGCACCACAGCCATTACTGGGGCTGCGAATTGCGTGATTATCATTTTATCTACCTTGAAATTAGCGATGCTCTTAGGCACGATTCCAACTCGTGAATTAATCAGACCGAGAATAATTGCGAAAAAGATGTAACTGACGATGTTGTCGAAGACCACTAAATTGTGTGTGAAATACCCGGCCAGAATACCAAGCAAAACTCCGCGCTCCATCACATCAAATGAATCGTCCTCCTTGTTTACCAACGGACGAATCAGCAAGTACCAAATGCAAGCACCGAAAATACCTAGGTAAGCTATCAGGCCTAAAAAGCCACCGGTAACGAGCCAGTCCATGAAGATGTTGTGGGCTCTATCAAACCATTGTTCCTGCGCGTAAAGTCGTGGGTCATAATTTTCATTAAATATGTAATTAAAATTACTTTGCCCATAACCAAGCAGCGGACGCTCCTTCACACCTTCCCAAGCCATGCCCCAGATAATTCCACGAATTCTAAGGTCATCAATAGAGATGTTGGCAATACGAGCCAAGTTTGGATTGTTCTGAATTACATCAGAATCTCTGCCTCCAATAAAAGCTCCGGCAGCTATTATCAATACGATAAATCCACCAATCGCATACTTACGAAACTCTTTAAACTGCTTACCAAAGAGAGCAATGTAAGCCGACATAACCATTACTCCTACCGCCAAGCCAACCGCAGTACCACGAGTACCTGTTTCGATAAGAACGAACGTGAATGTTACGACTAGTGCACTGTAGAGTATTTTAGGAAACACTCCACCACGGGTTTCGACAAATAACCAAAAGGCAATAAAGATATGGAAAAGCATGTAAATAGCCATATATGCCGCATTACCAAGGAAACTGGCGATTCTGGTTGTACCACCTTCTGCCAAACCTCCAAACTGAGCAAGTCCATACAAGGCCACTACAAAGGCCACACCTAGAGAGGTGTTGAGTAAATACTTCCACTGTTGTTTAGTAGAAAGCACCGACCCTAGCACAAGCATATATAAGAAAGTGTGAACTAATGACACGTACCCATCCATACGTTCAAAGTTACTCCAAAAACTGGAGCGTGGATGTACACCAAATAAATTGGCAAAAAACATAATGACTAGCAATGCACCAAAGCTCCAGACTATGCCGGAAATCTTTGGTCGGTACTTAACCTCATAGAGAGCAAGAATTACCCAAGCTGCAAATACCACATCAATGATTATTCTAAACCCAAAGTTTTTACCAGTAATATAGGGGAAGAAATAATCATTCGCTACATAAAGGGTGAGAAAAGGCACTGCAAACAGCCCTGCATACACCACTACTTTCATAATATCTTTCATATGGCAGCCATAATACCATGCTAGAAGGTTTGAGAATCCCTAGACGGGCAGAATAATAAGAGGTATAGACAACAAAAAAAAGCCGGCGCTTCGCGCCGGCCTTTCTATCTACCTCTTCTCACCCCACACAGCCACCGCTGGGAATAATTTTTCTCTTTCCACTACTGGTAGCGTCTTAAACTCTGATTGGTACTTCATTTCCCACGCAAACAAATCGTCCACTGCTGTGGTATCTGAGTCCTTAAAGAACTTTTCGAAATGTTTATGATTCGGAGCCTGATGATATGTAGTGTCTATTGGTTTTAGATTATTCTTTTCGTACAAAACACGCACCTCTGGTTCTGGAACATACCTGACAAACTGTCGCTCAGGTAGGACATTGGGAATATAGTTTCCTAAAAAGACATGAAGTTTTTCTTTCAACGAATGAGTATGGAGTGCATGCCCCAGGTCGTACCGATGTACCAAAAGACCACCTGTCTTTACATACTTCGCAGACAGTGAAATAAATGAATCTAGATGTTTTACATGCTCAAGCACACTGAGAGAGAAAACTAAATCAAAAGAATTTTCTTTTTCGTCTGGTACAGAGTCATAGGCAAGTTGAAAATGAGCTTTAGCACTGGGTATGTTTGCAAGATTCTCCTCGGCGGCGGCAAATGAGCTGGCGATAGGCTCAACTCCAACATATTCAAAATCTGGAAATTTTTCCATTAATGAAGGGACGTAAGAGGCTGTTCCGCAACCCAAATCCATAATTCGCGGCACCTGTCCCGCCGGTGCACGCTTTACAGCCTCACCCACCACATGCCAGATAAACTGCTCTTTTAGAGATTTCATAAATACTACTTTATCATAAAAGATTAAGCTTCTGATCATTACTTCAATAATCCATACCCATGAAAAAGGGCATCATAAATAAATGAAGTCAAAGGGAGATGATTCTCATTGACCTGAGATTCTTGCAGATAATTATAGTAGGCAAGCTTTTTTTCTTTTTTGATCAATACTGGAGCAAGATTGTTTTGGAATGCCTGGACCAGCATCAACAGTCGACCGACCCGTCCGTTTCCATCAGAAAATGGATGGATTAGTTCAAATTGAGCATGCGTCTTTGCAATATGGAAGACAGCATCTTCTGGAACCACATTACAAGCCTTCACAAACTCTTTCATGTCTTCTTCAATCTTTAAGGGATTCTTAGTTGTCATATGTGAACCAACTATACGGACTTTGTGGGTTCGATATTGTCCAGCATTATGCATGATGCCGTTCATCAAAATCTCGTGAGCTCTTTTAATCAATGATTCTGTTATTTTTCCATTCTCTTCTCGAATCCACCTCATTACAAAACCAAGAGCTGCTTGATGATTTTTTGCTTCTTGATGCTCAAGAACTGTTCTATTAGGAATGGTCACATCATCAAATAGAACTGCTTTGACTTCTGGCTCATTAAAAGTACTCCCTTCAATACCATTGGTGTGGTATGTCATTTCCAATAGGAAGAAATCGTAGATGTCATTTCGTGACATAATATAATCAAAAGGGTTTGAGTACTGTTTTTTGAGCAAGGCAAGTTGTTTTTGCTTCTGAGCAAAAACCACATCATCAACTTCAAGGCTGCCAACATACTCAATATACAAAGCATCAATTTTAAATAAGCCCCCTTTACGTGGACGGCTCTTTTTATTTATCCAACTATTTAATGTCGGGAAAGAAACATCAAGCATTGCTGCAAGTTGTGTTTGTGTCACTTCACTATATTTGAGAATTAATTGTAGTTTTTTATGGAATTCCATAACAAAGCAAGTGTAGCATAACTTTATAAAGTTATGCAAGCTTTATAAAGTTTACTATTCCCTGCTTGTATATAAACGCTTAATCGCGCAATTTGGCGGGGTAATTGCGGGATTAGGCTATTTTAGCTTGGTGTAATAGGTCCCTCTGCCTGAACCTTGTCGTTGTAATCTGCCAGCCTTTTTTAACTTACTTAAATAAGTAGAGGCTGTTCTATCACTAATACAAAACAGTTCTTCCACTCCATCATTGGTGATTCTTCCATCACGTTCAACGGTAGACATTATTTTGTTTAAGCGCTTGCTGGTACGCTCGGCAACGGCAGCCCGAGCAGCTTTTGTAAGTAATAAGTCTTCACTAACAAATTCTCGAAAAGTTCTTTTTTTGTTTTGAGGCTACAAGCCAACCAACTAGTACTCCAATCACTAATCCAATCCCAAAAATAATTACTGTGTTTATCATAAAAAATTATAGGGCCTTACTGCAAGATCCTGCTCGCTCAAAACCGGCCTCCTCAGCCTCTTCTTCTGTACAGAAATATTTTTCACCTTTACCAATATCTACCTTCACCCGATTGTAGTTGGCACAACCTTCTACGAAATAAGTACGTCCGAATGATTTTTCTGAGATGTTACCTTTGATCGTACACTGAGTATCAGTTGGCTGACTGTCAGCTTGTCGCTCCTCCTTAGTTTCTAAACCAGGACACTTACCCCACATACCTTTCTTATCTCGCTTAGCTTCTTCTTGTGCAGCCGAAAATAGATAACGATAACGATTGTCTGGTGCAACAGCCAAAGTGCGAGCATGGCCAGCCCGCAGAAGAGCTTCATTGATAAAGACATCATCATCTTGAACATCATCTGACGGTAAGTACACATACCGAAGCAAGCGATCATAAAGGTCTGAACCACTAATATCTTTTTCTATTCTGATATGCTTCCCGTCCACCATTTCTTTTAGAAATAGTCTGGCTTCAGTAAAACCACACTGGTCACGCTCTGGGGTATCGACACCAATCAATCTCAACCTAATGTCATTTTCTATTTCGAGAGTATCTCCATCGACAACATACTCAACCAGATGAACACTAGACTCAAAAATATCAGCTCCATTATCTCGAATCACTTTATAGCCAGCAGCCCCACCACCAGCCAACAAAATACTAATAATAATACCCAAAATACTTTTCACCATGTTTTTAGTATAGCAAGGGCGGATGGTGTTTTTATTTCAAAAAAACAAAATAATCATGCGACCAAAAGAATGACGAGGATGTTGTAATATATAAGCTAAACAACAACCCACCCCAACCACAAACCAGTAACATGTATTTACATCTAGTTAACATCATTTCTTACTGCAATAATATTTGAGAAGATATAAATGTTACTTAAGTATTTTGCTGGATCAATTTTTAACCAACCATTTGGTAATAATCGATAAAAAACATAGCCAGGCAATAATCTAGATATCTCCAAAAAAGTATGGTCTCTTTGTAGGTGGTTTATATTAAATTCTAATTGAACATATTTTGGCTTAAGTTGTCCAAGTCCTGCCAAAACCTCTTTCTCAAATCCTTCTGTATCTATTTTTATAAAATCGACTGATTCAATTCCTCTTTTTTTGGAAAAACTATTTATTGTAGTGACAGGCACCTCTTCTGAATAATCAGAATGTGTATTCTTATCTAAGGTAGCCATCTCATCGCAGGCAAATCTGAAATTTAGAACTGCCTTTCCTTCATAATCAGAAATAGCTGTTTTAACCTTAATGACTCTGTCATTCAGCTC
>JAJOLC010000042.1 GCA_021129655.1 Minisyncoccota bacterium
CATGATATGCATGAAGACCACCCTGGTGAGTGGCCATTGATTAGGATTGAACGTGATTACAACAGGATTGTTAGGAATTATGTTAGAGCCGTCAGCAAGCCCTTATCTAAGGATTTTAAGACTAGTGAAGAGCATGACAAAGCAATCTTCGAGAGAGTTAGGCATGGTGGATTAAAAGCTATGACAATAAAGTGTATCGACAGATTGCATAACATGCTTACCATGGGGGGAAGTCATGACAAGGTGGTAAGGAAAGTTAATCAAACCATCACGTATGTTTTACCAATGTCTGTTGAATGCGACACATTAACTCAGGAATTAATGGATGCTACTTCTGAGCAGTCTAGGAAATTTAGACTGAGTTCATCAGTGTACAGATAACCGACCGGAAATTATTCCGGTCGGTTTTTTATTGCTAATTCCGACAGGGAACCATTATAGTATAGCTTTTTATATTCTTAATCCCGAGGTATAGTTACAAGCGTGAAATTTGAACTAAGTACTGACAAAACACCAGCTGGTGACCAACCTCAGGCTATTGAAGCTCTAGTTAATGGAATTAAATCTGGACAGCAGTCCCAGACTCTCTTGGGTGTGACTGGTTCTGGTAAAACCTTTACTGCTGCAAACGTAATACAGCAAATTCAAAAACCCACTTTAGTTATTGCTCACAACAAAACTCTAGCGGCTCAACTAGCTCAAGAATATCGTGATTTTTTTCCTAATAATGCTGTGCACTACTTTGTTTCTTACTACGACTACTATCAACCAGAAGCGTACATGTCTACCAGTGATACGTACATTGAAAAGGAGGCTCAAATTAATGAAGAGATAGACAGGCTGCGACATGCCAGCACCCAGGCTCTCCTTACTAGAGAAGATGTGATTATAGTCGCGTCTGTTTCTTGTATATACGGCCTTGGTTCTCCAAAACAATATAAGAGTAAGTTGATGGAAATTTCTGTTGGTTTTGAGGCTACTAGGGGAGAGATGTTGAGAATGCTCATCGATATGCAGTTTGAAAGAACAAACGCTGATCTAACACCTGCTACATTTAGGGCGATTGGCAATACAATTGAGGTAATGCCTACTAATGAAAGAGTTATATACAAACTAGATTTCACTGGCGCCGTAATTTCTAGAATTACTAAAATTGACGAAGTGACTCGGGAGATAATCTCCGAACCTGAAGTGTTCTTTCTATTCCCGGCTAAGCATTTTGTAACACCTGAAGCCGAACGTAAGCTGGCGATTGCGGACATTCAGGTGGAGTTAAAAAAACAGCTAGCAAAGTTTAAGAAAGATGGGAAGGTGATTGAGTACGAACGCTTGAGGCGCAGAACTCTGCATGACCTAGCTCTTATGCGTGAAGTTGGCTATTGTAATGGAATTGAGAATTACTCACGTCATTTTGATCGCAGGGCTTCTGGAGAAGCACCGTATACTCTGCTTTCGTATTTTCCCCGTAAGGAAGATGGAACTCCTGATTTCCTGACTGTTATTGACGAATCACACGTAACCATTCCACAGTTAAACGGTATGTATGCAGGTGATCGCTCCAGAAAAGATAATCTTGTTGAGTATGGTTTTAGATTACCTTCTGCCGTAGACAACCGACCTTTGCGATTTGAGGAATTTAAAAAAAATGTAGGTCAACAGATATACACCACAGCAACACCAGGTAAATTCGAATTTGCAGCTCTGGAAGAATCCAATCAAGAGCCGATAGAGCAGATTATTCGACCGACTGGCCTAGTTGATCCAGAGATTGACATTCGTCCAATTGTTGAGAAGGGTGATTATCCTGGCCAAATCAAGGATTTTATTACTGAATCTGAGAAGGTTATTAAAGGTGGGGCAAGGGTCCTGGTAACCACTCTAACTAAGCGTATGGCTGAGGACTTAGCTGAATTTCTTGATCATAAGAATATTAAGACTAAGTACATCCATAGTGATGTAAAAACAATTGAAAGAATCGAGATTTTGACTGATTTTAGAAAAGGGGTTTTCGATTGCTTGGTTGGAGTTAACTTACTAAGAGAAGGTCTCGATTTACCAGAAGTTGGGCTGGTGGCTATTTTAGATGCAGACAAAGAAGGGTTCCTGAGAAGTGAGACAGCCTTAGTTCAAACTATTGGTAGAGCAGCTCGCAATGTTTATGGACGAGTTGTGCTGTATGCGGACAATATGACGAATTCACTTGAAAAGGCGGTGGGAGAGACAAATAGACGGCGTGTGATTCAGCTTGAATATAACAAAAAGCATAAAATAACTCCACGGAGCATCAAGAAGGAAATTAAATCAATCGCCGATCAAATGCACTCTGAGCATGACGAGACCGTAGAAACATTACTGAAAGTTGACATGGAGCTCTTTAAGAAAAATCCTAAGAAGGTAATGAAGGAAAAGAAACGACAGATGGAAAGTGCTGTTGGAATACTGGATTTCGAAACAGCTGCTATTTTGAGAGATGAAATCAAGTATCTGGAAGACTCAGTTGATGAGAAAAGCAAATAGATTTTCTGTGAGTACCTAGGAGTTTGGGTGACAAAGAGTGCTATTATTTAATAATGTCAATACTTACAAGTAAGAATATTCTCATTGTTGGTGAGGAAAATTCCCAAATTCAAGGCCTAGAACAACTATTGAGAGAGCATAAGATGTCTATTCATAAGACCGATTGTGACTCTTTCACTAACAATATTATAGACGATCTCAAAATTGATTTTATTCTTGTAAATCATCTTGACGAGGCTCATAAGTGCCAAACTACACTTCGTGTTTTGAAAACAGGAATTCTTACCAGTGCAATACCAATTTTCATTCTGACAGAAGATGACTCAGATAAAATTCAAAAAGCATTAGAACTTGGCGCAACTGATTACGTAACTCCAGGTGAAGATAATCAGTCAGTGCTGCAAAAAATGAATGCGGTGTTTGAGGCTACAGACAATTTTGCCGGCAGCACATCAATAGACATTAGTCCTATTGAAGCATCCACCACTTCTACCGGTATTAGAGTTTATGTAGTGGAAGATGATCCCTTACTAAGAAACCTGCTTTCAATCAGACTGGACAAATCATCATTTCCATATGAATTCAGTAGTGACGGTCAGCTTGCGGTTGAGGCTATGCATCAGTTTAATCCAGACATACTCATTCTGGATCTCATGCTCCCAGGAAAAAGTGGATTTGAGGTGCTGAAGGAAGTTAAAGCAGATGAAGCTTTGAAAGATATTCCTGTCATAGTATTCTCTAATCGTGATGGTCAAGAGGATAGAAGGAAAGCTGCCGACCTAGGAGCTGTTGGTTTTTACGTAAAAGCAATGACAGACCTCTCAGAATTAATTGAAACTATTGAGACCCTGACTAAACCTAAATGATTTATCGACAGTAGCCTCATTTAGGCTAAGGTGTGTAATGTATAATTAGAATATGGCAGTTAAGAAACCGATAACCCCTAAAGTTCCTTTAACTAAGAAGAAATCACTCACGAGAGCTAAAAAAGCTTCGGCTAAAAAGCTGTCTGTTAAGGTTTCTGAAAAGAGGGTAAAAGCTAAGCGTGTTGCTTCTAAGAAAATACCAGTTAAGAAATTAAAAACATCATCGAAGAAAACAACTGACTCAAAATCAAGGAGAGCAGGTACTGGTAATGTGATTTTACCTACAAACATGAGCCAGCGTACGGTTGAAAAGTCATTAGTTATAGGTGAAGAATACAAGGTGCACCTACAGGAATCCATGTATAGAATAGCGACAGTAGCTGGACTTTGTTTTATTTTGATAGGCACAACTCTCTCGGCAGCGTCTTTTGCCACTACATCTAGCAATGTCGCTACTATTGTGTCAACAACATCAGAGACTACAGGGACTGTTCATGAGGTAATTCCTTCCTCTGAGTATGATTTTTTATCTAATCCTCCTCAGCAAATCCTTAAGGAGATTGATGTGAAGTTCTATGTTTCTCATGCGGAAAAAGTTACCCCTTATCTTGTAAAAACAGGGCAGACTGGTTTTTTTGACGTAGAAACACACAGCATACTTGATAATAAGTACAAAACTACAATTGATCCCCATCGCTATCCAGAAGGGTACTATACGTTAAGGATTTTTGTTGCTCCAGAGAACGATGATAGTAGTTTTTCCTTTTCTACTGAAGAATTTCATATCGGGCAGTACACGTCTGAGAATGAGCTTGCTCTGGAAGAATTACCCGCAGAAGAAGAGAAGATAGACGAAAAGAAGGATGAAGAACTACCGATTGTGCAGGTTGAAAATGGTTCACCTACAGAAATCAAGACTGAATTTGATAAGGAGAAGAAGCTGATTTTTTCGCTATTTTCACACTCAGACATTATTCTTTCTGGCTATGAAAAAATAGGTGTTAATGTTTCAGACAATCTTCAGTACGTTGAGTTGCACCTAAGGCCAGTTCAGTCATTAGATTCAAGGTTTGTTGAATTGGCTGTGAAGCGCTCTGGTAAGTGGGTATTTGAATTTGATTCAAACAATATACCTAACGGCAAGTACGAATTTTTCGCAGTCTCAAAACATGATGGTGAGAAGATAAAGACCGAATCTTTAGTCTTGCACGTAAAGAACGATACTTCGACTATTGGACATAGCTTGAATGATATTTTAAAGGTAGTCCCCGGCTCTGAAGTTGCCGATACTGAGCATGTTAAAAGTCCAGCACAGCAAGATAGGCCTTGGTTAGATGCGAGCGACGCCAACTTCGAGGCGTCTATCCTGAGAGAAGATGTGTCTAGAGAGACTGAGAAGCTGATTGAATACAGCTCTGAGAACATCAATGAGCTACTTAAAAGATATGCTGTTGCGCAGCAGTCAGGAGATGAGATATTGATTCAATCTGCTCGGGAGGCGTTGGGAGAGGAGCATCAGAAGATTATTCTTGAAGCTCTTCAGAATGAGAGTATTCGTGATATATCTGACGATATTAATGATGAACTACTAGAGCGATTCTCAAATTTTGAAAATAGAATTGATACTTTTGAACAAATAAGGAAGGAACGAAGTGGTGGTAAGACATCAACGGATACTGATGAAGATGGTATTTCAGATTTTGATGAAATTAATTTATACGATACAGACCCAGAGGTCGCTGATACTGATAATGATGGTGTTTCCGACGGGGTTGAAATTGTGAAGGGTTTTAATCCTTTGAATGAAGCGCCTGAAGCTGTGATTCACTTTGAGTCACCGAAGGATTCTATAGGGTTGGTGCGTGATAATGTGATGAAAATCGATGACGTTATCGCTGTCGTGCCGGTCGTAGAGACTGGTGGAGTTTCAGCATTGAAGACAGAGGTTCGAGGTAGAGCATTGCCTAATAGTTTTGTAACTCTATATATATTTAGTGCGCCAACTGTGGTTACTATTAAAACTGATTCTGATGGTTCGTTTGTGTACACCTTTAACAAGGAGCTTGAGGATGGAAGACATGATGTGTATGTAGCTATAACTGATAATGCGGGAGAAATTGTCGCTCAAAGTAATCCCTTTTCTTTTATAAAGACAGCCGAAGCGTTTAGTCCGATTGATGCAAGTGATGATGAAGTCGTACGGAGTCAGACAATTATTGAATCATCCGATGGCTCTTACAATACTGTTACAGGTATTGGAATTTTGGCATTAGGTTTGATTTTAATAATGCTTGGAATTACTCTCCGTTCTGGAAAAAAAGATGCCCCTGATGAAACTCAAAGTGAAGATGATCTAGACGACACAGATGAAGCTAAATTTGAACATAT
>JAJOLC010000056.1 GCA_021129655.1 Minisyncoccota bacterium
GTTGTTTCTTGGATATCATGGTTGGCACGATTGGGCTCAGCCTGAGGCCTCTGGTGTTATTAACCAAGCAACAAAATATTCCTCCTCACTGAAACATGCGGCAGATGATATTTATTCTGAGATTGAGAAACAAGCAGATCAATTAGCATGTGTAATATTGGAAACTCCCTTGAAGGTGGAAAAAACTCGAGATGTGCTGATTAAGATTAAGGCTCTGTCTCAAAAGCACGGCTTCTTATTGGTTTTTGATGAGATTAAGACAACTATGCGATGTGGGTTTGCGTATGGTCGTGATGTATACGGTGTAGATGCAGATATTGTATTACTTGGAAAAGCTTGTGCTGGCGGCCTTCCTTTGTCGATTATGCTGTCAGATAAGAAGATTGGAGAATCTGTCCAAGGAACAAGATTAATTGGTAGTTATTGGGGGTCTCCAATGTCTCTGCATGTATTCGAATATTTGTTTAACCTTTCACAGGAAAGAGACCTGGCATTAGAGCTAGAATCAAAAGGTATTAATTTCATAAATGCTTTTAATAAAATGTTTATGGAGCATGGAATACCTATATCATTAAGTGGTCATGCCACAATGCCGGTCATGAAATTTGATTCGGAGACTATCGACATACATAGGTTTTATAAATTGTGCTTCAAACACGGTATATATGTAAGAATGCCTCCTCATTGTTGGTTCTTGTCTTTGTCACATACTCAAGAACTTTGCCAAGAAGTAATAGATCGTTTTCGTCGTGTAGCTAAGGAATTATAATTGTATGAAAGTTGTTATTTTAGCACCCTATTCTAGACCTTGGGACATTCAAGACGCTGAGGGAAGCGGTATGAATCCCTTTATAAGAGAAAGTGTTGAAGCGATGAGTTCTCTTGTTGATGAGGTTAATGTTTTTGTCAGAAGATCCAGATCAACTGATAAGTCTGTGACTAAGATATCAAGGAATGTGTTCTTACACACAGTGCAGGCTGGTAATGAGGTTCGTATGAGTCGTGAACAGACATATCTTGCATGTAAAGAACATGATTTTCCTGTCGACTTAATCCAAGATCATGATTTCATTATTTCTCACTATTGGGTGTCAGAGCCTTGGGTTGATAAAATATTTAGGCATGGAGAAGACAAGAGTATATTCTACTTCTCTCACGCGCTTTCGTGGAATAAATACAGAGTTCAACCAAGTCCAAAGCTCGTGTTAGAAGCAGAGCTGAGTTTGGCTCAAAAAGCAATATGGTGTGCGTATTCAAGAGACGAATTCAAACAAGTGTCAGAACATCTCCCTGATACTAGAATTTTATATATAAAGCCGGGATCCAGATGCTTTAAGGTACAAGGAGAAAGAAAAAGAAACAAAATCTTCTTTGTCGGCAGAAAAAACACAGCAAAAGGATATGACTTGTTTGTACAACTTGCTACTGAGAATCCGCAGTATCGGTTTGTTTCCGTGGGGAGAGAGGAAGGAGACTTTTTGGTTCCTAAAAATATTTCTAATTTAGAGTTTGTTCCGACTGATAAACTCTTTGAGAAAATTAACGAAGAGGCCAACTTAATAATTTGTCCGTCAAGGTACGAACATTTTGGATTAATGCCTCTTGTTGGAAATTGTCTCGGGGTACCAATAATTGCATCTAATGCAGGAGGTCATTCTGATGTGGTTAAAGAAGGGCAAAATGGCTATTTGTTTGAGCCAGGTAATTATCAAGATCTACTGGATAAGTTTACGAAGTTTATGGACTCAAATGACTACACATACCCATCAGATCTTCAGCAGAGTGTTAGAGACAGCTTCTCTTGGTGTCGACACGCGGAGGGTTTAATTGAAGAATATAGGGATGTCCTTGGTGATGTATCTTAGAATACTCTTTCTTTTCTGTTCAAAACAAAAGAGGTTAAGAATTAGATTCGATTAATTTGTTTAAAAACTGTTTAATGCGAGGAGAGGTCTTCATCTCAAGAAATTCACTAGGCGTGACCCATTTGTACTCAGAATGCTCAAAACTGAGTTTCACCTCCGAGCTGTCAACTTCAGCTGTATAGCAAGCTGTTACCCAATATTCATCCTTATCATTGAACCCTGATCCAATATCTAATATCGATATACTAACCTTGTCTCTAGTGATACCGGCTTCTTCTTCAAGTTCTCGTAGGACTCCTTCCATAGTATCTTCTCCATGCTCTAGCACACCTCCTGGAATGTCCCACCACAACGGGCGTGATGGTGCTGTTTCAGACCTTCTCATTGCGAGAACTCTCTCGTCTGGGTTCACAATCAAAATTCTCTGTGCAACACCAAAATTGCCTCCCCATTCTCCTGGTACTAATTCTTGTGTTTTCATATTTTTATTTAAATTACTCGGATCATTTTATCAGTATACTCAAACATCTTCTCTTGGTAATAGTTGAAATTTTCATAAAGATACCTCTTTTGGTATGCTTCTGGATGAACTTTCTTATAGTACGCACGACGTACCCAAAACCTAGATAGGCGTACAAAAGTACATACTACGTTTTCTCGTGAACTTAAGTCAATGGAATATTTTTCTAGCAACGTTTTTCTCAAGTCATCGGTCACATAATAGTGAAAAAGCAGGCTGACGTAGTCATCGCATTCAAAAGTTAAATCTCCTGTAGAAGTAAAATCAAAGTACAATATGTCACTTTGTTCTAGTGATCTCAAATAAGTTGCATCAATGCTTGATTCAGCTACACCTGGAATGATGTAATTCTTTGGAGTTCTGTCGAAAAAAGAGTTTTTGCTTCCTCGAAAACCTTTGCAATCTTCGGAATTCTTTCCTCTATCTCATTTGCTAGGCCCTCATTTTCTTCCTTAAGAAAATCACAAACTTCACCAATCTTTGTCTCGATGTCATACTTCTGTGTTTGTGGGAGGTTTAATAAATCAGTATTATTGTGGATTTTATTCAAACTTTTACATAGCAAATTCAATATGTGTGAAATTGTCTTAATGTCATTTTCCTTATGTAACAGCTCCAGTACTCTAAATACTGATGTTCCAGATACGTAGCTAGTACTGAAGCTGGTATCCGTGCTGTAGATTACCTCTGGAGTTAAAAAGCCTAAATCTCTAACAAAATTGAATGATGTAACCTCGTTCTGTATAAGTTCAGGATTTTCAGGCTTGTGTTTTGTAAAGCAGAGCAAGCTACTCCCTGGCCACAAATATACTAAAATCGAGACCGGTGATATACTGCTAGACATGAAAAATATTCTTATTCTTTTGGCTGTCGGTGTTGTGGCATTAGGTGGTTTGTTTTTACTCGTTCAGGCCGATAGTGGTACTAAGTCAAACGAAATGACGACTGGTGAAGAGGCTTTTGGATTTAAGGGTCTCCTTTCAGCGGCCGGCTTCAGTCGTAAAATACAAAGTGGAGACTTTGTGGTCTTGGACGTGCGGACACTGGGGGAGTATAAAGAGCAGCGTGTCACTGAAGATGCTACGTTAATAGATTTTTATGCGAACGACTTTAAGCAGCAGCTGAGCAAGCTTGATAAGAGTAAGAATTATCTAATATACTGTCGCAGCGGAAATCGGTCTGGGCAGACAGTTAATATTATGGAGGAATTAGGATTTGAGTCTTTCTATGATTTGCAGGGTGGTATTAATGCTTGGAATCAAGCAGGATTGCCGACTGTGTCAGGCTAAACACTTCATAAAACAGACTAATATAGCCTTGACAAAAGGCTCTATTATTGCCATAATAAAAAAGTTAATCTGTTCTTTAAAGGGGGAAGGAAGATGAGTGAGTTATTCACTAAGTTCGAGTTCGAAATCATTTTAGCAAGTGCATTGGGGGTGTTGATTTTTTTACTATTATTGCTAACCATGTTGTTAACATCGGTGATTAAGCGACAAAGTAAGACTAACGCCAGTCTTGATAAAAAAGTATGTGGCCTCATTGAAACCAATAAGGAATTGACAGAGCAAGCGAAGCTGGCCGATGTTGATCACTTGACTGGCTTGATGAACCGACGTGGCTTTGAGCCTGTCTACAAAAACCTGCTTAATTTGTTGCCGGAAGAGAATGAGGAAGATCGACGGAAAAACACCGGTATGAGCGGTTTAGGTCTGATGATGATTGATGCTGATAATTTTAAACTAATCAATGATAGTCATGGTCATAATGTAGGGGATGATGTATTAAAAGCTTTGTCCCGTACTATTGAAGACAGCTTGCCACGTGAATCCGACGTTGTCTGCCGTTGGGGCGGCGAAGAGTTTATTGTCGTGCTACCTAACGTGACTTTAGAAAAAGTTGAAGAATTAGCTGAGCTGGTACGCGCTGCTGTAGCCAACATAATGTTTGCTGGAGTTAGTAGCATCTCAGTTAGTATTGGAGTTTCTTATACAAATTATCAAATTGATAGTCATGATCTGATCAGTCAGGCTGATTACGCTCTAGGACAAGCGAAGGAGGCTGGTAAAAATCAAGTGGTTGTGTGTGAATTGGATGATACTCCACGCATCATTATCGACTAGGCTATCTTTTTATTTGGTTCTTAAATTTTAATCTGGAGGATACATTTCTATGTATCCTCCTTTTATTGTGTCAGTTTTGAATTGCGCTACAGGTGCTTTTATTGTAAACATACATGATATTAGAAGCTTTAGGATTAGCAGCGTTGGTTGCATTAGCATCGGTGCTTGGTGTATTTTTCTATGGTCAAGATAAGCGACTAGTGGGGATTGAGAAGTACATCGTACCAGTAGCGGTCGGGGTTTTTCTAAGTCTGGTTCTCAATGAACTTATTCCAGAGGTCACCGAGGCTTCACCGCAATGGGGAGGGACAATTATAATGATTGGCTTTCTGTCTTTTTATGTACTGGCCCACAAACTTCATAAGAAATATCACAATTCTGAGTTCGATGATTGTGATAGAAAGGGAGCAGCAGCATTGGTTTTGATAGGGGATGGTGTTCATATTTTGCTGATGGGATTGTGCTCGGTGGAGCATTTTTAATGGATCCAGCACTGGGAGTTACAACTGCTCTTGCCTTAGCTATGCATGAAGTACCACAAGAGATTGTTGAGTTTGGAGTATTGTTAAGAGCAGGATACACCAAGAAACGAGCAGTGCTTTTGAATTTAATTTCAGCCAGCATAATCCTGCTCGGAACTTTGTTGGTGATGACTTTATCCGCGGGTTTTGCAGAATATACATGGATACTGGTCGGATTAGCAGCTGGTAACATATTGTTTTTGGCAGCTAGTTATTTACTCCCTAGAATTCACGGTAATCTAAGTCACTATGGAAATATTTGGTATTCAGTGACAGCTATTACTTTTGGTTTTTTAATAATGACAATGATTCTGGTATCTTGAGTTTCGGAATATTTTATTTAAGAACGTCTTAAAATCGTTAATAATAAAAATTGCCTCTTAGCTAATGCTAAGAGGCAACAAAGAACAATTTTAGTTGGTTATTGATACTAATTTTATGTAGTTGGTATTTTTTGGCTTTCTCTGCGTAACCCGATAAAACCAAGTAGGGCTGGCCCAAACAAGAAGGCTGCTGCTGGTAAAGATACCTCA
>JAJOLC010000055.1 GCA_021129655.1 Minisyncoccota bacterium
CTTCTTTAAAAATTAGGGCGAGCAATAGAGCCTTTTCTGATGATGACTTCTATTACAGAGACAGGTTTCTACCCGCGGAGAAATCCCCCTTAGGAAAGGGGGATTTACTTGCGATGCATTCAAATAGGCCGTTCCGGCCTTTGTTCACGCTACTTTAGGATTGATTTCACGTCACTAATCTCTTTCTCAATTAAAGTTTCAGACACTTCGAGGGCTTGAGTTAGAGATTCAACAGCTTCTTTCTCCTTGGCAGAAAGCCGTTTTCGCTTGGTAATTGAATTGACTTGGTCATAAATTTCATCACGCAAGGCAGAGAAAATCTTCTCCATCTGGTCTTGAATTTCACGGGTTTCTCGGCGTAGTTTCTCTTCTCTGAGTTTCAAACTCTTGTGTTCATACCAGTAATAAACAATCTGCAGAATGATAATTACCATTAGGAAGAAGATGAACAAGTTAACAGCTGTCAGGAAGTCCCAGAAGGAACCCTCATCGACTATTTCTGCTGGCTTTATCCATCCAGCGGTGATTAACACAGCGACGCTACTTTCGCGAATATTGCCGGCTCTATCAGTCGCAACAACCTTCACTGTGTAGGTTCCATCTTCTAAGTCTTTAAGGAGATAACCAATCCGTGCTTCATCAGGAGTAACTCTGATAGGTTCATTATCGGCGACAGTCATGTCGTAATATTCAATACCGGAAGTCTTATCCTCAGCCTCGAAATTCAAAAGTGGGAATGAGTCCTTTGATGTACCGGCTCTCACATTAATAGCAAATGGTTCAGGTGGAGTGGTATCGATTTGTAGTTTTCTGTTTGTTACTGCTCCCCATCCAACTTGGTTTTGGAAATTGATACTCACGTATTGAACACCGTCTTTCACAATATCTTTTGTGACCATAAATTCCTCAACAGGAGGGTCTATAATTGCATCTTCGTGCTCTTCAGGTTTATTATCTTCGTCTGTCGATATCTCAACCGCAATAGCATTCACATCAAAAGGTAGTGTCCAAGTGAAGAGACCTTCGGTTGCGCTATACCAAATATTCTGGTCCAGGAAGACAGCTGAACCAATTTCAGGCGGCCTAGGAGGATCTCCGAAGATGATGGCTTCTTCACTAGAATTGTTATCTGTCTCAGGCTCTGAGGTTGGGGTAGGTTCAGGGGTTGGAGTCGGCGTTGGCGTACTGGCAGCTGAAACAGTATAGGTACCACTAGTAGAACCGCTAAATACATCTGTACCTCTACCATCTGCAGCCAGTACTGATGCGCCAGAGAAGGTCACGGCTCCAGTTCCTTCTGCCACTGTCCTAAAAGTAATCGTCAGTAAGTTAGATGTGGTCGTAAATGGAGTCGGACTACCACCACCAAACTCGATAGTTCCAGCACTATTAGAGAAGGTTGGCTCTGTAGTCCAAAGAGAAAAGGCCGAGCCGTCCTTACTGATACTGATAACTGACAAAACAGCTGGATCAAATTTCATTGAGGCTTCGACTGCATTTATATTGTCACCGCCAGGCACCGCTCTGACTGTTACAGTGAAGGTTTGGCCTGAGGAATATGTTCCTGTGCTAGGAGAAACTGACAGATCTGCAGCGTGAACAAAAGCATTAGGGAGTAATAACAAAATACCAAACACTAGCAGTGTGAATATTGAATGGAAAGTTTTTTGTGAAAAGTGCAACATATTTTAAGAACAGAATCGAATCATCCAACCTACTTCTTCTTCACTCCGCGGCCACCGGTGACTTTTAATTTTACCTTCTCCTTCTCGCCTGGTTTCAATAGTGGCAAGACTAAGATAAGAACACCGTTCTTAATCTTAGCTTCAGCTTTATCAATATTTACACTCTCAGGTAAAATAATTCGACGGTAGAAGTCCCCCCAGACACATTCTTCTGCCACGAAATTTCCTCTAATTACCTTCTTTGGAAAGACGATGTATTCTGGTCGAATACGTTTTCCTTCAATCAAAACAATATCAGCATCACCTTCAATAGAGACATGAACGTCGTTCATATCGGCTCCGGCTGACTGTGCATAGATAACAATCATGCGTTCCGTCTGGTAAACGTCCACATGAAGTTGTGCAACTTTGTCAGCTGCTGTTTCTTCGGCATCAGACTGAAGCGAGCCGTCGCCGCCTCGTACTCCCTGACCCTTTAACCTCTGAAGAAAGGACATATACTAATATTATATAGCTTACGGTCAGATAAAAATCTATTTACCCACAGCTTTGTCCTGCTTAAATTGATACAAATTTAATTCTACGCAAAGCGAGCTGACGCGAGACACTTTAACTCTTCATGAGCAGCAACCTAGCTATCCTGTCCAGTTAAAGAGGAGTATAGAGAAGTCGATAAGACTTACGCCCCCGTCGCGATTGATATCAGCTGGTGGGTCTGAATCTCCTCCGTCACCACCCCACCAGAATAAAAGAATTGAGAAATCGATCAGATTCACACTACCGTCGCGGTTTAAGTCGGCGTTAAGAGGAACGTCAGCTTCTTCACCAACACCATAAAACATGTACTCAGAGTAGTGAGTCGTCTGTCCCCCCACCTGCTCGGCCTTGGCCCGTATTTGATAAGTACCCACTTTAAAACCAGCAGTATCAATTGTAGTGGACCAGCGCCCAGAACTATCTGACACAGAGAAGTACTCTTTAGGTGATGTGCTGTTAATCACAGCATTCTGGATAGTAATACTAGAATCTGGCAATGCGTAGCCAGAGACAGTAATAGTGTCGCCTGGGTCTACCGGGTCGGGTTCCACTAAGACAGACGGTGATACGTTCACATTACTTAAGGCTGAAGTACGGGCACCAGTAACGGTAAATGACGTACTGAAGGTTGAAGAACGAACGTCATCAGAACCTTCTGCATAAACACCAAATGTGTATACTCCTCTTGCTATCTCATCCAAAGTAATCGAATATCCACCATCAGAACTAGCGCTAGTAGTATCAAAGAAGTTTCCGTCAACTAAAACACCGACGGTGCTATTAGGATAGGCATATCCAGAAATAATTACGCGTCCGTCACCACTCTGATAGGCAGCATCGGTAGATTCAAAACCACCACCCGCAGTACTACCCGTATTACCTCCACCGCCACCGCCACCGCCACCGCCAGACCCACCATCTCCGGTGTCTCCACCTTCTAGCGGCTCCTCACCATCAGACTCACCTGTAGTACCTCCGCCCCCGCTACCGTCTCCGCCCCCGCTATTTCCTGTCCCAGTACCATCACCGTCCACGTCTCCTTCAGAAGTAGAACTACCGGTTGGAGCTGGATTGGCTATAAAAGAAATTAAAAAGTCATCTATGTTAAAGTTCCCCTCATCATCAATACAGCGAACAAAATATTGATTCAGAGAACTAGTTGCCACTGGCACCACCTGGGAATGGAATAAAAACCCAGTATTACTAAAAACATTTGGCATCAAACCAAAAGCAACCCCAGCAACCGTGCCGTATCTACAAATCGCTAATTCATTTGTCTCTAAAGAAATCTCAACATTCAAGGTCGTACCACCAACAGTACTCGTCGGAGCGGGATTAAAACGATAGGGTGGAACGGTCTCAGTGGTATCAACACTTGGCACATGAACCTTCTCGTTTAAGAATATTACGAACTCTTCCTTGGCCACTAAACCTCCATCATATATTTCTAATAATACTTCATGCACACCTAGAGTTGATGAATTCAATATTGGTTCAACATCAGCTTGGATAGTTGAAGTGGCTACAGTCGTGCTCCCAGTCGTAGTTGCCGGCGTGAGAGAGTAGCTGATAGAACCGCTGGTATGTTCACCGATTCTCAATTCCAAATTGCTGCCTGATAGAATGTTGGCATCTGGAGCCAATGTGTAACGAAAGAAACCAGGGGTACCGGTCGTTATTTCGACCATGTCTACACCGGGCGAAGCTGTGGTGGTGGCCACTCGAGGTGTTCCGTTAACATACAGCTCAACGTTTCTGATAGAAAAGGTTGAGGTTGAGCGCACAGTAAACCCAGGTGGTGGAGTAACTTCAATGGCTGCTCCAGGAGACAAAGCTGTATTGAGAGTAAACGAGAGAGTGTGATTAGAATACTCCACCGGACCAGAATCGCTAAGAGTGTCACTATAAAACATCATATTCAGGGCTGAGGCAGCGTGGGGTAGCAAAAAAATTACACTAACAGTTATAAAAAGTAGTACGCGAAATATTAGCAGCCAATGCTGTCTGCACACCGAGTTCATATTAGCTATTGTAACCTGTTGTGAGGTCGTTTTTTTGAACACTACACAGTTCGAGGAGGCCTCTCTTCTTTCAGTCTCAAATAATCCAAAGCGTAGTTAAGGAGAATTAAAACCAATAGAATAAATAAAATCGCAGCCAAGACAAAAGTTGCCTTGTCGTTAGAACTGGATCCGTCAGATAATCCGATAGAAATATTCCTTTCTGTTAGAGCTGCTTCCCTGGCCGCTAAATCATGTTCTCTGGCGGCCAAATCGGCTGTTAGACGGTTTAGTTCGGTTGGCTGTACAGATGCAGACATTCCGACAGCATTTGCTAAATACAAGTGAGCATTAGCTGAAATGACAGCTGTACTTTTATAAACGAGTCCACTTTCGAATACGAGGGCAAGGGCGCACACCAATGAAGCAATCCTTAGAATACGATGGTAGGTATTATCTTTCATACGTACTTCAATTATACCCCATCACTAGGCAAACAAAGCCAGTAAGACAATCAGGAATAGAGCTGTCACAGTTAACATCACGACCGTCAAAAGTAATGTAGCCGATGAGCCACCACTTCGTTTACGTCGAATTACTCTCCTTTCATGATTTAGATGCTGTAATGAACGACGGATGTACATCCGTACAAATATAAATATCACTAGTAGCAAGAACCCGAGAATACCAGCGGCCGGACCAATTATATTCATGGGTAAAATCCAAAAAGTAGCTGTGCTGGACATAGTTTTCTTAGCGCCTGCATCACCATACACAGGGCTTAATATTGCTTCATAGCGTCCAAAACCAATTGAACCACCTTCCCATACTACATTACTAAACTCGCGCGTAGAATAAGGGAACACGCCCAACTCAGTATCATTAAAAACCATAGTCCCAACCTGGTTTCCTAACATATTATATATTTCTAGAGGACCCCTTGGTTTTACCATAACGTTACCGTTATTTTGAATTCTAATTAAAAATTCAATGTTCTGTGAACCATAAAGAAACTTACTAGTTGAAAATTGTCTGATTGCAGCATCTTCAATAGCATCACCGGCCACCCTTACGTTGAATATATGGGCCACCTGATAGCCGACAG
>JAJOLC010000008.1 GCA_021129655.1 Minisyncoccota bacterium
GGCTGATTTACAAAAGACGAGGTGAGGATAACGAATGATGTTCTGATTCAAATTACTTGTATAGTATGAGTAGTTAATAAGTTTTATATTTAAGTATGGTTCGTGTAGCAATTAATGGTTTTGGAAGAATTGGCAGAACGTTCATGCGTTCGGCTTTTGGTCACCCTGATTTCGAGGTAGTGGCAATCAATGATTTAGGCAGTCTAGAAAATTTAGCTTATTTACTTAAGTATGACTCAGTTTACGGGCGTAGCCCATTTTCAGTTGAGTTTGATGGTGAGCATTTGAAGGTAGACGGTAAGGAAATAAAATTCCTACAAGAGCGCGACCCAGAAAAACTTCCTTGGGCAGATTTGAAAATCGACATAGTAGTTGAATCAACAGGATTCTTCACTACTTTTGAAGGTTCGAAAAAGCACCTAGCAGCAGGAGCTAAGCGAGTGGTTATTTCTGCTCCAGCTAAAGATGACGCGGCTGCAGCTGGCGTAAAAGGAGAGACTATTTTGATGGGAGTGAATGATGATAAGTTATCGACCTGTGACATTTCTTCCAATGCATCTTGTACAACAAATGCTACCAGTCCACTAATCGCCATCCTAAAGGAAACAGTCGGAGTCGAGAAAGCTATCCTTAATACCGTCCACGCTTATACTGCTACTCAGTCATTAGTAGATGGTCCGGCTAGAGGAGACTTAAGAAAAGGAAGAGCAGCAGCTTTGAATATAATTCCATCTACTACTGGAGCCGCGATTGCGACCACTAAAGTGCATACAGAGCTGGATGGGAAGTTTGACGGTATCGCCTTACGAGTACCAGTACCGGTTGGTTCAATTGTCGATGTGACCTTTATTGCTTCACGAGATACTTCTGTAGAAGAGATAAATGAAATATTAAAAAAAGCAGCCAGCGAAGACCGATGGAAAAATATTTTTGCAGCCACAGATGAACCAATCGTGTCTTCAGATATTATTGGTTCACGAGTCGGTTCAATCGCTGACCTGTCTTTCACTAAAGTTGTGGGCGGAAATCTTGTTAAGGTGCTAGGTTGGTACGATAACGAAACTAGCTACACACAGACTTTGGTAGAACATGTAGCAGCAGCTTCCAAGCATCTAGGTTAATAGTTAACTCAGTTCTAGTACAATTATGGTTATACATCTCGCAACAGACCACGCCGGATTCTCTCACAAGGAAGCTGTTTCTGAGTGGTTGAAAGATGAGGGGTACGATATTGTTGATCATGGTGCTGTCGAGTTAAGTGTCAAGGATGATTTTCCTGACTATATAGCTTTAGCTGCTGCTGAAGTTAGTAGCTATCCGGCTACTGCAAAGGCAGTTATTTTTGGTGGTTCTGGGCAAGGGGAGGCGATAGTTGCTAATCGGCACAAGAACGTAAGAGCCGCAGTGTTTTACGGCGGTGATGAATCAATTCCAGCTCTGTCTCGGCAGCACAATGATTCAAATATTCTGTCTATCGGTGCTCGGTTTGTAGATATAGACACTACTAAGAAAGTAATTTGGGAATGGTTGCAGGCAGAGCCTTTATCTGACCCAAAATACCAACGTAGAAACAGAAAGATAGAAAATATCACTAAAGAATTGCAATCATGAATTATGCCCCAATAGTGCCAGCAGTTATTCCTGCCAGCAAAGAGGAGGTTGTTAAATATTCTGAAGCCTTGAAGTTTTCCCGAGAATTTCATCTAGATTTGGTGGATGGAAAATTTGTCTCTGCAGTATCTTGGCCGATCAGTCCTTTGGGTGAAGCAATGTCAGTCAAACAGTATCTGGACCAGTACACACTCGAGATTGACCTAATGGTGGAGAGTCCTATTGAGACTGCTAGAGAATGGATTATTGCTGGTGCAGACATGTTGGTTTTCCATGTTGAGACTTTATCGTTAGAGGCTTTTAAAATATTCGCTGAGAGTACGGCCGTTTCTGTCGGTATTAGTGCTCATGGTGATACTACTCTCGATACTTTGTCTGAGTACTGTGAATTTGCAGATTATATTCAACTGATGGGTATTCGTGAGATTGGTGCTCAGGGTCAAAAGTTTGATGAGGATGTGATTGATAAAATAGCTGAGCTTAAAAGACGTTTTCCTTACAAATCAATTACGATCGATGGTAGCGTAAATTCCGATACTATCGCTCGTTTACACAAAGCTGGTGCAGACCGATTCATTTGTGGTTCAGCTATAGTGTTACAGCCTGACCCAGAAAAAGCTCACGCAGATCTTGCAGAACTTATTAACGGCTAGAAATTTTCTATACCGAAAGATTGGTATACTAGAAATATATTTATGCAGTACCTTACATCAGAAGAAGTTCAGTCTCTTGAACTAAAAGCTAATACCATTCGTCAAAGCATTATCGAGATGCTTACCGAAGCAGGTAGTGGTCATACTGCGGGACCGTTAGGAATGGCTGATGTGTTTACTCTGCTCTATTTTGGAATTTTAAAACACGACCCTAAAGACCCTGATTGGGATGAGCGAGATAGGGTGGTTTTGTCTAACGGACACATATGTCCACTGCTGTATGCAACACTTGCACACGCGGGTTATTTTCCGGTGGAAGAGTTGTTGACACTGCGTAAGTTAGGTTCACGACTGCAAGGGCATCCACACAAAGGGGCATTACCTGGAATCGAAACCAGTTCAGGTCCGCTTGGTTCTGGTATTTCTCAGGCGGTAGGGATGGCTCTGGCTGAAAGGATAGACAATCCATATTCTTCCAAGTTCATGTATTGTTTAACCGGAGACGGTGAGCTTAATGAGGGGCAGATATGGGAAGCCTTAATGTTGGCCGGCCGAGAAAAATTAAATAATCTGATTGTGATTGTCGACCGTAACGGAATTCAGATAGATGGCTACACAAAGGATGTGATGCCTCTAGAGCCACTAGCAGAGAAGTTTGAATCATTTAACTTTGATGTGCAGGAGGTAGACGGACACAGTATGCGCGCCTTGAATGATGCAATTGGAAAGGCACAGGCTGTCTACAGTCAGCCTTCAGTAATTATCACGCATACTATTGCTTCTAAGGGAGTAGATGTATTTGAGCGTGACTTTAGGTGGCACGGTAATCCTCCTGGTAAAGGTCCTGAAGACAGAGTCGAGCATGAGAAGCAAGCTGAGGTAGCGCTAAAGAAGTTGCGAACTTTAGCCGGCCTAATTGAAGCTCAAGATTCTTAAGAAATTATTTAAATATGTTTGCAGATCATCTACAACCAAATCTTTCACCAGACACAGTCGAAAAAGTACCAAACCGAAACGGGTATGGTGAAGGCTTGCTCGAGGCAGGGAAGCGCGACGATAGAGTCGTAGCCCTGTCTTGCGACCTGACCGGGTCAACCCGTACTAATATGTTCTCTGAGGCTTTTCCAGAGCGCTTCATTCAGATTGGAGTAGCTGAGCAGAACATGGCTTCAGTTGGTTCTGGAATGGCTGCTATGGGAAAGATTCCTTTTATTGCCTCGTACGCAATGTTTTCTCCAGGAAGAAACTGGGAGCAGATACGAACTACCATTGCCTACAATAATAGTAACGTGAAGATTGTTGGTGCTCATGCAGGCGTCTCAGTTGGTCCTGACGGAGCTACTCATCAGGCAGTTGAGGATATTGCTATTATGCGCGCTGTTCCAAATATGATAGTAATAGCACCCTCTGATGTTCACGAAGCTCGTAAGGTGACTTTAGCAGCTGCTAAGCATGACGGACCGATTTATTTCCGTCTTGGGCGTAGTGCTACTCCGGTAGTGACCACCCCTGAGTCTCCGTTTGAAATCGGAAAGGCGGTACGAATGTATTCACGAGATGTTTCACTTGAAAAGAAGGTGGGTATAGTTGTCACCGGTTCACTTTTATTTAATGCACTAATGGCAGCTGAAAAGCTCGAGAAGGAAGGAACGGGTGCTTCGGTTCTACATATGCCAACAATCAAACCTTTGGACACTGAGGCATTGGAAGAGTTTGCTAAAGAACATGATGCGCTAGTTACTGTTGAAGAACATCAGATAATTGGCGGCTTGGGTGGTGCAGTAGCAGAGCATCTTTCTGGTACTGTGCCGACTATGATTGCTCGTATGGGTGTCGATGATGAGTTTGGTCAGTCAGGTGAACCGGATGAGCTGATTGAACATTACGGAATGGGTATTGATTCTATTGCTGCTAGGGCAAAGACCTTGGTTTGATATGCATAATTTATGCTAACGGTATTTCAGAAACAGGTGCATAAAGCCTTATCTGAAATACCTAGGGGAATGGTGACTACTTACAGCTTGTTGTCTAATCATTTGAAAACGAAGGCGGTTCGCGCAGTTGCTACAGCTGTGGGAAAGAACCCTGATTATCCTCGAGTTCCATGTCACAGGGTCGTACTGTCTGACGGACAGATAGGCAAGTACTCGGGAACTGGTGGTGTTAAAAGAAAGATTAAGTTATTGCAACAGGAGGGGGTTGAGGTTGAAAGTGACAGAATCGTGGATTTTGAAAATAAGTTGTATAGTTTCTAGATAGTAGTAAAATTGTTCGTGAATGTAAAAACAGACCGGTCCCAAAGGGACCGGTCTGTTTTATGTGTTGATTGAGAACTGTTTATAGCCGCTGCAGTCTATTTCTCCCTTCGGGGTCGAAATAGACTAAGCGTCTGTATATTTTCTAAATAGTCGCCTTTGGCTCCTTTTATCAAACAATTTTGGAGGCAACGTAATCTGCAGGTCGGTTTTCAAGATGCTTAAGTAGCTCTTCTCTTGATAGTAATCCTGCTTGTGCTCCAACGTGTTGTACGACAGACATTGAATTGATTGGTCCCCAAGATAGAGCCTCGGCTGGATCCTTGCCTAGAATGATAGCTGAAGTAAAGGTTGATGAGAATGAATCACCAGCACCAGTCCTGTCCTCGGGTGGAGCTGGGTCTGGGTACATTGGCAAGTGCCAAGCTTGGTCATCTGCGTCCACTGTATAAGCCCCCTCAGGACCATCAGTAATAACTGGGATAGTAGGGCCTAATTCTCGAACTCCTCTAATTAGGGTAGGGATATCTTGTTCGTCTGAACCGAGTATTTCTTGCGCTTCTTCCTTGTTACAGAAAAAGATTTCAGTATTTTCGTATATGTCTCGGATAGCATCAACTCCTACTTTGATTTGGAATGTTCCAGGTTGGAAAGCTAGTTTAGTATCGTTATTTTTTACATACTCAGCGATTTCGTGGTGGTAAGGAAGACCGTGTTCTCCAACAGAAGAGAAGTAGAAGAATTTCGGCGCTACCGGAAAGTCAG
>JAJOLC010000022.1 GCA_021129655.1 Minisyncoccota bacterium
CTTTGTACAACAGTGACGACTGTCTATAAGTTGTTTAATTCAAGTATAAAAAAAAGGCGGTTGTAAAACCGCCATAATAAGTATGTAGCAACCTGGATTATAACAATCACAAACTGTTGCTTACACTGCCCGAATCTTAGATAAAACTAATCGCCTGCTGATACTCCATTGACTCATCTTTTTTGGACGATTCCCTAAATTGTAGGTACTCACCAAAAAGCTCTTGGCAGAAGTTGTCATAAGACAATTCGTCATCCATATGCTCTAACCACACAATCTTGGCTAAATCAGTTGGTACGACAGAGTTCTTACTGTCTGAAAAACGTTTTTCCCAAACTAAGTACATGAAGCCTCTGTACTGTGCAGATGCATGCTCCATTTGACTCGGTCTAAGTTTTTTCATCATAAAGAGGTCATCAAGACAATTCTTTATATTTAGCCTTTCAACTAATCTTTTCGCTACTAGTTCGTTTTTTGCCGCCACTTTCTTCTCCTTGGTAATTAAAGAACAGACACTTAAAATAACTGATTGAGCAGTAATGTCAATCCGTTTATGAACTTTCTTAAATGTTGTATACTAATGTTATGAAACAGGAAGATATTAAAAAGGCACCCAAAGTATTTTGTGAAAGTATTAACATCGCTTTTACTCCTGAATATTTTGTTATTGGACTAACATCTGGTAATCAGGGCACTATTTACACCCTTACCCCCCAACACGCCAAGAGACTGCAGCAGTATCTAAAGCATCAGCTGACTGAGTTTGAAGGTAAAAATGGCGAGATTGATGCGACCTGGGATCCAAAGATTCTTAGTCCGGTACAAAGAGCCAATCCTCCCAGTGAAGGTTCGTAAGAAGTAAAAACATTAAAGGCCGGTGCTTCGCACCGGCCTTTAATATATAAAATTTTCTCATCAATCCCTTCTACTAACCATGCATGAACTCGATCACATCGCCGTCTTGCACAATATATCCTTTTCCTTCGGTTCTAATTTTTCCAGCATCCTTTGCCGCTGCTTTTGACCCAGCACCTACCAGGTCTGCAAAAGTAACAACTTGTGCTCGAATGTACTTTGTCAGAAAATCTGTATGAATTGCTCCACCTGCTTCGGGGCCAGTACTTCCAATCGGTATTGTCCAAGCTCGGGTTTCTTTTTCTCCGGTGGTGAAATAACTCATTAGTCCAAGCCGATGATAACAACCTTTAATCAGAGCCTCTACTCCATTACCTTGAGCTCCGTATTCTCGTCTAAATTCATTCTTTTCTTCCTCATCTAAATCCTTCAATTCGTGCTCCATTCCAGCATCAACAATCACATATTCAGAACCAGTTTTTTCGAAGAACGTCAGTAACTCCTGCCACCGCTCGTCATCCTGTTCATCTAGGTTAAACGCATCCTGTTTTTTGTTACAAACATATAAAAATTTCTTCATAGTTAGGAGGTTAAGTTCCTTCAGGAAGACTTCTTCATTTTCTGTAATCTCCATACTGTTAGCTAGGTGTCCTGCATCAAGATGTTCAAGGAGTTTCATAAGAAGCCCTTTCCCTGCTACTGCTTCCTTGTCGCCTCGCTTTACATCTTTCTCGATACTCACTACTCGCTTACTGACAGTTTCAGCATCGGACATGATTAACTCTAGGTTAATCACCTCGATATCTCCCATAGGATCAACGCCTCCAGAAACATGGTGAATATCTTCGTCTTCAAAAATCCTCACTACCTCAGCAATCATATCTGTCTCACGAATATTAGTGAGGAACTTGTTACCTAGACCCTCACCGGTAGCCGCTCCTTTTACTAAACCGGCAATATCCACGAACTCTACAATTGCTGGCAAGATTTCGTCAGAACCTGAAATTTCTGACAAAGTAGCCAGACGGGCGTCTGGTACAGCAACAACACCTACAGATGGGTCGATAGTACAAAACGGGTAATTCTCCGCAGGAACGGAGTTTTTGGTAAGGGCATTAAACAGCGTTGATTTCCCAACGTTTGGTAATCCTACGATTCCGACAGATAGTGACATATGGGCGTTAGACTAACAGATGAGAGCAAAGATTCAAGTTAATTACGAACTAGAATGGCAGAAAGCCACGATTATACTCACAGAATGAAACGTCATCTACTCCCACATCTAAAATTCCAGCAAAAATTCCTTGTGCTTCAGCTCGAGCTCCGAGTGAATCGATCAGTCCTGCATCAATAGCCCGTGCTCCTGGCATAGAGGAACCATCGGCCAATAGTTCGACCTCAGAGACTGACATGTCTCGATACTCAGCTACAATGTCCACAAATTCATCATGAATAATTTGCAGGTCAGCCTGCAGGAGCTCGCGTTCCTCATCAGTAATTGGTCTATTCGGAGTCCCAGTATCTTTAAATTTTCCAGTTGTGAGCTGGACGTAGGTAATTCCATCTTCTTCATTTTTCTGAGACTCTTCAAGATAGGACATGGTTACACCGATACTTCCCACAGTCGACATTGGTGAAGCAATGATGTAGTCAGAAGCTGCCGCGACCATATAACCGCCTGAGGCGGCAGTATCTCCAACCAAGCCCACTACTGGCAAACTGCTGTTCCTGAACCTTTCCGCTATTCGCTCTGATGCGACAGGCGTTCCGCCCGGCGAGTTAATCTCAAGTAACACCCCCTTAATATTTTTATCCTCCTCAACTACGTCCATAAATGACTCGATGGTTTCTGGAGTAACTATCATTTCAAAATCTCCAATACCATGGAACGGTAAAATTACACCCTCGACTGGCAGCACTGCGATATTGCATGTCCCATCACTAATACCAGTCTCAACCTCGTACAGGGCAGTAATAGATACAATGACGGCAACTATAGTAAGAACAACGACGACTGCCTTCATGATTACTCCGGCAGTTTCTCTGAGAAAAGATTTTTGATACATATTTTTATCATAGTATCATGTGCAGTATTCAGCTATTTGGTTTCTTAACAATAGAAAAAAGGCGTCACATTTATGTGACGCCTTTACTTAACGGCTATAGTGCCAGGTACGATTATCCCGATAGGTATCCCTACGATAGTAATTATCCCTTCTGTAATAATCATTTCTACGATAACTATGATTATCACGGTACGAATTACTTCGTCCTCTATAGCTATCATTACGGTAGCTTCTGCCGTTGTGATACAAGGGCGGTGCCCAGAATGTATAGGGGGCGTAGTAGTGCGGTTTATAATAGCCGGCCCCACCACCTTGCAAATAGCTTCTGTGGGGTGGCTCCTGTATCGGAATGGCGCAGCCAGACAAAAATACCAATAAAGCCGAAATGAAAAGAATTCTCTGAACTTTTATGTTCATAACAACCTCCTATAAATTTACTGAAAGAAAACTTGACTAAATTTACTTAACTCTAATAATCAACCCATGTCAAGATATTCGGATATAGAAAAGACGTTACCGAAGGTAACGTCTTTTGATTGGATTACAGTCCCTACTGTAATCATAACTATGCCTAACAAATCCTGAACGCGTCGTATAGACACTAGCTTTAGCATCAACCTCTACGTAGCCTGTATTAGAGGCACAAGGTAGAGTCTGGTCAAAAGCCAGTAAAGCATCAGCAATTGGTTTAGGGTCAAACAAATCACTAGACACGTGGAAGTGGGTTCCACCGCAACCCATTAGAGTTACGGTGAGAGATAATATTGCAGTTATTCGCATCTCGCATCCCCCTCTCCATTGTAAGAAATACCGAACCTAACGCCACCATTATTATTAGTAATATAGGCGTCCTTTTCGACATCAATTCTTTCATCCACTGTAACACCAGGACATAAATCAGCTTCTAAAGCTGATTTGATAAACGAACCACCATGCAATTTCATCTGCTTAGCTTGCTCTTCAGCAAACACGTGCACATTTTGATTGCTTGGCACTGTATAAGTAGCACAGCCAGTCAGGGTAATAATTGCTAAACTAGCAATAAATATAGCTATATTTTTAATGAACAACATGTCATTCTCCAAATCGAATTCTAGATATAAAAAATTGAATATCTAGGTAAAGAACATTACATCTATACTATACACTATTTTATAGAAAAGTCAAGAGTTATATACCCTTTCTGCCGTGCGAATCAACCTCCTTCATCCATTTCTTTCGTCTGTCATCATCAACATGCTGGCAAGGTCCATAGGTTGTAACCTGGGTTTTAATTCCAGCAAATTCTAGAATTCCGTACTGAATTTCGTTAGTGTAATCACCAAATTTCCACCAAGTCTTAAGTGGGCTGTGGGAACCAGACATGACATAAACTCGAGCCGTCTTACCTATCAAATGTTTCTCAATTTGCTTTGTTTCCTTATTGAAATTAAACGCAAAACCAGGGAGCCACATGCGGTCAAAAGTTCCCTTCAGTAAGGCTGGCATGGTGCACCACCAATTTGGATAGCCAATTACTACATGGTCGCATTCTGTGATAGCTAACTGCAATTCAACAAGATCTGGCTCTAGTTGCTGAATTTCTTTGTAGCCCTTGTGTAATATGGGGTCAAACTGCATTTCACCCAGATTGAATCGGCGAACATCGTGTTCAGCCTCTTCAGCAGCGGACTGATAGGTATCTATCATAGAGCCTGTGAAAGAATCTGCATCTGGGTGTCCACAAACTATCACTATCTTTTTAGAATTCATATCTGTTATTGTAACGTTAAAGGGCGCAAGCTTCGCTTGCGCCCTGTTGATTAACTCATATCACCGCTACCTCCGAATACTTCCATTAGGGTTAAATTGACCGGCAGCTGCCCCACCCTGCATCTTCATAAGCTGCTCTTTCATTTCAGGACTCATCACAGCCATGATTTCTTTCTGATACTTTGGCAAGACTTTAGTAGCAGCAGCCATCTGGTTGTCTCCATTAGACTTTAGTTCTGCTTGCATTTCTTTTGCAATTTTTTCAAATAAAACTGGGTCTTTCTCCAACATCTCCATAATCATCTTTTGTTGATCCTCAGGCACATTCTTCATTTGCTTTTGAAGAATCTTCTTCATCGCAAAATTTTTGATTTTTCCAAACATATGAGCAAGATTGTACCACAGAGTGAAATCTATGTTGAAATGTTGCGTATTATATGGACAAGGGCGTGTTTTTGTGGTATTTTCCGAAATTATAATCATATTTTACAACACTGTATGAAATTCAGCGACAAGATAAAGAAG
>JAJOLC010000039.1 GCA_021129655.1 Minisyncoccota bacterium
GACTCCGTGCAAATTAGTCCCTGCAACACCATTGATGGTCAAGTTCTGAACACTCACGTTGAAAGCATTAATGACACCGATAGCAGCATTATTACTGTTTGTTGTTTTTGTAAAATTTGGAGAAATGGTAAACCCACCACCATCGAGAGTTATTTCTTTATTTCCTATAGTTATCTGCTCACTGATGCTCACATCGCCAGAAAGCAATATTGTATTACCATTTACTGTATCACAATCATCAATTGCGTCTTGAATTGAATTAAAGTATTCATCAGTATCGTCATTTTGAATACTTGTTACACCGGCAGCATCGTATTGTGTATTACAAGCAACCGTGATTTCGATCACTTCTGGGGAACCAATACTATTACCAGCAGGGCCATCGAGCAATTGTGTAGAGATATCGTAGACGCCGGGTGTACTGTTACTATAGCAGACCCCTTTGTTTGTACCGATAGAAAATTCATTGTCCACGTCAGCAACCAGGTCATTACAGTCTCCACCAACAGTACCGGTGAAAAAATCACCACCGTTAGCTCCGTCAGTAACAGCAACGTAAGTTCCTGAAGTAGCCAAGCCATCATCTGTAGCAGTGACCACAAAATTCACCTGAACATCAGTATCAGTATCTGCCGTAGCAGAACTTAGAGTCAGACCGGTACTGGCTGCATGAGCCACAAAAAAGGCCGCAGGAAAAGCGGTTAAAATCATTGATAATATAGTTATAGACGCGAAAAATCGTGCTGTAACATCTCGTCGAGTAAAGGTAAATGCATTCATAAGTCTAAATATAATATAATAAAGCTAATAACAATAATAATTGACCATTCATCACGGCACCCCGTAGTTGTCGTGTACTCAAAGCGTACTCCTTTATTTCACACTTTGCAAGTTTCGACCATAAAATCGACCTCTTGACAAGAGGTCGATTTATTTCGTACTTTTGATACAAAATTACTGGTGAGCCTTCATGACTGGCATTCTTCTAACAGCTGTTATATCAGCGCAAATTCCCTTCTCAGTTCGTGAGTTGGAAGAAATTCCCTGTTCCTCCATCAGCCTGTTTCTTTCTTTCTCCTTTTCCAGATGGTCATACACTCTATCTACAAACTGCTTTCGTTGTTCTCTTAGTTCACCTAGAGTCATATCTTTCTCAACCATCCAAGGAAACACCCCACAAACATGGAAAATTTCTTTTCCTCCATATTCTGCCTTTCCGAGCAAACGTACAGTTTTCTCTGTTGCCAGCAAGTCTAACTCTTGTTTCATCAACTCAGTGACATTCATACGCCATTGCTTTCCTTCAGCATCTTCAAAAATAAATGCTTTTTGGGGAGAAACACTATCAAGAACCTGTTTTCCTAGTAAACGTCCTTCCTCTGGGGCTTGCCATGCTTTCTTCTCTAGTTTCTCTTGAGATAAGTATCCACCTACTCGATTACCTAAACTACTGTCTACTGAATACCCCAGGCCATAGTGTTGTAAGGCAACACCTCCCATTAAACTCAGCGCGACACTACTAAGGATCACGGCATGAACCGAGTACTTGTACCCATGCTTGGTGCAGCGAAAGTTACGAATTGCCACGTAAACCATAATTCCAAAGGCTAAAATCCAGATATATGGCAGAGCACCCACTATGAAAGTCAAAAAGTTGTCGTGAGTTGCTTCATATAGAGCATACTGACGTTGAGTTATAACAAATATAGACACAGCTATTGTTAGTGAACCAATTGCAATCGAGAACAACCACACTATCCAAACTAAACATTCCTGACAAAGGAAAGACAGATTAGACCGTGGACACACGTGATCTGACTCGATACGTTCAAAAAGTGAGTCTTTGAGTGATTTCTTGGGTGATGGTTGTTGAGTATTCATAAAATAGTTTCTGTCTGTCTTTATATACGTATAGCGTCTTGGTTTAGGCCGGCAGCGAGTTGTTTTTTACCGCGATGCAACAAAGTACCAACCGAACCAGTTGGTATCTTCAAGATATCAGATATCTCCTCGTACTCTTTATGTTCGAAAAAGCGCAAAATTATGGCTTCTCTATACTTACTATCAATCTCTAGCAAAGCTTCGTTTACCACCTCTGCATTGATTGTTTTGTCGAACGAAACATCCGCAGATTCAGTTTTTGCACTCAAAAATGACAGCATCTCTTCACTATCACCGATTAAGTGCCCCTCAGGTCGAACATTCTTCTTTCGGTACCAGCTGATTGCTTCGTTATGGGCAATCCGATAAATCCAGGAAGAAAACTTGAGCGATGTATCAAAGGCGTTAAGGTTCCTGTATGTCTTAAGAAAAATATCCTGTAGAACATCAAGCTGGTCATCTATATCACGCACCCCCAGACGAATAATGTACCGTGTGAGCTTTGCCTCGTACCGCTCAACTAGCTCACCGAACACACTCTTGTCCTGTAGAGTGTGTTTAACTAACTCTTCGTCACTTGGTGGTAATTGAGCAGGTTGTTGCATACAGTTAGTAATAGTAGAATAGTCGCATGAATAAACTAAAAATCAAACTATTTATTGGTGCCTTTGCAGCCCTACTTATACTACCGTCAACTACCCACGCTTATTTCACTACTGAACAGAGTGTAGTCAAAATCACAGACGACACTGTGTTGTTTACTGTAACCTACAGCTTCGGAATACCGGGTCGAGAATTGTATATGCCAATCGGAGCTATACGCAGCAACAATGGCCAGACACCTTCTCCCTATCTTGAATACAACATAATAGGAGATAAAGAAACCACCTTTACCGCTGGAACAGCCGGCAGCTTAGTTTTCACAAATGACAAAGACGTTGAAATACGTAACAACCAATACTATCTACCAGCCAGTGAATCAGCCGACTTTACATTAGTCTCTCTAGTAACGATTCCCAAAGAATCACAAACACAAAACCTTTCTCTATTGGTAACAAGTCTTCCATTCACCATGGTAGTAGACGGAAATTCCTACAACAACAATCTAAACCCCTCAGAATTGCAGTACTACCGAACCCCAGAAGCAAAATTTTAGACTATATTTATAGGTAAATAATCGTATTGCTTATATTAATATAGAAAACCCATAAGTGGCTATCTATAGAGGGCTTCATAGGATATGCTATTGAAATCATTAACTTTTTGTGTCATAATGCCCGCTCTATGGAATTCCCTATGCGAATTAACAAATATCTAGCTCACACTGGCGTCGCTTCAAGACGTGAGGCTGATGAGCTGATTACAAAGAACAAAGTTCAAATCAATGGCGAGGCTGCTGTTATGGGTCAGCAAGTTAACGAGAACGATAAGGTCAATGTGCTTGGCAAAACTAAAGCTAAGTCATATCTAGCTTATTACAAAGGAAGAGGAATCATCACTCACTCCCCTGCTTCTCACGAAACAGATATCGCAACTCGACTAGCCAAGGACTACGGGATTAGTCATGTTTCGCCAATTGGACGACTAGACAAGGATTCTGAAGGGCTAATGATTATTTCAAACGATGGGCGTATCACCGGACCGCTCTTAGACCCTGAATCTGATCATGAAAAGGAATATGACGTAATGGTAGACAAGCGAGTTTCAGGAATGTTTGTGCGCGCCATGACTGCCGGAGTTGATATTGAAGGTTATCGTACAAAACCAGCCAAGGTTACGGCTAGTACCAAGAATGATAAACGATTCAGTATTATCCTAACTGAAGGTAAGAAACATCAAATTCGTCGTATGTGTGCAGCACTTGGTTATCAAATACAAACTCTAAGACGAGTACGGGTTATGAATATTGAAATTGGCAAACTAAAGCCGAATCAATACCGAAAGATTCAAGGCGACGAGCTTAAAATGTTTATGGCAGAACTCGGGCTTAAATAGCAGACTAAGCTGAAGAAAACGTTCGCACTTCGTGCGAACGTTTTCTAATCCTCTACATCATCTTCATCAACAATTTCTTGCTGGATTATCTCCTCAATAATATCTTCCAACGCAATCACTCCCACGAAACGCTTATTCTTGTTTAATACAATCGCTAGATGCTGACGGGTTTTTAGCATTCTTCCTAGAACTGCATCTAGCATGTCGCCGGCACCTACTGTCATAAACTTACGCTCTAGCGCTTCTTCAGTTTCCTTAATGGAAATTAAGTCATCTTCTACAATCAAATCCTTAACGTATAGAATACCAATAATATTAGCTTGCTCTCCACTATATATAGGCAATCTAGACATTCCGCTGTTTTTTATCTCCTCCAGGAAATTCTCGGTTAGACGCTGGTTCTCATCATAGGAAATTACATTTTCAGCAACAGTCATGACCTCACGTACCTTTATGTGTGAAAACCGTAAAGCACCATGCATAATTCTTTCCTCATCTTCATCAATAGCACTATGTTCTGAGTCCTCGTGTTCAGAAATAATATCCATCAGCTCATGCTTAGAGTAAGTTGTGGGTAGCTCGGAACCTAGAAAATAATCAAGCAACTTAGCTATTGGGTACGCAATCGGAAAAGCGACCAATATGACAGCTTTAGTAAACCAAATAGTTTTAGCTCCGAACCATAGAGCATAACGAGATATAACTGCTTGAGGGATAATCTCTCCAAACACCACAATTAAGGCAGTAGCAGTTAAACCAGCCACAAGACCAGAAGCGATACTGCCAAGAAAGATAGACAAGGTAGTGTTAACAGCTACATTACCCAAGAGTAATGTAGTTAAGAGCAAATTACCTTTAGCTCGAATTGGGTATATGATTGCTGCATTCTTATCACCATGATTTGCCTGACGGCGTAGTGATTGTGCGTCCAACGATAGTAGTCCTAGTGTTAAGCCCGAAAAGAGCCCTGATAAAATCACTAAGACTAGTGATATTAAGTATTCCATTTATTTAATTAGTTTCATTATTTAACTTCTTCTGCCGCATTCCAATCTTTTTCAAATTGTTCCATCCAAACCTTCTTTTTCTCCTCTGAAACTCCTGTAATTATTTCCTTGTGACTTTCC
>JAJOLC010000058.1 GCA_021129655.1 Minisyncoccota bacterium
ACTCAACCAAAATCTTCTTGCCTCGCACTTTCGCCCCCTTACCTTTATTAGTTTTCTGAGCACGGCCTAATACGCTAGCGTCCGTGTACGCTCGACAAACATCAGGGAAAATTGTAATAACGTGGAAATTCATAAAAAAAGAGTAGCATATATAGCCAACTTACCTAAGGATTTAAACGAGATGAAATACAAGAAACAACAAAGCCACGGAGGAAGTGGTACTTGCTTGTACCATAACCGACGTGGCTGCTGTTGTGACGAAGTAGTTCGTTCGTTTAAATCTTTAGGTCGTCGATAGCCTCGTCTAGAGATTTAGGCTCAGCTGCGGCTGGGTTATCTTCCTTCATCGCTTCTGAAATATCAGAATTCATTCCCTTGCCTCCTTCTGGCTCGTTAATCTTTAGATTAACTCGAGCATCATTCTTCATCCCCACTACCCTAAGCAGAGTCCGAATGGCCTTCGCTGTGTTGCCAGAACGACCAATAATTTTACCCATATCCTCTGCATGGACATCTAGTGTTAGCAGAACACCCATCTCATCAACGGTTCGATTTATATTAACTGTGTCCGGGTGATCAACGAGTGATTTAACTAGGCTTTCAAGAAATACCTTGTCTTCGTGCGTATCCATACATCAATTTTGTCTATACTGATAAGCTTCCGTTACGGTATTGCAACGTGCTTTTAAAATCATACGAGAGTGTTGCTTTAGAGTCAACGGTTACCGAGTGTAAAACATCCTAAAATAACAAAAAAAAAGCGCCACTATTAGCGCTTTTTACGTGACTCGAGGTTACTTTTCTTCCTCTTCAGCAGCTGGAGTTTCTTCTGCTGCTTTTTCCTCTGCAGATTCTTCAGAAGATTCTTCTTTCACTTCTTCAGATACCTCCTCTGTTGGTGACTCATCGACTGGCGCTGCAGCTTCTTCTTTAGCCTTAGCTTCCGCTTCCGCCTTAGCGGCTGCTTCTTCTTCAGCTTTCTTAACTGCTTCTTCATCTACGATTGGAGATTTTCGAGGTAGAACATTGATTTTCTTACCTTCGATTACTTTTTTAGAGACCAGAAGGTTGTGCATAGTATCTGAAGGTTGAACACCATTAGAAATCCATTCACGAGCCTTATCAGCATCAATAATAAAGTTTTTACTCTTTGGGTTGTATGAACCAATTCGGTCGACATGCTTGTCGCTTTTCACACCAGTCCTCTTGTCAGTCACGACAATACGATACGAAGGATCGTTCTTGCGGCCAACTCGTTGTAAACGCATCATTAACATAGTGGCGACAGCATACCAGATTGTAAATAAACGTCAACTACTAAACGTATATTGAGTATTTAAGAAAAAACATTCAATGGACATAGAAAAGAATCCATAGCGTTGCATTAATAATTGAACTCATACTCAGAGTCACATCAACTTTACATTACCAATTAAAGGCTGGTTTATAGCCCTACAAATGCTATACTGGCCGAATGAATACAACCAATGAAGGTACAATAATGGTTCGGGGTAAGGGTACAGGCTTTATTGCTCACCCTGATTTTGAAGAAGATTTAGTAGTTCAGCGAAAAGACCTTGGTTTTGCACTAGATGGTGACACCGTTGAAGTAAGCATTAAAGATAAAGTAGTCGGCCGCCGCCGAGAGGGTAAAGTTGAGAAAGTTGTCAAACCTGCGCACCGAGAACTAATTGGTGTAGTAAAAGAAAAGACCATTGACGGAAAGACTGTCAAATACCTAGAGCCTGACAATCACCGGATTCATATCCGACCACTCCTGCCCGAAGCAACGTCTAATGACCTAGAAATGAAAGTGGCAGTTGAAATTGAAAGTTGGAGAGACGCAGCTACAGACCCAGTCGGAAAAATCTCTGAGACTCTCGGACGGGCCGGAGACCACGAAACTGAAATGCAGGCGATTATTCGTTCTGGCGGATTCTCTAAAGACTTCCCTCAAGCAGTTCAAGATGCCGCTCATGCACTATATGAAAGCAAGGAGAAAATATTTGCGGACGCTCTCAATGACCCCAAACGAAAAGACTTGCGCGGCGTGACAACCATGACTATTGACCCAGCTGATGCGAAGGATTTTGACGACGCTCTTTCAGTACAAACTCTACCCAACGGTAATATAGAAGTCGGTATTCATATTGCTGATGTTTCTCATTATGTAAAACAGGGTGAGCCATTAGACAAGGAAGCGGTTGAACGAGGAACCTCTGTTTACTTGGTAGACCGAGTAATTCCGATGCTACCTGAAGTTCTTTCTAATGATTTATGTTCCCTACGTCCTGACGAGGATCGATTGGCATTCTCGGCGGTATTCGAGTTAACTAAAGACGGTGATATCGAAAACGCTTGGTACGGACAAAGCGTCATTCATTCAGACAAAAGGTTTAGCTATGAAGATGCTCAGGAAATTATCACCAGCAACAAGGGCGAGTACCTAGACGAACTAAACACTCTCATGACCCTGTCTAGAGTATTACGTCAAAAACGTTACGCTAGCGGAGCTATTGCTTTTGAACAACCAGAAGTTAAGTTTGAACTGGACGAACGTGGCGCACCAATAAATGTCTACAAAAAGCACCGAGTAGAAACCATGCTCATGATTGAGGATTTCATGCTCTTAGCCAATCGTGAAGTGGCTACTTACGTGAATATGAAGGCAAAGAAAGTAAACAAGGAACTTACCTACGTATACCGTATTCACGACGTACCAAATCCAGACAGAATCGAAGACCTGGCAACTTTTGTACACGCTATGGGATACGAGTTTGAGACAAAAGACGGAATCGTCGAAGCCAAAGCTCTCAACAAACTAATGAAGGCTGTCGAGGGCAAGCCTGAAGCCAACCTAATCAAAACCGCCAGCATCCGCTCAATGGCTAAAGCTATCTACTCAACCAGAAACATTGGACATTTCGGCCTAGCCTTCAAGCACTACACTCACTTCACTTCCCCAATCCGTCGTTATCCCGACATGATGGCTCATCGTATATTACGTCACCACCTAGACGATACTAACGTAGGGTCGCAAGAATCAGCTCGGTACGAAAAAATCTGCCAGCAGTCATCTGAACGAGAGATGGAGGCGGTTCAAGCCGAAAGGGATTCAATCAAGTTCAAATTAGTTGAATACATGATTAACAAAGTTGGTGAAGAATTCAACGGAGTTATTACTGGAGTAGCTGACTGGGGTATCTACGTTCAAGAGTCCGAGACTATGGCTGAAGGAATGGTAAAACTATCGAGCATTAAGAGCGACTACTTTTCACACGAAGCAACCAAGTATCGAATTGTTGGACAGAAGACTGGCAAAATTTACCGCTTGGGAGACGAGGTTAGAGTTAAGTTAGTTCGAGCTGACAAAGACGATCATCAGTTAGATTTTGAGCTACTGGAGGAATAAAGGATAGATAAAAAGGCGCGCCCTTCGGGCGCGCCTTTTTCTTATCTTGAAGCAAATTTAACCCTGGTTTCCTCATTGTCATCCAAATCATCAAACACTGACTGAAAAGCGTAAACTTTCTTTGCGTAATCCTTCTGTTCTTGCCTGTAATTATCAGAAGAAATTTCGGCATAGTCAGCAAACTGAACAAACAGCTCTTTGCCTGAATCCATTTCAGACTCAGGAACATTTTCAACAAATGACTTTAGGGACTTACCTATTAACGGACCGCCAGCATTGTAGGCATTAACCATAAGAGGGGCTATCAAATCCTTAACAAATGATTCTTCAGAATCAAATTTATTTCTTAGCTTATCCAAGGTCTCATCTCCGGCATAATGCTTTAAGTAATGATAATTGTCTGAAACCAGCTCACCAAAAACACCCAGCTGTTCAGTCATGCTCAAAGAAACTTTTTTAGTACCACGATACTCGTTCCATGTACTAGGCAGAACTTGTGCTATCCCGGCAGCGTTACTACTACTAACAGCATCTCCTTTAAAACGTGACTCCTGAGCCAGCCATCCAGGAAGTACGCTCTTCAGTTCATCCTGCAATAATTCTGGCACGGCCGGTCTGTTTCTTCTAGTATCGTCTTCCGACCGAAATGTGACAGCCGCCTTCGCGTATTCAGCACGAGTATACCCTTCGTGATTAACTACTGGTTTATTGGCAAACTCTAGTGTCTCCGCCAAGTCTACCTCGTCAATGTCACCAGCAAATTTCTCAACTTCTGCTGCGAACCTATCCAAAGTATGTTTGCCTTTGATCTGTTCATCTGGCAGCACAAATCTTTCATCGACTTCAGTTTGAATTATATCCTGAGCAGAGGCTTCGACGGTATTAGAACTGTCCTCAAAAACAAAAGTTGGCGCATTTTTATTATCTAGATTAGATTCGTCTGCCTTGGGAGAGTTGTCTCTATCAATAAAATTAGCAGAAGTCGCTGCCACGCCAATCGCCATAAGGTATCCTTTTAGTGATTTTCTCTGCTCCTCTGACAACCACCCTCCCTCCTTATCCTTAACGTATTCTTCCATTTCGACATCCTCTCTGTTTACTTTATATGACGGATAACCAGCTTCATTAACACCAGTTTTTTCTAGCTTTGGCTGACTACTATTATTACCTATCTTAAAATTTTCCATATCTATCTACTTAGCCACCGCTGCTGCTTCATCATACCAAAAATTTTATAAAATAATTTAGGTCACTAACATGTATCATGCATGCTTATACTCTATTTCCCAGGAAGCCAAAGATATCTTTATACCTATTCTCACCAAAAAGAATTGGATAAAAATCTTTATCTGCTAGTATTTTTACTCCTTTCGAATTAGTCACGATATGGTCGCCCTCTTTAACAATGACAAAATTCTGCACACTTGCTTTAAGAACATCCCCTTCTTCTCTTTTCAATACATTATAAACTTCATAGTATTCAGTCTGATAATCTTTCCATCCTTGTCTGGGTACGAGACCATCGTCAATCATCTTTAAAGAACCGAGAATTCGTTTTATGTCTCGTGTGG
>JAJOLC010000001.1 GCA_021129655.1 Minisyncoccota bacterium
GGCAGCGGGAATGTCAGAAAAACACATTTTTCAATATGATGACTCAGCGCGTGCCGGCAGGGAATTGCAGTCAATGCTGCATCCTGGTGACGTGGTGTTAGTAAAGGCGTCGCAAAGTATACGCTCAGAACGAATAGTGGAAGAAGTCATGGCTCATCCTGATGAAGCGGAGAGTCTTTTGGTGAGACAAGGAAGCAAGTGGAGAAGTATTGATTAAATACATAAATATGGTATAATGCTGCTATAACACAGATTATACTATGAATACTATATTAAAAAGTTTTCTGAACTGGAGACTGCTTGGGTTAGCACTGGTCGTGTCTTTGGTGATTTCTCCTCTCAGCGTGAATGCTGCTACTTACAATCAATCCTTCCAACTACAATCTGTAGAGGAAAGAATCGCCTATTTATATGGAATGATTGCACAATTGCAGGTAATGCTGGCAGCTCAGGATAATAACTACAGTTGTAGTTATGGATGTGATGACCGAGGTCGAGTGCTAGGAGTAGTTTATTCAGGTTCTGCAGGGGGTGGAGACATTGATGTGACCACTTTTACTGCTAGAGATATTGAGGACGACGAAGCTGATTTGCGTGGTGAAGTAGACCTAAATAATAACCGTTCTGCAACTGTCTGGTTTGAGTATGGTGAGTCACGAAATAATCTGGATGACCGAACGGTTAAACGTAGGATTACTGGTTCACAAAACAAGGAGATTGATTTCACAATTAACGTGGACGACTTAGATGAGGACGGACGTTACTATTATCGAGCAGTTGCCGAGGATGCAGGAGGAGACAGGGATTATGGTTCTATTCTGTCTTTTGTTACTGATGATGACAGTTATGTTGATAACAATCGATATGGTGATAGTGACCTTGATGTAGATACCTTTAGTGCTAGAGATGTGCGCGATGACGAAGCCGACCTGCGAGGCAAAGTGGACTTGAATAACAGACGCACTGCTACAGTCTGGTTTGAGTATGGTGAATCACGGTATGATCTAGATGACCGTACCTCAAAGCGAGTGATTCGTGGCGATCGAAATGAAAAAATTGATTTTACTATCAATGTAGATGATTTAGATGAGGATGAACGATACTATTATCGAGCGGTAGCTGAAGATGAAGATGACGACAGAGAGTATGGTTCTATTCTGTCCTTTACTACTGATGATGACAATTATTACCGTAGTTATTCAAGTTCAGATTTCGAACTAACTGTCAGAGATACGACTGTGGATAGAGGTGATGCTATAAGAGTCTATTGGGAGGCTTCAGGTTCTGATTACGATGAAGATGATTTACATTGGATTGGATTATTTAAGGTTGGTGATGACAATGATGAATATATAAACTGGAATTATATCGACCATGATGATTCTGGGGTTGAAGAATTTAGAGTTTATGACGATGGAGACTTTGAATTCCGTATCTTTCTCACTAAAACATTCGACGACCTGGCTACAAGTGAAGTAGTAGAGGTTGACTAGGTTTCGAAATTAAAATAGGCCGACTCCCTTGGAGTCGGCCTATTTTACTGTCGTATAATTAAACCTTCTCAATCAACATAACGTTGGTGGAGCCGGGAGTCCCAAAAGGCAGTCCAGCACTTAGAATGAAGGTGTCACCTTTCTTGCCTAGTTTTCGTTCTTTTATTATTTCTCTAGTAATTGTCTGTGCGCCATCCAAATTTTTAATTTTTTTGTTCAAGACTGGTATACAACCGAAAATAATTAGAGACTGTCTGAATGTTTCCTCATTAGGTGTGATTACCAATATTGGAGCGTTTGGACGATATCTTGCAACCACTTTACTGGTTCCACCACCCTCACTAAGGGCAACGATTACCTTAGTGTTCGTTGCTCTAACACTGTGGGCAATAGAGTTACCAACTGCATCAACAACAGTCTCTGGAGGGAAGTCCCAGTGTTTTTGTTTGTTTATAAAGTAGTCATCGTTTTCAATTTCGCGGGCTACTTTTGTCATCATTGCTACCGCTTTGCTCGGATATAGTCCAACTGCAGTTTCATCTGATAGCATTAAGGCATCAGTTCCGTCTAGAATGGCATTGGCAATATCTAACACCTCGGCTCGAGTAGGAGTAGTAGATACACGCATTGAATCTAGCATTTGGGTGGCTGTAATAACAGGCTTGTGTAATCTATTGGCAATTCTGATAATCTTTTTTTGTAGCAATGGGACTTGCTCCACTGGCATTTCAATGGCTAAGTCACCACGCGCCACCATGATTACGTCTGCTGCTTCAATAATCTCGTCTAGGTTTTCAATTGCACTTTTTGTTTCGATTTTGGCTACAATAGATGCTTTGCTTTTGTTTCCGATTAATTTTCTGAGGAGATGGATGTCAGCAGCGGTTCGTACAAACGAAAGGGTGATAAAATCCACGTTTTGACTAATCCCAAAAACTAGATCCTTTTTGTCTTTAGCTGTCAAAGAAGATACGGACAGATCTGCATCAGGTAGGTTCACCCCACGTCGACCCTTGATTGTTCCTCCTGCCAGTATTTTGGTGTGTATCTCTTTGCCTGCAATTTTGGTGACTACCAATTTTTGTTTTCCATCATTCAGGTAGATATCCATACCAACTTCCACCTCATTTGGCAGTTTTGGGTAGTTCACAAATACCTTGTCCACGCTGCCATCGCAGGCTTTGGTGGTTAGGGTAAGCTTTTTGCCATTAACTAGAGTTACCTCTTCAGTAGTAAAGTCTCCAATCCGAATCTTAGGGCCAGACAGGTCTTGAAGGATAGCTAAAGGTTGGCCAGCTTTCTTTGAGGCTGCACGAGCGTTTTTGATTGCGACAGCGTGAGTCTTGTGATCGCCATGGCTCATGTTGATGCGAGCTACAGTAAGTCCCTCCTTAATCATTTTTTCAATCACTGGCACAGCATCACAAGTCGGGCCTATAGTTCCAACGATTTTTGTTCTAGTTTTGAATGATTGATGCATGGTAGATGAGATTTCTGTGAATGATAAAAAGGCAGTATAGCACTATCTGTAATAGCGAATGTGTATAATCTGATTCTTGACAAAGACATAAAGAATCAGCTGCATGATGAATAGAGTAATATCTGAGCTATACTTATCGCGGATAGTTATCACTCAACTTTATAGGAGATAAGTAATGAAGACTATTTTAGGTTTCATCGTTGTGCTGATGTTCTTTTCTGAAGCTACTTACGCTGCTGATACAGAGCAGTGTCTAACAAAGCAACAAACCTCAGCTGGTACCGAATGCGCTTATCTGGCTGATAATTCTAGTACTTGTGAGTATTTACAAATCGCTGAACGTGACGGGCTAGCCCAAACTACCAGGGCGGTGAAATTAGCTAATATGATGGGTATTTCATTCGATTGTAATAATTACTTAATTGGCTCTAGGGCAAATGTCCCAGTTACAATTAATGGTCACAATGTTCCTCTTGATCTTTTGACCCCTGATGAATTATGGTCAATCGAAGCTGATAGGCGTTTGTATTGATTGGGTTTATAAAGAAGCAGGCTTACAACCTGCTTCTTTTATAATTGTAGCTGTCAGTTTGATGCAAGTAACCAGGTGTGTTATCTTCTGAAAGGAAATTTTATCTTTAACAGAAGGAGATAAATATGCCGTGTGTAAAAGTATTTGTGAAAATTAATGGTAAAGAATTTGATTTGTGCGACACAGGTCTAAGTCATACTCGTTTTTGTTTGTATCATGCCTTAACTTTATATAAGTCAGATAGCAGCATTTTTGATAGTTGCGATGTGTGGGTAAATAATGAGTTGTTAAGAGGTAAGGATGATGTCTGGTATGGACTTGAAGACAGAGACGTCATTACCATCAAGGAAAAAGCAATTAGAGAGCAGCAGTGTGCGTAATAAATAAAAACCCCAGAGTATAACTCTGGGGTTTGTTTTAATTTGACATGCTAAGCAGTATTTTTAAGTGCGCAAATTTGAAGATTTCGCAACTCAGACCATGATGTATTGATTACCGTCGGATCAATAAATCTAGTTTTTACGAGGTTGATTAGACGGTTCACCTCTTCCATCGTAACCATGTCTTCGAGAGTGAAGGCAAGTGTCGTGCAAATTTCTGATACCTCAGCACCCAGTTTGTCGCTCAACTCTAGCCCTTGTACTCCGTACCAAGTTTCACCGTAGTCTTCTAGTGTTTGTGAACCCATCTTTAGTGCAATACTCAGCTCCTTGATCAAGTATTTCTTGCTGCCGTTGTCTTTCTTAAGTTCAACTATTAACTGCTCAGCCATGCTGTGCCAATCAATCATCATATTCTCCTCGTTTGTTTGTACTCGTTTGATTCTATGATTAATTAGGCCGTTGTCAAGGTACTGTCGTTTGAAAGTAGTTCGTTAGACAGTTCCTCAACTCCAATTTTTGATTTAGATGAATACGGAAAAATTTTGTGTCCTCTGAACTGCTTATTTAGTTTTTCAAGTTGATTTCTGTACTGTGATTTTTTAATCTTATCCACCTTGTTAGCTACTATTACTATCTCCATGCCGGCTTCTTCTAGAGCCCTTAGCATTTCTAGGTCATCTTCAGTCGGGCCAATTACGGAGTCAATTAGTAATACTACCTTTGGATTGTTGTTAGATTCGAAAAGATACCAAATAATAAGCTCACTTAGTTTCCTTAGGGTTTCGCCACTAGCTTTGGCATAACCGTATCCAGGCAAGTCCATGAAATAGTGGGTGTTATTGATGAGAAAAACATTTATTTCCTTAGTCCTGCCCGGAGTCTTGCTGGTTATAGCCAGCTTTTTTGAATTGGTCAGTGAATTCAAAAGACTAGATTTGCCTGCGTTGGAACGCCCAATGAAAGCTATCTGAGGTGTTCCATTATCAAGAATAGCGGTGTCACCCACCACTCCCTGAATAAATTTAGCAGACGATATTTGCAT
>JAJOLC010000014.1 GCA_021129655.1 Minisyncoccota bacterium
GTTAATCCAGCTAGCTGTCTCACGCAAACGAGAGTATTTGGCAGATGCAACTGGGGCTTTGCTGACTCGCTATCCTGAGGGTCTAGCTTCGGCGCTGGAGAAAATACATGCTCACGCGGTACCAATGAAAAAAGCTTCACACGCTACTGCTCATTTATTTATATCTGACCCGTTCCAAGAAAAGGAAAAAGGCTTTAAACAAAAGTTGAGTTCAATGTTTCAGACTCATCCTCCGGTAAACGAGAGAATAAGCCGCTTGCGGGGAAAAGGCGAATCATTATGAACAAAGTAAATAGTAAGTTTCAGAATATAGATGAGTTAAAGGCACATTTTGATATTGTGCTTGAAACTAGCTTGAATGATTTCTTGTCAGCTACTAAGTCCAGAAGAGAAGATGCTGTCGGAAGTCGACGTTTTATGGCGGTGGCATTTTCTTTTATGGTGGCTATTATTATTGCTTTGTACGTTATTCAGGATACTGGAAACTCTTTCGTCACCAATTTTCTGACAGGCTGTGCCATGGTGTGGCTGTTGTTAGTTTTGTTAGCTGGTAGAAGTTGGCTAAAGAATGATAAGTTGCTGGCCAAGGAGATGAATATGGCTTTAGTTCCAACCTTAACTAATACTCTAGACCGAATGTTGATGTATACACATGATACTGACCATAGAGAAGAAACTCTTAAGTTGCTAAGAAAGTCTGAGCTAATCACCTCTCCAGATATAAGTATTGTCTCTGATGATATGTATACTATTTATGGGGACAAAGATATTTCTCTACGCGAATTAGTAGTCACCAAAAAACGACAAAATGGAAATGGGAAAGGAAGTCATCAAGTGCGGGTGTTCAAAGGTTTGTTTGTTGTTACAAAACTAGATAAAAACCACGGCGCAGGAACCTATATCTCTACTGATGGCGACAGAATCGGTTTTGCTCACCGAACGTTTTGGTCCGATTTAACAGAGCGAGGCGATGTGCAAGAAACAGTTTTGGAGTGGAATGATTTTGAAAAGCATCTACATGTAGCCTCCAGTGATGCTGTGAAGGCGAGAGAAATCTTGACACCTGAGTTTATGGAAGATTTGTACGATTGGTGGCTTGAGCATAAATTAAACATTCGTATTTCATTCAAGGACAACTATATGTTTATCTTGTTACCAGAATCCTCAATTAAAATTGGTACTAGTACTACTTCCACTAGACTCGAGCCGATACAAAGATATGCTTGGTCCCTAGTGCGCCCAATGTGGCGGAGTATATCTCTGGTTAAAGACGTGTCTAGTTAATAGGTATTTAGATGGTTTGTTGGTAAACTGTCCGAATCTGAGTTAAGCATGCAGAGGAGATAGAATTTAGAGCGGAGAGATGGCTGAGCGGTTTAAGGCGCTCGCTTGGAAAGCGGGTTACGAGCAATTGTACGCAGGTTCGAATCCTGTTCTCTCCGCTTTGGATTTTAGTTAAGTGAAACCTTCTCAGTATCCTAGAGCGAGGTCGAGACACCCTATTCTAAGTAGTATTCTCGACTTTAGAGTTGATAGTGCTTGAGCCGCTCGGAACCTTCTTGATAGTATTTAGGACTAGTGCGAGACAAGATGTTCCTTGCTGTTTTCTGCTACAATGTTTACATATTAGTTAAATTTTTATGATGCAAAAAGAAAATCCTGTCGTGTGGTTTGAGATCTATGTCGATGACATGGAGCGAGCTCAAAAGTTTTATGAAACAGTATTTGGTACTTCATTGGAAGAAATGCCGATGCCAGAAGCGGCTGGTGAAGGTATGAAGATGGTTTCTTTTCCAATGACTATGGAGAAGACTAATGGAGCGCCTGGTGCTTTGGTGAAGATGCAAGGAATGAAAGCAGGTGGTAACGGTACTGTCGTGTACTTTGGTAGTGAAGATTCTGCTATCGAGGAAGCGCGAGTGGAAGCTGCAGGAGGAAAAGTGCTGCAATCTAAAATGAACATTGGCGAGTATGGTTTTGCAGTTATGGCGACTGATACTGAGGGGAACACGTTTGGTATTCATTCACTCAATTAATTAGCTGTCGTTTTGTAGACACGAGGAGCTTTAGAACTGAATTCGTAATATTGCCAAATCGGACAGGTACACCTTGATCACCTACGGTTCTAGCTCGAGATACCCAGCATTAATAAAGCCTGTCTGTTTACACAGACAGGCTCGGAGCTTTGCTCCTTTGAATGGCTAGAAAAATCTAGCATTATTAGCAGCGAATGCTGTTAATGCACTAATTAAACCACGTGGGGATATTTTGCCAACAGTCCTTGAGTCCATTGTTGCATTTTTCTCTAGAAAATGGATACTGTAAGTGAATCGACTGAAAGGAGGTGATTTATGTTCTTTAAAATGTTGTTCCGAACAATGCTTTATCAGTCATTGATAAAGCCTGAGCGTTTCAATTTTATGCAAGTAATCAATCACTGTCTTTACATGCGGTATGCAGAGAATTACTGCTTGTGTAAGTTGAGGGCGATTGATGCAGTCAGATCTTATCTGTTTAAAATTGATATAAATTTCCGCAGGGAAGAGGCTGGAAAGGAATTAGTTCTAGCTAGACAGTCATCTCTTGAAAAAGGAATTGACCCTATGAGTCCTGATTATCCAGATATCGAAAATGTTCTGGATGCAAAGGAAGCTAAAGATGCTAGGTAGTGGTACAGCCCAAACAAAAATACTTTTGTTTGGGCTGTTTTTGTTTATATAAGTCAATCACTGCTATAATATTCGTATGAAAAAGGCAGATTATATTAGTGTGTTGATTACTTTTGTAGTTGGGATTTACGCTGGTGGTTATCTATATCTGACGGTATTTGCACCAGCAGCTCAAAGCTTGGAGCCTGACCAGGAAAAAGTTCTACAGCTTTCGATTACAGGCGAGCTATACGGAGGTTGTCGTAGTGCCTGCCAGTCTTTCCATGTGTTAGGAGATGCTAGTTTTAGATATTTCTATACTCTGGAAGGCAGTGCGAAACAAAAAAAACACGAAGGAAAGCTGTCTCGTGGTATGCAGCAACGAATCGACAGCTCGTTCATCACTGAAGAGCTAGAAAGACAGTCTAAACTTGTAGAGAAGTCTGACTGCTCATCGTATTCTGATGGTATAGATGTTACATACGAAATTGTTTATCAGAATGAAGAGTATTTGATTGATTCTTGCACCACAGCAGCAGACGGGGAAAGTGAATTATGGAAGACTCTGTCTGACATATGGCAAGACATGGCTTCTCAATAAGAAATAATTATAAAATCTTGACGTACATTCTTGTCAGTGACTCAATTCCATCTCGGAGTTGAGTTTTTTGAAATTAAGATGGTTCACTATCGTAATAAAAATGCAAGAGTAAAATCTTGCATACAGAAACTAATTAATTTGAATTTATACAACAGAAATTATGCAATCAAAATCATTACTTATTGCCATAGCAGCTTTTGCGGTAACAGCAACCGGAGCTTATGCTGACAATGGAAGATTACTGATTAGAGAGGGTTTAACTAGTGAACAGGTGTCTGCCTTAGAGGAGGCCAGGGAATTACGGCAATCGGGCGATTTAACAGCTGCTCGCGATTTGCTGGTAACTGCTGGTATTGACGAAACTGCCTTAAAATCAATCAAACGGGCTACTAAACTCTCAGGTGTTTCAGTAAAAGAAGCTGTCGAGACAAATGACTACGAAGCTTTTAAGGTGGCTGTAGAGAATTCACCCTTGGCAGATATAGTTACCTCAAAATCTGACTTCAAACAATTTGTTGAGGCTCATGAGTTACGTCAGAATGGTCAGGGACAGCAGTCTAAGGAATTGCTTAAGGATTTAGGGGTTGACGTGAAGTATAAGAGGTCACATCACCATGATTCTAAATCTCACCCAAAAAATCACTTTACTGAGGAACAACGAGAGGTATTGCAAGTAGCAAGACAAGCTAATGATAGGGAGGCCGTTCATGCAATCTTTGATGAAGCTGGGGTTGAACGACCCTCTGGAAGATAGAAAATTAACAGACTAATGCAAAGCGGCGCCTTACGGCGCCGCTTTGATTTGTTATGATACTAAGAATGAAATTTACACTTGTACTACTAGCTTTTATTTTGATTATTGCACCGGAGGTGTCTGCCTATAGTCTAAGTATCACTGATATAGATCAGCCATACGAAATTGTCACTATTGAAGGTAGTCTAGAGGAAGGTGAATCTTTCTTAGGAGAGTTAAATAGCTTTCCTGTAATGTATGAAGTGATTGCTGAAGAAAACATAGACCTAGATGTGCAAATCCGCCAACGCTACAATAATTCCGATGAACCTTATGGTTTTTCTCTGATACTCATTCGTCAAAATGAGCGAGACTCTGGCGTAACCGAAGTTTCCCGTTTACGACCAAAGCCTGATGACTGGACTGTGGCTAAGGATTCGGCTGCCGGTATGACCTTTTGGGAAAGCGATCTTTTGTCTCAAACAATTGAGCCTGGCGTATACCGAATAGAAATTAGTACCTCAGACAATACTGGTCAGTATATGCTTACCTTTGGTAATCAAGAGAGAAATTCCGGTTATTTTCAGACCATCAGAGACGCTCACACAACGCAGAAATTTTTTGATTACTCATTTTTTAGAATACTGACTTCTTCATACGTTTACTACACATTAGGGATATTGTTACTGTTGGTTGCTATATATAGAACCTGGAAATATCGTAACTCTATTGTTCATGCTGGCTAAGGCC
>JAJOLC010000045.1 GCA_021129655.1 Minisyncoccota bacterium
GCCGTGAAAATTAGTAGTTTTACAGACAGTCTGGGCTGGTGGGTACGAACCATTTTGGGCTTTGTACAGCTCGATAGCTAGTTGCCCTTCTTTCATCTCTACCTTAATCGCCTTATTTCTTGCGTCCTCTCTAGCATCGCCGAAGTTGGCGTACAACACCGCCGACAAGACACCGATAATACCTATCACTACCAAAAGCTCAATTAGAGTGAAGCCTTTTTTATAAATTAGTCTTTTCATATTAGAAATAATAACATCAGCTAGCCGCTAAACTAGTTCGTGTTAACAGTCATACTTTATGCGTAGTGTAGTAAGTGGGCACACTACTCAAGCATGCACAGAATTCTTTCTGTTAACTCTTGTGCTCTAGCATTAGCAGCATGGTCCCAGCCATATGGTTCGTCTGCAAATCCACCCCAAACTCCGTAAGAAGTTTGGAATGAAGCGTGAGTGCTTTTGCAATAAGCAGGGTCACTACCGCCATTGTTAGTCGTACTTAGCCTGTCACAAATAGCAGCACTTCCACTAAAGATAGTGGCGTCGCAGGGTTTAAAAAGATGATTATAATCAACAACTTCAGACTCGACCGTTTTTCGGGCTTTAATGATATAGACACTACCCTCCTCATTCACAGCGTATGTATAGCCTGAATTATTACCATTTAGTTTTGGGTCAGTCGGAAGGGATGGTATGTATTCTGGAGCAAGCCCGACAATATACTGATTCCCTACAGAACAAGCATATCCAGACCCGTCTTGACCAGACCAGACACCATTACCATTAGCAGCAAATCCATTACACCCTTCTGGATAACGCCCATTATAATTCTTATACAACTCAATAGCGGCCTGCATTGTCCTTAAGTCAGACTGTCGTTCAGCGTCCCTTGATTGCGCCGAACCTTTGCTAAAAGAAGCGTAACCAATACCAGACAAAATACTAATTATAGTGATAACTACTAATAGTTCCACTAAACTAAGTCCTGTGGTGGATTTTTTCATAACATAATTGTAGCACGAGGAATAACTCTATCCCGAGGTCCGACCTCGGGATAGAGTTATTCAAACTGCCAACCCTTCACCTCAACCCCTTTTTCGGCAGCCTTTTGCTCTGCTTCTTGTTTAGACCGGCCATTACCTTTGGCCACCAATTCATTTTTTAAAAATACGCCAACTGTAAAAACTCGGTGGTGGTCAGGACCTTCTTGAGAGATAGTCTCATAGGTAGGAGTCACTGAAACATGTTCTTGTGCCATCTCTTGAAAGCGACTTTTAGCGTCTTGCCACAACCTATCCTTTACAATTTCTTCAGTTTTTCCAAACAACCTACTAGCGATAAATTCCCTAGCTACTTCATAGCCTTGATCCATGTAAATTGCTCCAATACACGCCTCGAATACATTGGCTAGAATATACTGCCTTGCCCTACCCACGTCTTTTGCTTCACCCTTAGACATAAGTAAATAGTCATTGATACCAAGCTCTTCTGAAGCGGCTGACAGTGATACTGTATTAACTAACGCTGCACGCACCGCTGTTAATTCTCCTTCCGGCTTGTCAGCGTATTTTTTATATAAATAGTCCGTTGTTACCAATTCCAAAACAGCATCTCCGAGAAACTCTAGACGCTCGTTGTGGTCCCAGTCGGCCTCTCGGTGCTCATTTAAATAGGAACGGTGTGTCACTGCCGAAAGTAACACTTTTGTGTCAGTGAACTCAACGTTTAGTAACTTCTGTAGTTTTTCTAGGTTAGTTTGAATATTTCGTTCTTCCATACGGTAATTGCCTCTTTAATTATGAAAACAGTATCACTATTTAGAACCTCTGCCAACTAAAACTGTGATGGCTTTAGTAACAATCGGTAAAATATCTTCATAGAAATTTAGTTCTAGAATATCCGCCACTTTGAACCACTTAGTATCATCCAGTCCGCCTTTCTTCAATAGTTCAATATCTTGATATGGCGCCTGAGCTAAGAAGTATTTTACTTGTTTACGGATTTTCCCTTTTTCTGGGTGCGAAGCTACGTATTCATTTTCTCCCAAGGAATCTTCAATCTTTACTTCTAAACCAATCTCTTCTAGTAAAGCTCTAGTAGCCCCATCTTCAAAGGATTCTTCCTCCCTTACCTTGCTTTTGGATAATGTCCAGTGACCGAAAATGTCATGTACTAGGGCTAAGAATATCTGACCTTCATGCTCGGCGTAGACGACTGCTCCGGATAATCGTTGTATCTCCATGTCTTCAAAGGCAATTTTTTTTCTCGGGTTCTTACTTTTCTCCTCCTTACCCGGTTCGCCAATTTCTTTATAGACAGCACCTAGTACACCATTAACAAATCGGCTGCTATTATCGCCACCGAATTGCTTAGCTAGCTCAATCGCCTCATTAATAGCCACTTTAGCTGGCACTTCGCTACGATCTGCGAATAATAGCTCATATAAGCCTAGTCGCAGGATATTTCTATCAACAGGAGAAATGCGGTCAATTGACCACTCGGGAGCAGCTTTTTCGATAACTTGATCAAGTTCTGGCTGTTTAACCATAACTCCATCGAGAAGTTTTTCCATAAAGGGCAAATCGGTCTTGTTGGGAGCGAATTCAGTCACATTGCGGTCTAAGACTTCGTGAACTGCTTTCTTTTCTAGCGCGTTTAAATCCCACTCAAAGAGTGACTGAAGAACAATGCTGCGCGATAGATGTCGATTTGCCATATGAATGTACTAAACTTTTACTGGCCTTAGTGTACCACTAATGTTTCTGCTTGAATTACAAAATCCACAAGAGCAAAACCAAGAGAAGCACACTTCGAAAATGTTTTGCTTATACAGATACTTGGTTCGATTCAGCCCCTAGGGGAGACTTTATCTGTATCAGGCTGGCCAGAAATTTTAATTTCCTTGATTAGCTCTAATAGAAATACTGGGCGTAAGCCCAGTATTTAAATAAATTTATTTATCCTCCTTCCCTTTCTTTGTTTCCTTTTTTTCTTCTTTCACTTCTTCAGCTGGTGTTGCTTCTGGGAGCTCTTCTACTACTGGAGCAGACTCTTCTTCATGTTCATTTCTTCCCATAGCCTCTCGCTTAGCTGTTAGCCGTTCTTCTCGAGACTTCTTTTTTGCTGCCATATCAACCACCATTCGTCCTTTATAGAAACCACAATCTAGACACATGTGGTGTGGACGATGCTTTGCACCACAGTTGCTACAAATAGCTAAAGTGGGCGCTTTAAGCGCATGATGTGATCGGCGATTTGCGGTGTGTGCCCGCGTGTGACGCATTCGAATTACCATAGTGGCAGAACTATATCAGAAACCCTAAAAAAAGCAACGGTTAAGTCAAATATTAGAATAAGAGCCGATTCGCTTTGCGAATCGGCTCTGGATGGAGAAATAACTAATTTTACTATTTCAGGGCAATATAGTGTTCGCAATGGTTACACGACTCTAATTCAATTGGTACTAAGACCATTTGATCAGCATATCTACACTTAATCTTAATAGCTGTATTGCCTAATCTTTCATAAGGACCTTCACCCTTGTCACCAAGACATTCATAGCATGGACCCAGTTCTTCATCTGTAAATGCTGCTGTCATCTTATTCAAAACCTCTTTGTTTCAAACTTATTCCCGGAGCCAATCTCCAAGATTATATATTCTACAACATTTTTATGTTTTTGCAATAGGTACGACGGTGAATTATGGTTAATCCAAATTTCGCGATTGCTTCCCTGTGGGCCTTAGTGCCATAGCCCTTATGACCCTCTAAACCATATTCTGGATACTGCTCTGCTATTTCTTTCATATAAGTGTCTCGTTTCACCTTAGCCATGATTGAGGCCAGTCCGATTACTTTTTCTTTACCATCACCTTTAATGATTGTCTCCTGCTCGAACTTCTCTGGAGCATGTAGTGAGCCGTCAAGTTTTATAAAGCACTCTTCTGGATTAAGCTTCAGCTCTTCTATGGCAGATTCTATTGCTCGCTTGATAGCCGAAACAATTCCTTTGTTATCAATCGAATTAGCCGACACCAGCTTAACCGAATAGCTCAACAAGCCTTGTTTTACAAGCTCATTTGTCAGTTCAAAAACTGCATCACGCTTCTTTTCGCTTATTTTTTTTGAGTCATTAACGCCTGGAATCAGGCTCCAGTCAAAATCCGTCGGTATTTTTACTACTCCAACTGACACTGGCCCGGCTAAAGGTCCCCTGCCCGCCTCATCTATTCCAATCAGCCATTTTTTATTCATTGTTTGACATTATATCTTAATTTTACTTCAAACTAACCTGAGGCACGAACGATGCTATAATGTCCCGACTATGTCAGAGGCTCCTAAACTAACTACTGATTTTGTACATCTGCACACCCACTCGATGTATTCCCTCCTCAATGCTGTACCGACCAGCCAGGAGCTAGCGGCGGCGGCAAAGGCTGATGGTCAGGACGCTCTCGCTATCACTGATGCCGGTGCTCTCTATGGAGCAATTGATTTCTACAGTGCTTGTAAAAAAGAGG
>JAJOLC010000031.1 GCA_021129655.1 Minisyncoccota bacterium
GCTCAGTACGTATCTCATGTGAAGATATGAGTTGAATTGTAGGGTTAAGATACCTACCATTAAACCGATTCCAATGACCATAGCTAGAATCATCTCTAGAAATGCCTTGTTTGATTCATCAGTTTCCCCGCCACCAGTACTCAGTGTTACATCACTGGGGATATCTAGAGTATTCTCAATAAGTTCTATGGCAGCTGCTTGCACCTCCCGTACATTTGCATCGGCAGTTATGTCGGCTGTAACAGAAACGACTCGTTGTCCTTTCTCATGGAAGATGGCAGAGCTGGATTCACGTAGCGATACGTCTATTAGACTTGAGAGTGGTATTGGCCCTGTTTGAGTATAGATTGATATGTTACTGAGTGCATTAATTGAGGTTACGTTAGAATTATCGTTCATTACATCAGACTCGTTGTCTATGTTTAGTTTTACGACCACATCTATATCCTCGTCGAGAGTAGTTAATGATGTCACCTGAGTACCGTATAGAGCTGTTCTGGCTGTCTGAGAGATGGTAAAGGGCGACACTCCAACAGCAGTAGCCTTGTCCTTATCTAGGTTCAATACAAACTCAGTACTATTGTTGTTGGTGCTAGTGTTTACGTTTATCGCTCCTGGCACAGTTCTGAATAACTTGGCGGATTCATTAGCTAGAGTGGTAATTTCATTCAAATCATCTCCAAGAAATTTAACGATGATAGCGGCTCCGGTTGGAGGCCCGTCACTTGGTTGAGACACTGTTATTTTAATATCATCTAAAATTAAAAATTTCTCTCGTAAGTCGCTCACAATTTCGGTGCTGGTATGCTCTCTGTCATCGTTTAGATTTATAAAAATATTTGCATACTTTTCACCAACTCCTCCAGAAGCAAATTCGCTCCCGCTTCCAACTGTTACAGAGAAGGTGTCTATTTCAGACTCTTGATACAGAAATTCCTCTACTCGCCGCACAGCAATATCCGTCACCTCTTTTGTAGTACCTTCAGGATTCTCAATCTCAATAATTGCGTAACCAACATCGCTCTGGTCGAAGAAAATGACCTTTACTACATTCACTGAGGGTAGTATTGCTCCCGCTAGTATCACTGAAGCTGCAATTGATACAACCAACATTGGTATCCAGGCAATAGTTCTCTTTAACTCACCCCAACCTTTTCTGGCTTGAATAGAGTAGGATTTCAAGGTTACAAAATATACCATCGGTGCAGCTATTGCCCCAGCAAATATATTAATTGGCAGAAATAAAGCCAGCACAAGCAATGCAAAAATAGCCGACAAAAACTTGTTTTGTTTGTCATTGTCTCGGATGTAGTCCTCAAGTTTGCCTCGGTACCAGCTCTCGAGTTTATGTGCTGAAGCAACTTGTTTCACCTCAAACCTAGATGAGGTTCTTCGATGTAAGAAGTGCGTTGCAATGAGAGGTAGAATTGCCAATGAAACAAATAACGAAGCAAATAATAGAAAAATAAGTGTAAAGGGAATGCTGGAAATGAACTGACCAGTTACTCCGGAAACGATAAACAGACCGGCGAACATGGAAACTGTAGTGAGAGTTCCTGATATTAGCGGGGAGGAGAACTCTCGGATAGCAAAAACAGCAGCCTCCCTTTTGTCGATGGTAGGGTTATCCTTCATCTTGCGATTTATTCCTTCAATCATAACGATGGCTGAATCTACCAAAATACCGATACCAAGAATAAGAGAAAATAGACTCAGGAAATTGATAGTGTTACCAGACATGTATAGTCCAATAAAACCGAACAGGAATGATAGAGGGATAGCGATACCGGCTAATAGGCCTTCTCTCCAGCCAAGAGTGAGAACAAGCAGTAGAATAACCAATGTTACTGTCTGCAGACCCGAGCCAGACAATCTGACCAGATCTTTCTTAATGTCATTACCAGCATCAAGCACTGTAACTGTTGTGACGTCCTCTAGAATTTGACCAGGGACTTTGAGCTCTTCCAGTTTTTTGTTCACGTCGCTAGCAATGGTAGTAATGTCACCACCTGTCTGCTTGTACACACTGAGCGTAATCGAATTTAATGATGGCTCACCACCTACACTCAGTCTGGAAAGAGAGTCGGCTGGAGCTAGGCCGTCCTCAATGATCGCAATATCACTAATAAGTACCGGCTGACCGTTCAGTGTAGTTACACCAATATTTTTAATTTGTGAACTGTCATTAATGTCTCCCTCGAAAGCCACATTATAAGAAACGCCATCGTTAATGATTTGTCCGACAGGGAAAGTGTTGTTCGCCATCTGTACTGCATTAGTTACCTGAAGCAGAGAAATGCCATATCTTTCAAGTGATTCCTGATTTACGATTATCGCGATTTCTCTATCGCGCACACCTCTTGTTTCAACTCTAGAAACACCTTCGACTGTCTCGATTTCCTTTTCAATTTTGCTAGAAAGTTCTGTTAACGAAGAATCTGCCAGGTTTCCAGATACAGCAACGGTTAGTATTGGTTGATCAACAAAATTTACTTCAGACACAACTGGATCTTCTGCATCTCCTGGTAAGTCTTGTTTTATAGCATCCACCTCATCCTTTAGGTCTAGGATTGATTTATCTAAATCTGCACTAGCTTCAAACTCGACCACAATACTTGAAAAACCCTCACGTGATGTAGAGGTGATTTTCTTCACATTTTCTAGCGAACTGAGGCCGCGCTCAATTTCGTTTGTAATAAGCGACTCAACATCAGATGCTGGAGCACCCAGTAGTGCAGTTGAAATTATACCCACCGGTACTATCACTTCAGGAGCTGATTCCTTGGGAATGTTCGCAAGACTATAGCTGCCAATTCCGATTAGGGCAATTAGAAATAAGTATGAAAACTTACTGTTCTTGATGAAGAATTCCCACATAACTATTCTATTACGCTAACTTCCTCTCCAGCTGCTAACCCTCTTACATCAGTAACGAAGGTGTCTGCTGATGACAATCCTTCTGTTATGACGACAGAGCCTCCATTTATCTTTCCTAGGACTACAGGCACCTCTACTAGTGTGTTGTTTACAACACCTAACATGAATCCGTTTTCCCGATTGAACTTAATCGAGGTTAAGGGTACCCATATTTCAGAAGATGAATCAGAAGTCTTCTCAATCTTCTTGGTTATTCGTACAGTGTCCCCATTATTAATGTCGGTGCCATCGGTAGCTATGCGCACTTCAGTTTTTCGAGTTTCAGAGTTTATGCTGGGGGCAATCTGCGTAACTGTTCCTGTAAATTGTTCGTTCAGAATCACCTCGTCACCGATGGTTAGTAAGTCTTTAGTTGAATCATCAACAAACGTGATAATTTCCAAAGCGGTGTTGTTGGCAACTTCCGCTATCTTAATAAATGAACCGATGAAGTCACCAGTTCTCACAGCTATTGAGTTGACCGTACCTCCAATTGGTGTTCGTAGGATAGTCTTACTAAGATTCGCTTGAGCTGCAGCCAGTGACCCTTGTGCTTGCTTCACCTGTTCATCAGCTGCAGAGATTGTTCCACCACTAGCCGATAACCTTGCTTGCTCGAGACTGTCTTCTGAGCTCTGTAGTGCATGTGCTGCATTATCAATTCCCGATTCTGTCGCAATAAGATTTGCTCGCAAGGCAGTATAAGTTGTGCTAAATGCTAGTAGTTCTGAGTCAGAATACCGACCATTATTATCCTGATTGTTAAACAAAGTTATAAATGTATCAACGAAGTTGATAGTTTTTTGTACGTTTTGCTTGGCATAGGCAAGTTTTGATTCAAGATCAGAATCCGTAGATATTGTATTAACCTGCTGTAACCACTCGCTGAGAAGTGTCTGATACTGAACCCGTTCAGCACTAATTGCAGCTGTTTGACCCCTTCCGTCAATTCTCAAGCCTGGAACTCTGGCATCAGGTGATGCAAAGAAGTTGTCAATTGTGTTTAGGATTGTTCCGTTAGTGGTGTTATAGGCTGACTTGAACATTGTTATGGCACCGTCTTGGGCTTTAGCAAGCTGAGTTTTGGACTGCTCTACTCCCACATTGTCTCTTGCTGCAGCTGCAAGTGCTGCTTCATAAGCACCTTGAGCTTGTAGAGCAGAGGCTCTTTCGGATGCATTCTCAAGAGTGACCAAAATTCTTCCGGCTTCCACTTCATCTCCTAGCTGCACATTCACACTAGTTACTCGTCCCGCCACCTCAGTTGTGACAGCTGCCTCAGAAAAGGCTCGGACTGTACCGATGACCGACAATGTTTTGTCGTCTGAGTATTCAACAGGGGTGGTGGTCACAACTGGTTTCACTGTGGGCGTGTCAGCTGTGTCAGACTTAGTTAATTGCTTTGCCACAATAACCAATAGAATAATTAGCACCGCACCAATAATCACTTTTTGTGAATTCTTACGCTTCAGATGTAGCCTCTTCTTTATCTTGTCGCTGAATTTCATACAGTGTTGTAAAATATGATTATAATTGCTGAATTTCATACAGTG
>JAJOLC010000051.1 GCA_021129655.1 Minisyncoccota bacterium
TTAATACTGTTGATGAGCTAAAGGAGGCACTGCTGTTTGTGAAGCAAACAGCAGTGCCTCCTTTAGTAATTGGAGAAGGTTCAAATATTCTCTTCAGTGATGGTGGTTATCACGGCTTAGTAATAAAAAATTCCATCACTGGTTTGCAGTATGAAGAAACGAATGGACAAGTAGAACTTATTTCAGGAGCAGGAGAAATATTGGATGATGTGATTTCCGACTCAGCATCAAAGGGATACTGGGGGCTTGAAAATCTTAGTTCAATACCTGGCACTATAGGAGCGACCCCGATACAAAATGTCGGTGCCTATGGGGTTGAGGTCGCTTCACTTATTGCTAGAGTCGTAGCCATCTCCATTGAAACAGCAGAGGAAAAAGTATTCGACAACAAAGCCTGTTGTTTTTCTTATCGGGACTCCTACTTTAAAACAGTCGAAGGTAGAAAATGGATTATAATTCAAGTAGTGTTCAGTTTGTCTTCAGTCCCGCAACCAGTTCTCGATTATGGGGATTTAAAACCATTGCAGGGAAGTGGAGATATCATACCGCTGACAGTAAGAGAAAAAGTTGTAGCAATTAGAGCTGGCAAATTCCCTGATTGGACTCAAGCTGGAACGGCTGGTTCATTCTTTAAGAATCCGATTATTTCCAAGGTACAGTATCAATCATTGCTAGTAAAATACCCTGCATTACCAGGCTATAAAAGCGGAGAGGATAAAATAAAAGTTTCGCTTGGCTGGGTACTAGATAATATATGCAACCTTAAAGGGTTTTGTAAAAATGGAGTATGTTTATACGAGAAGCAGGCGTTGGTTCTGGTGAATCAGGATAATGTGTCAGCCTCAGTTATTAAGGAATTTGTTAAATACGTAGTAGATTCTGTTAAAAAGGAAACTGGAATTGTGATAGAGCAGGAGGTGAGAAATATTTAAAAATACTGGTCGGAAAATCTTAAGATTTTCCGACCAGTATTTTTATCTTATCCCAAAAAATAAATTGTACTCTCACTAAGAACAGGTCATAATATACGTAAGCAAAAATCTTCTCCTCGAATGTTCTTTAATATCGAGAAGGTGTTGCGGTCGATATTTATTAACCCAATTTTTATAACACTATGCCAGCATCAAAAAAGAAAGTTGCCAAGAAAACAGCAAGGAAGGCTGTAAAAAAGGTAACTAAAAAAGTAGTTAAGAAGACTGTTAAGAAAACCACTAAAAAGAAGGCAGCAAAGAAAGCTGTAAAAAAAGTGGTAAAGAAAAAAACAGTCAAAAAGGCTGCTAAAAAGGTAGTAAAAAAGACCGCAAAGAAAAAGCCGGTAAAGAAAGTAACTAAGAAAGTAGTCAAAAAGGCTGCTAAGAGAGTTGCTAAAAAGCCAGCCCGAAAAACAAAAAAAAAGTAGTCAACGCGGAGAGGGTTCGCCACCTTCGCGTAAAACTAATAGCAGCATAATCGCCATCTCGGCGATTTTGTTTTTATGTAATATACGTATATACTACGGGCATTATGTCATTTTTGGATAGATTTTTTGGTCCCGGTTACGAGAAGGAGCTTAAGGCCATTCAGCCACTGGTTGCGGTAATTAACAGTAAAGAGAAGGCTGTAAGCGCTCTGTCAGACGATGAATTGCAGGAAAAGCTTGTAGAGTACAGACAGCAGGTAAAAGACGGTGAATCGCTAGATACACTGCTGCCAGACGTATTCGCACTAGTTCGCGAGTCTGCTAAACGTACTTTGGATATGCGTCCTTACGACGTTCAGCTTGTTGGTGGGATTATTTTACATCGGGGTAAAATCACTGAAATGCGTACTGGTGAAGGAAAGACTTTAGTGGCGACACTGCCAGCTACCTTAAATTCGCTAACTGGTAAAGGAGTTCATATTGTGACCGTGAACGACTACTTAGCTCGTCGGGATGCTGTTTGGATGGGGCAAGTGTTCTCGAAACTTGGTCTTACTGTTGGGGTGGTAAACCACGAAGCTTCTTACCTTTATGACCCGGGTCACCAGGAAAAAGACCAGGAGCGTGACGAACATGGCTCATTCAAAATTGTTTATGATTTTCTAAGACCTTGTGAAAGGCAGGAGTCTTACGCTGCTGATATTACTTATGGTACTAACAGTGAGTTTGGCTTTGATTATTTGCGGGACAATATCGAGTACGAAGCAGACCGACTGCGTCAGCCACATCATGCTTATGCGATTGTTGATGAGATAGACTCCATTCTTATTGACGAAGCCAGAACCCCGCTTATTATATCTGCGCCGTCTGCTGATACAGAAAATCTATATCCGACTTTTGCCGGTATTGCAGCTAAGTTGAAAAAGGAAGAGCACTTCACAGTTGATGAAAAAATGAAGAGTGCCACGTTAACAGATGCAGGTATTGAAATGGCTGAAAAGATGCTGAAAATTGATAATATTTATACTGAAAAAGGCATCAAATATGTTCATCACTTAGAAACAGCTGTTCGAGCCAAGGCTTTATTCACTAAAGACAAAGAGTACGTAATGCGAGATGGCGATGTTGTCATTGTCGATGAGTTCACCGGTCGTCTGCAGCCAGGGCGACGTTGGTCAGAAGGACTACATCAAGCAGTAGAGGCCAAAGAAGGTGTGACTATTCAAAAAGAATCAAAAACCTTTGCGTCCGTTACATACCAAAATTACTTTCGTATGTACGACAAGTTGTCTGGCATGACCGGAACAGCGCTTACATCTCAGGAGGAATTTTTCACCGTTTACGATCTGGAAGTAATTCCTGTACCTACAAATCGCGACGTGCAAAGACTAGACAGGAACGATCTTATTTACCAAAACGAAAAAGGTAAGTTTGAAGCTATCATCAGAAAAGTAAAAGAAGTGCATGAGACTGGACAACCAATTCTAATCGGTACAGCTTCAATCGACTCAAACGAAAGACTAGCTGAAGCTTTGAATAAGGCCAATGTAGACCATGTAATGCTTAATGCTAAGAATCATGAGCGAGAGGGTGAAATTGTAGCTGCAGCGGGATATAAGGGAGCTGTGACACTTGCTACTAACATGGCCGGTCGTGGAGTAGATATTAAGTTGGGTGGTCCAGACGCAACCGAGGCAGAAGCTACAGAAATTAAACAGTTAGGAGGATTGTTTGTTCTTGGTACTGAACGACACGAAGCTCGGCGTATCGACAACCAGTTACGTGGACGTTCGGGTCGTCAGGGCGATGCTGGAGAAACTCAATTTTTTGTTTCTATGGACGACTCGTTAATGAGAGTTTTCGGCGGAGCACGAGTACAAGGTTTGATGGGTACTTTCAAAATCCCAGAAGACCAACCGATAGAAATGAGCATGATTTCTAAGACTCTAGAAAGCGCTCAGACTAAAATTGAAGGTTTTCACTTTGATTCAAGAAAGCAGATTTTAGCTTATGATGACGTCTTAAATAAGCAACGGCAATCAATCTACGTGCAACGCAAAAGTCTTCTTATGAAAGAAGAGGGCGCTGTACAGTCTGTACTGTCTGAATTATATGAGGCCTTCCCTGATACCAGACAGATGGTAGACAAGAAAAATATAGAGTTCGGAGTAGACGTATTCACTGATATTTTCCGTCGTTTAACCCTGCAAATGATAGATATGTTATGGGTAGAGCACCTAGAGGTTATGGGCTTCACACGGTCTAGCGTTAGTCTGCGTTCATATGGTCAAAGAGACCCACTCATTGAGTATCGTAAGGAAGGTAAAAGATTGTTTAGGGAAATGCAGGTTGTGTTATACGAGCGAATTGCTGGAGTGTTACCAAATGTACAGCCCCAAGCGGTTGCCAGAGAAGAGGCTGAACGAAAGCATGAGTCTGAAGTAGCGCAAGCATCAGCTGGTAGCAGCAA
>JAJOLC010000023.1 GCA_021129655.1 Minisyncoccota bacterium
TCAGCATTACCTAATACATACTTCAGCATAAATCGCGCATGCCACGGAATACTACTTAGTTTTTGGTCAGCCAAGGTAATTAGGAGAGGTAAATTTTTTCTTTTACGAGTAAAGAGGGCTGCTAGAGCGCCGTAGCTAGCAAAAAGTGCCCATTGGAAAATATAGGAATTCTTACTCTTCAGTGACCGGGCTTTTTTAGATCCCAGAAATGGAAGTAGGTATTTATCAAATCTGTCGCCATAGCCAACTCGGTGCAAAGTAACGTTAGAGATAGGACACTCGTCTCCCATTGTATCTCTACTGAATTTAGTAGTAATAATATCAAACTGAACGTTGGGCATAGCTCTAGTCAGATCACAAAGCGCCAGTTCGGCAGCTCCAGCGTGCGGGTAAAAAGTAGTAGAGAATACTAACACTCTCTGTTCTGATAATTTTACTGTTCCTATTTCTTCTTTCACTTGCTTAATCCAGTTTGGTAGCTGGTGATTTTGCTTCCAGCCCAAATTCTTTACCTGCTGATTATCTACTCCCGAGGTAAGTCTATTCCCTTTTCGTTCTGGCATCATGACGACCTTATCGCCAAACAATTCTGCCACCTCTAGCACTGAGTAGTTTTGATCTGCTCCAATCCCGTAACCATCGCCCTTACCGTGTTTACCGGTCAGAATGATGCCATCAACAATGTCGTAAACATGCGTGTAATTTCTGGTTTGGGTTCCTGGAGATGTAACAGTTAGTGGATGACCGTTACGATGAAGTTCGGTGAATATTCTAACCAGCGTTCCAAATGAACCGGACATTTCTCTCGGGCCATACACATTATAAAAATAAGTAATAGCATATTCTAAGCCAAACCATTCGGAATAATTCTTTACCAATTCAGTGTTTGTTGCTTTGGTCCAAGCATAAGGACTCTGGTCACGCCCCTCTCCCCCATCAGCAAATTTTGTAGAGGAACCAGCATAGACAACTTTACAGCTATGCCGACGACAAAATTCCAACACAGCAAAAGTACCTGTCTTATTTAAATCCCAAACTAATTCTATATCTTCAAAGCTTTTTTCGGTTCTAGCATATTCCCCCAAATGGAAAACCAAATCTGGGGTCTCTGATATATGTTGAGCAATATCTTTGGTGTGTCCGGCTCTATAAATCACTCCTTCAACATGATTTTCTGGTGTACCAGTAAAATAGTTATCTAGAGAAATAACCTTATAGCCTTCTTTTACTAAACGTTCACAGAGGTGCGACCCAATGAAGCCTGCTCCCCCTGTAACGACTGCCAACTGATGTGTTTCCATAGTGTCTTATAGTACCAAATCCTAGGTGATATCGTTACGTTTTGGCGAAGCGTATATACCTAGTACACCTAAAATAATTATCCCCAATAAAGACAAGTAGGCTATCTTGGAAGGATTCTCTTTATCCGAACCAACAACACCAGCTTCCTGAGAAGCTAGGGGAGGCTGACCTGTTTTTAATAAAACTTCATTCTTGATGGGGACATCTTGACGTGAATTATTATTAAACGAAAAGCCTGAGGAAGCTGAGCCTACATACTGGTTGTGACTATTACTAATACTTACTGTTTCATTAACAACCGTATTTTGTTCTTCTTTTAACTTATCTGGAACAATTGATGAGACTATTGTTGACTCTGTATCATACAAAGCCACCATTCTATTCTTTGTTTCACCCAACTTATTTTTAGGAATAGTGATAGTTTGGTTCGGTAGTAAAATTGAATAGTCCGGAAATACAAAAGACTCTTCTCCTCGTAATCTATATCCCGAAATATTTATTTCATAAGGTGAATCATTATTTACTTGCACATCACCCGAAGAGTTCGTGGATAAAGAAGCTTTGACTGGAAGAATGGTAATTTCCTGACGAGTTACTTGTTCTTGTCGTTTAAAACCAGCATATACCGTCACCACATAAGTACCAGGATATCTAAATATATGAGTTGACTCTTTGGAAGTAGAATTAAATCCGTCACCAAAATTCCATTTATATAACAAAGAGTTAATTAAGGTCTTTCCAACACCGGTTGGTTCAACTACAAACGAGATCGGCTGGTTAACATAGCCAATAGCTAGAGCTTGTATCGCAAGCTCTAAAGTTATGTCAGGCTCAGTCAGGATTAAAGGCTCCCCTCCTGAAGAGGGTGATTTTGCAACTGTCGTAGTGATTGTTTCATAGTCTTCTTTATCACCTCCCACAGAGTTATCATCAGACCAAACTAAGCTTTCACTAGGTGTAGCGGCAGCTGTCACCCAGCCACCAGTGGTGTACTGGGCAGTTTCTTTTGTAATATTGTCACCGCCGATATTTCCCCAACCATCGCCTCCTACCACCTGATCTACTAATGAACCATCCGCTCTTAATAGACGTAAGGTGGCCCCCGTATTAACTAGCGCACCAGTATAAATAAAAAAAGCTGCACCAAGTGCAGAAGCGTCACTGGTTCTTTCTGCCACCACATATGAATCAGCCGGCACCATTCCCTCTAAATCAACAGTCAAATTCATTCCGTCAGTTAAAACCCAACCGCTAACATCTGTTGCTGAACCATCGTTATAAAGCTCAATCCATTCATGATTAGCTGAGACATTATTTCCCATCCAAGCAACCTCACTAATGTAGATAGCGGCACTAGCTTGAGCAGGCAACAATAACATCACCGCCCCTAATAAATAGAGCTTTTTAATTAAACGGAGATCTTTCACTTTCACTATTTCGCAACATGCGTTTAATTTCACCGGCATTCAGTTGGTTCTCATTAGAATTTTGTGAGTCAGATTTGCGAGGTGACGAGTTGTTTGTTTGAGTGACGGGGTTTTTACGGTGTTCAATTACAACCTTCCTGACAGCTGACTTTTCTATTGGAGGTTTTTGAATAGTCTGCTTGTTTGAAATCATTGGCTTCGGTTTCTGATTTTCTAATACTGGCTTATGAGTTGTCTGATAATTAACCCCAGCTTTCTTAAGTACGTCTGCCAGAGCTGACTTATTATCACCTGTTGAGCGTTCAGTTGGCGAGCGCTTTCTAGTATCAGACACACCCTCAACCTTGACCCCTACAGAATTATCTGAGTTCTGTGACTTGGATGCTTGTGGCTTCATCTTAGATAGAATTTGTCGCAAGTCACCTGGAGTCTTCTCGTTAGTCACCTGTTTTTTGAATGTAGTACTCTGTCCCGGAACAGAACCTCCTCTAGGGTTTTCAGCGTTGCTATTTTTGCTGCGCGGAGGAAACTGCTTACCTTGATTATTGTTCTGGCGTTTATCAAAGCTCTTTTTAGGCTTCTCTTCTACAACGGGTGTATGTAAGTCCGCCACAATCTTTTCCACCCCCACTCTGTCCTTGGTATAGCTTTTTCGACTAGATTCAACAACGAGTTCTCGACATGAATTATCCGGCAACTCAACTGGTGCCATAGTCGTTGCTGAAAAAGGCTGCGATCCGATTCCTTCAATCATTAGGGTTAAATAAATTTGAGCAAATCCTAAATTAACTAAATCAGTCGCCTCAAACCTCGGGGCAAAAACCGTTTCAAGTACTTCAGCATCAAATGGACCGACTCTAAAGGCGATGGTCGTTCCTACGTTACCGAACACGGCATTCCGGACATCTTCTTCCATCTGTTCAATGTATTGGTGAGCAATTATGAGATTGAGATGGTACTTCCTAGCCTCAGAAAGTATGTTTGCGAAAGTAGCGTTGGCAAAAGACTGAAACTCATCAACGTAAAAATAGAAGTTGGGCATCACCCTCATCTCTGCAACCGGTAAGTCCGCTCGACTCATGGCTGCCAAATAAATACGGGTGGTCAACATTGAACCAAGCAGGT
>JAJOLC010000050.1 GCA_021129655.1 Minisyncoccota bacterium
CATTCGGGCAGTGGGCAAACCTGGTCTACAGACCTCACTCTACGCTGTTCATCCTTGAATAAAACGTATTTAAGTAATGAACTGCCAATACCAATTTTTTGATATTGTTTTCTGACACACATACCTGCAAGATACAAGATGTCACCTCTCAAAACACTAAACCAAATAATGTCCCACATCCTAAAGGCAACAATCCTCCTCTTCTCCTGACCTGCATTATCTAGAACAACCAGCAAGCCTTTAGAGGAGAATATATGCTTCCACACATCCTCCTTCATTCCGCTTGAATGTTCTCTAGAAAAAGCATCTAGTGCGACCGGGTACAACAATCGGAACAGCTCCTTCTTCTCGTGTTCAGAGAGGGAGCCTGGATTGTTACAATGATATCCTTCCAACTCACCCGTTTTTGTACCACATGTGAAGCTGTGCCAATCAACAAACATTTTTAAATCAGTCATGATATTAAATCTCCTATATCGAATTATTAAGGAACATTAATCTTTCCAGAATCAATGTTATCTCAACAGCAATTGTTGTCAAAGACTAACGACAGCGATGTAATCTTTGTGCCTCATGGTCAAATGTTGTTGGGAATTATTAAAAATAAAGTCTTTTTGGCGGCCTAGATACTATAGAATGGATTTTTGTTGTTAGCTGTTGACAACAAATTTAATTAAACTAAAGTGAGGACAATAACATTTGTTAATCATGGACAACATAGATATTGAAAGAGTGTTGAAAAACTTTGGTTTTACAGACAAAGAAATGCCTGTGTATCTTTCACTGTTGGAGCTTGAGACAGCAACAGCCTCGCAGATTGCAGATGACGCCGATATAAACCGCAGCACTGTTTACGTTGTGATTGAATCACTACAAAAGAAAGGCCTGATTAGCACTCAGAAGGAAGAAGGGAATGTAACAAAATATACCGCTGCCCCACCAGAACGCCTGCTCCAACTAGCTGAAGAAGAGACAAAAAAATACAAGACTCTAGTTGGTGAAATCCATAATATTCTCCCCGAATTGAAGTCCAAGTACCCAGGAAACAAACAAAGACCCAGAGTGCGCTTATATGAAGGAAAAGAAGGTCTTATTAGTGCTTACGAAGACACTCTTACATCCAGTGAAGAAATACTTGCCTATGCATCAATAGAAAACATGCATAAGGCCATACCTGGATATTTCCCAGATTATTATTCTCGCCGAGCAAACAAGGGTATTTCTATCAAATCAATTCATCCTGATACAGAAGAGGCTAGAGAACGGGCAAAAAGCAATAAGAAAGAATCTCGTAATTCTGCTCTTGTGCCTGCCAGCAAATATAATTTTTCTCCTGAAATAAATATCTACGATAATAAAATTGTATTTATGTCTTTGGTTGAGAAATTTTCCTTAATTATCGAAAGCGCTGAGTTAGCTGAAGCCTTTAAAAAAATATTTGACCTCTCATGGGGTGAGGCTAGGCGCTTGAATAAGAAATAATAATCATGCATACGGCAACACTACTCCACAAAATAGATACTTTGACCAATGATTTCCCTGGTGTGCAAATGTATTTAAAAGATGAATCAGAACATCCGTTTGGAACAATTAAAGATCGTCGAAATGAAAGCATAATCATGGAAGCACAGAGGCTTGGTGTAGACAAACTCACCCTTATCACCTCTGGTAACAATGGATATAGCTTAGCTATGTTGGCTAAAGACACAGATATAGAAGTCACTTGTATTGTAAGTAAATCAATTAATAGTGAAGTGTTTTCAAAACTTGAAAAAGTGGCTCATGATGTAATAAAAGTAAACCTCAAAGATAAGATACTGCGTCCTGAGGAAATCATTTCTTTTGCTCGAGAAAGAGATGACGAGGTTATCTGGGATGTGACAAATGGTTACGAAGAGAGTTACGGTGGAATAGTGAGTGAAATTTATTCACAGTTAAAAAAGGTTGACTATATTGTAGTTCCACTTGGTAGTGGGGGTATTTTCGTCGGTATTGCTGAACAACTCGCCGTATCTTTTCATAGAGCCAAAGTTGTAGGAATGGGACCAAAAGCAACGCATGACAGCTTTGCGGACAAATTATCTACCCCATGGTCTCCATATACAAAAGCTATACAAAATTACAAAAAAACTGGACATAAAACATTTCGACTTTCTGAATCTGAGATTAGAAAAAGTTATGCTGATTATAGAAATATCTGCAATTGCGAACCATCAGCCTCGATTGTTTTTGGGGCATTAAATCACCTTAAGCTAAAGAAGGGAGATGTAGTAGTTTTTGTTAATTCAGGAAGCTCACTTTAAAAAGTAAGTATTATTTAGCCACCGCTGCTGCTTCATCAAATTTAACCGATAAGACCTTAGAAGCTCCTTCTACCCCCATAGTGATTCCGTACAAAATACCCGCTCGGCTCATAGTCTCACGATTATGGGTGATTAGTACTAACTGAGACTTCTTGGCCAGCGCTTCAATCATGTCTCCATAACGACGGCTATTAGCCTCGTCCAACGCAGCGTCAGTCTCATCAAGAATGATAAATGGTGGCGGATTCACCTGACTCATGGCAAATATAAGAGCAATCGAGGTTAGTGCTCGCTCACCCCCAGATAGCATCTCTAGTCCTTTAACTCGCTTGTTTGGTAACGACACATGCAACTCCACTCCTTCGTATTCTGCTTTTTCTTCTTCATCTTCACTACTACGCTGCTTAACAACCACTCTCTCTAATTTGGCGGAACCTCCACCAAACATAAGAGTGAAGAAAGTATGGAACTCCTTAGTTATTTTTTCTAGGCCACCGACAAACTGCTCGTGCAGTTTAGTCTGCATATCTAAAATTAATTCCTTTAGGTTATCTACTGATTTCTCCAAGTCATCCAACTCCTTAGCTAAAAATTCGTCTCTTTCTTTTGCTTCGTTATACTCCTTAAGCAAGTCTTCGGTGGCTCCTGAGCCAAGCTCTTCTAATCTAATCTTTAATTTCTCTAATTCAAATTGCCTTTTACGTTGCACCTCTCTATCTTCTCCTACAATAATTTCGTCGGGCAGCTTCTGCCCTCCATCATCCACAACCTGATAATTAAAGTAGTCTGAGGCACCTCGACCTAGCAAAGATACAGCTTCTTGTAGCTGTTGTTTAAAATCATTTCTGTCTCTCTCCAAAACGGACAGCTCTCTGTTGATAATAGCTATCGCATTCTCGATTTCTCGTTGCTCATTAAGCAACTTAAACATCTCTCGTTCTGTGTCACGATTTTTCTCAGATCCAGCCATTTGTGCTGTTTGCAAAGCTTCATAAACAGCTCTCTCTTTATCTTCAACCTTAACTGCATCCTGTACTGAATTTTGTGCCTTCTCTAAACTTTTCCTTAGAGTAATCAATTCTTTCTTGTCGGTTGCTGTGGTGTCTATGACTTCTCCCTGTTCTCGCTTAAGGAAAGTTTTTAACTGATGGACCAAATCACTCAAGGCCCTCTCTAGCACTGACTCCGTTCCTTTGCTTAAAGCTTTTTCTGCATGAGACTCAATACTAGAAACAAGTTTCTCTAACTGACTCCTAACTATGACCGAATCAGTTTCATTAGCCGTCTTAGCTGGCACAGCTAATCGACGTTCAATATATGAAATCTGCCCTTCAATATTACTAAGTTC
>JAJOLC010000018.1 GCA_021129655.1 Minisyncoccota bacterium
CATGACTAAAGCAGCCGTTAGTTCGGCTGAATATAAGAATAGTGTAGCCATAGATTTGGCAGTAACATCCGAAGAATTGTATGTCCAATTGTATAAAAACAGTCCGGTTCCATACCTAATTTTAGATATGGAAGGTCATGTAAAATCTGCTAACATTGCAGCTATACGTATGCTAGGTTCGTCCAAGACCAAGGTTCAAGGGATAAATATATTTAGCCGCTTAAAGAGTGACAAACTGGAACACTTAGATTTTTTGATAGAAAAGTATCGTAGTGGTGTAGCAGTTAGTGATGAAATGGTTAGAGTCACCAGAACCGACCATCGTGAAGCCTGGGCGCTACTTTCATTGTTTGTGTCACACAGTATTGAAGGTCAAAAGATTGGCCTTCTAACATTGGTTGATATCACCAAACAAAAGAAGGCAGAAGATGCGAAATCCGAATTTGTTTCACTTGCTTCACATCAACTAAGAACTCCTATTGCTGGTATGAAGTGGAGTGCTGAGCTGCTACAGATGGATAACGCAGAAGCTCTAACTGAAAGGCAGCATAAATATATCAACCGCCTACTTATAAGTATCAAACGAATGGCTGTACTAGTAGACGACTTTCTACGAGTGTCTCGTTTCGAACTGGGTACTTTCCAGCCTGAATACAAGACGGTAACCTTGTCTACTCTCTTTAAGGATATTGTGGAGGAGCAGTCTCCACGAGTTAAACAAAAGAAAATTACTGTTAAAACTTTCTTTGATGAAGCTGTAGACACAATTATTACAGACCCAAATCTAATACGTATGATTGTCACCAATCTTTATTCAAACGCTACCAAATATACTCGTGAAGAGGGGACAGTTCATCTAGGCTTCGGTCGTAAGAATGACGATATTATAATTACAGTTGCTGATAATGGAATGGGAATTCCTCTTGAAGACCAAGACAGTATATTCTCAAAACTCTTCCGAGCTTCTAATGCTGTGCGTGATGTTCCCGATGGAACAGGTCTAGGTCTTTATATTCTACGTGAAGCAGTATCGGTACTTAAGGGTAATGTCACGTTTACTACTACTGAAAATATCGGCACCACCTTTGAAGTAGTGTTGCCACTAGAATTGCCAGATAAAACAAAGAAAAAACCAGCTAAGAAAAAAGCTGGTAAAAAGAAGATTTCCTAGTTTGGATTAAGAATTAAGCTGGTCCTCGATTCTTTGCAACAGATCCTTAACACTCCATTCGGGCTTGAACAGTATAAGGTCACTTGGCAAATCAATATTTTTAGAGATGTTATCGATTGATTCAGAGGCGGTCAGAACCATTATTTTGGCTTTTTTACCCCAATCGTCTTCACGGATACAACGGAACACTTCATAACCATCGATATCGGGTAGACGAATATCTAGCAGTATTAAGTCAGGGTGATTCTCAATGGCTTTACTCACCCCTTCACGTCCTGTAGGAGCAGCTATAGCGTCGTATCCCTTCATGCTAATCATGTCCACCAATGACTCAGACAGGTAGGGAGAATCTTCAATAACCAGTATAGTTTTCTTTGTCATATATATAGTGTACCGTACTTTTTTTAATACGTGCCAATTAACTAAGGGGAGAAGCTAGAATAAATCTAATGTAATATAACTACATGTCACTTACTCTAATATTATTATGGATTGTAGCAACATTGTTTTTTGTAACAGTGTTTGCTGTTGTTGCTAAAAAGCATGGAGTGCAGTTTCTAACAGTAGCCATGGCGTTGTCTATTTTATTGTCAAATATTGCTAATGCAAAGTTCGTCATTGTGGCTGGACATGTTGTGCCGGCGGGAACAATAATTTTCTCGATGACATTTCTAATTTCAGACATGTTGTCTGAATTTTGGGGCAAGAAAGAAGCTCAGAAGGCTGTCTGGGCAGGATTTATGGGTCTCTTGCTTTACTTGGCTATTCTTAAGCTGACCATTGCTTGGCCAGCGCCTCCGTTTGCTATAGATAGTGCAAACAAGTTTGAAGATTTGTATGCTCTAGCGCCCAGAATCGTTCTTGGTTCAATAGTAGCGTATTTAATCAGTCAGCATTTTGACGTTTGGTTCTATCACAAGATTAAACAGTACACGAAAGACAGGTATCTCTGGCTCAGAAATAATCTCTCAACTGTTGTCAGTCAGCTTCTGGACTCAGTTATATTTTTTTCTATCGCCTTCTTGGGAACAGCTGTATTTCCAACTCTAGGTTCTATAATAATTCCGATAGCAACTTTGTGGGTATTTAAGGTGGCAATAGCCATTGTTGATACTCCCTTCATATACTTACTTCGTTCTGTGATGAAGAGAGTAGGCTAGAAATCTAGGTGAGTTGAAAACAGTCAATAACTACCTGCAAGTCAGATATAATTAAAGGTAATTATTATTAATATATACTTATGGAATTCATAATTATTCTCATAATCTCAGGCTATTTTGTAGTAAAAATAGGCAACCTCAACAGTCGAATTGATAAACTAGAGTCTCGCGAACAAATCACTCCCTCTGAAAATACTTCAGATACTGCTACAGTCATGCCCAGGATGCCTATTAAAAGTATTCCTGTCGTACAATCTAGTGTAGACGTTGGTCTTGTTAATAATCCTGAAGTAGAGAATAGTTTTGTCCATTGGCTAAAACAAGATTTCCTAATGAAGGCAGGAGCACTGCTCCTGATGCTGGCGTTTAGTTGGTTTGTTAGCTTTGCGTTCGCAAATAACTGGATTGGTCCAATGGGACGTATCGCTCTCGGTGTATTGCTAGGTGTTGCCTTTATGATGGTAGGTGTTTGGAGGATTAAGAAATATGCCCATCAAGGAGGTATTTTTACTGTTCTTGGGGCTTCTGGAGTTTTGTTAACTATATTTGCAGCTAGAGAATTGTACGATTTTTTCACCCCTGTCTCAGCTCTGGCTTTTATGTTTCTGACTATAGTTTTTGTAACGTTTGTTAGCTTGAGATATAAAATGCAGAGCCTGGCCCTGGCAGCTCTCGTTATGGGTGCTGCAGCTCCTTTAATGATTGGTTCGTACGCTTCCGATGCGACATCACTCTTTTCTTATTTACTTGTCATCGTATTGGGTGTTTTATGGGTCGTTTCTCGAACTGGTTGGGCAAACTTAACTTTTGTAGCGTTGCTAATATCGTTCTTGTATAGTTTTCCATATATGGTGTTCGGAGTAGGGAGTTCTGAGCAGGATGTGGTATTACTGTTCGCCTTCGTGTTTACAGCTCTGTTCTTCATTTATAATATATTTAGCATCACACACAGAAGAGAGAATTCTCTATCTAAAGCTCATGCTGTGACGGCACTTGGTACTGGTATTTATATTATGAGCTGGATATCAATCTCAGTTGATGATGAATGGAAAAGTCTACTGTATGTAGCTTGGGCATTGGTGTTTGCTGTAGGTTCTTATATTGCGCATACCTTGTCATCTAACAGAACAGTCTTTTATTTGTATGGCGTCACCAGTGTCGCTCTTATTGCCGCCGCAACAGCAGCAGAAATGAGTGGACCTGTTCTGACTATTGCTTATACATTCGAGGTAGCATTGATGCTTGTTGTTGCAGCC
>JAJOLC010000061.1 GCA_021129655.1 Minisyncoccota bacterium
GGCTCAACTGAAATAAATATTGCACCGAAATGACTCCCTGGTGACGCATTCTCAGGAACCGATAAGGTATATTCAAAACTAGCAGCAGCACCACCTCGCACACTCACCTCAGTTACAGACAAGTCTATCCAGTCAGCCAATTCATAGCCTGTACGTTCGTCATCATACTTCGCAAACACAGGCACTCCACCATCCTTAACATCAGAAATATTTCTGGTAAATAAATAATATGTCTGATCCGTACTGCTCAGGTTTTCTATAGCAATGGAGTGTTTCTGTAGCTCACCAGGTTCGATTGTTTTATCAAAGAAGGCTGGCTTAATCCTCAAACCATCGCTTTGAGCTTCTGCAACGGTAGCTGAGACCAGAAATAAGGCCAGACTTAGAAACAACAAAACATTTTTTACAGAGATGAAGCGCTCAAGTATACGGGCAAAGGATAGTGACATAGGAATAATTAGAAATAAATAACTAGGTCATAATATCATTTTCCTAGCAGTAAATTCATTGTTGTATACAGGCACAAAAAAGCCTCCCCTTACGGGGAGGCTTTTCATACTGAACTAAAACTTAGAAAGTTGGAGTTGCAATATATGTAAGTATTGTAGTGTAATCATCAGCCGCTTCCTGAAGTGGAGTGATCTGAATCGCGTACCCTACAAGAGTAACACCAATATCTGCTGTTGTTCCATCTGATACTGCTGTGTGTGAGAACACTTGTCTCGGTGTTGTACTAGCCGACACAAACAATGCAGAACCGAATTCATCACCGTTAAGGTCAGAGTCTTCTGAGGTTAGACCCCAGTGACCGTATTCATTTACGTTACCTAATGTTCCTCCTGGCCCTTGCCAGGCTGCCGGAGTATCTGTATAGGCTCCGTCAATAAATCCATCAATTGTTGCTCCGGTAGATGACTGCAAGTCTGAATCCTGTTCAACTGTAACCACGAATCCTTGAACTGCGTTTGTAGTCACGTTAAGCTGCTGAGCTAGAACTTCTGGCTCACCGGCTGTAAGAGTACCGAAGTGCAGAGCAGTTGGTGAAGAAGAACCTGTAGTGGTTGTTCCGTTAACAGCTGTTGAAGTTGCTAAACCTGTGATAACGAAATCGAAACTAGTATCAACGATTGCTGAAACAACGACGTTATCGATTAATGCTACACGAGTCTTACCAGTATCGCCGTCAGTAGTTGAGACAACAATCTCAGCTGAACCTGCTGTGTCTGGATTGGTGATGACACCTGCATTTAGCGCGACTACTATTTCTTGCCCCGCTGTTGCTGAGGTATCCAGCGACAAAGTTACTACCTGACCTACTGAGGTGAAAGTATCAATCGCTGCAGCAACACCGTTAACTGTAGCTGAAAAATCTCCTATCAACGATCCTGCGACTCCAGTAAATCCGGAGCCAGGACTGGCTGGAAATGTAATGACGATATCACCAGTGTTTGTGTATGCAGATCCGGTTGGGATTGTGAAAGCTATCGTATGTCCAGCCGCTACACTTAAGTCTGAATCTGATAAAGTATCACTAATACTAGTTAGGTTAGCTGCTAGCGCTGTATTGTAGACCCCTAAGGACCAAAGCAATACTGCACCGGCAACAAGTGTCGCGACCACTCGTTGCGCAAAGCTAACTTGAGTTGCTTTTGCGAACATGTTTATTTGTTTTTATTATTTTAAATAACTGCCTTCCAGTTTACAGATTTAAAAGATTCTCTATTAAATCTGTAAAACTTGAAGAGTTCGATTGAAGCTTCTGTGGAGATGATGTAAATGATTATACTTATTTTGAGAAAAGACTCAGCCTGTATAATTACATCACTTCAACCGACCTGTAGGAATTGTACTAAGTCTTTAAACTTCTGTCCGAAATGAGCTGTTGATAACCCTAAAGGTCTGACTTTTGTCATGATAGAAAACCCTTTATTTAAGCCTTTTAGATATAAAAGTCTGGACACCCTTAAGTTCTATCCTCAGGTACAAATGTCGATTAATCTAGTTAGCATTTACATTTACCACGTCAGACCATCGTGTCGTATAAGCTGGCGAACTAGCTTTTGGACTGTACCGCCACTTAGTTGAAAGTAGCCGGCTTCCGAGCAATACCACTTCCCTACCTTCCTTATTATTCAGCTTATCTATTGTGTCCATAAGTGCTGTTGAATTATAGGTTGATTGTTCCTTGAACAGGGTTTTTTGCACTATCTCAGCAGGCACGAACTGTGACAACACAACACCAGCCTTCTTGTATAGAACAGCTGGTTCATAGAGCTTTTCTAGCAATTCATGAGCTATTCTAAGTAATTGTATAGAATTATTAGTCGGTACCGTCAGAATCTCATCTTTTGAGCCTCCACGGAGGAAAAAGTCACCAAATCTACTAGTCTGAATCAGCACTCTAACAGTCGCTGTTTTCATCCCCATAGCCCGTAAATCCGCTGTAGCATGGCGCATATGGTACGCCACAGCATCTGCCAATACATCGATACTATAAGTCTCCTTTTCAAACGATCGAGTACTCGTAATACTCTTCTGCGGTTCCAGTTTTTGACCCAGACTCATAACTGAAACACCTTGCAACTCATGCTGTAAACGCACACCATTAACACCAAACAAACTAGATATTCTACTAGAATCAGCCTCAATAAAATCACGAGCGTAGAGCAAGGAATGCTTTTTGTACCGCATCTCCAGCTTCCCTCCGACGCCCCACATTTCACTCAACCGAACATCGTTAGATAGAGCCCGCCAAAGGGGTGCGGTTAGTATAAAAATACCGTTGTTTTTCTTAGCTTTATGGCTAGCCAATTTAGCCAATGTTTTAGTGGCAGCAATGCCCACTGAGACCGGGATTCCAACCTGCTTTTCGACTGCAGCTTTGACCCGATTCGCAACTTCATCAGTATCGCCATCAACTATAAAAAATGCCTCGTCTACGGAATATTGTTCAACAATTTCTATCTCTTCACGCATAACCTCGAACACACGACGAGAAATATCTCGATACAGAGCTAAATGCGAAGAAAACGTTGTAACACCGTACTCCTTCAATGTGTCCTTTATCTGAAAGTAAGGGACACCCATAGGGACATTCATGTCTTTTACTTCTTGAGAGCGGGCGACTACATTACCATCATTACTGGAAAGCACTACTACTGGTTTGCCAATCAAATCCGGCCTAAACAACCTTTCGCAAGAAACAAAGAAATTATTACAATCTAGCACTCCAATCTGTGGTTTCTCCATATTCTTAAGTATACCAATTTGTGCTATTGTTCACCTCTATGAAAAGCTCAACTGCGACTGTAGACACAAGATTTTTTCGCGCTGGTGTCGGCACAGTAATTTACAATAAAGAAGGGCGAGTAGCTCTATTTGAAAGAGCTCAGCATCCAATCGGTATTTGGCAATTTCAGCAAGGAGGAATTGATTTAGGTGAAGACTTTGAAACAACATTATGGCGTGAATTGAAAGAGGAAATAGGACTAACCAGAAGTGACTTTGAATCTGTTCAAGAAATGCCCTTTTGGACAGTTCATCAAAATACAAATTCAGTTTCAGATGTCACG
>JAJOLC010000040.1 GCA_021129655.1 Minisyncoccota bacterium
ACCTATAGGAAAATCTTCTCTCTGGCCAACGATTTTGATTTTGATTTGCTTCTCAGTTTTACTTTGTTGATTATTCTCCTCTAACAAAGTTTCCATTCTTGAAAATGTGTCCCGAAACAAATCCATCAGATAAACAACTTCGGCCTCCTTTCGCATCCAGTTCTCAGTTGAAAATGCATAATACACAGCATGAGAAACTCCAACCTCACGAATCCACCGAACAGAATCAATGAACACTTCACTCCCTTTTTTGTGCCCATCGTAGGTTGACAGATTGTTCTCTTTCGCCCAACGACGATTACCATCCATAATAAAACCTAGACACTGAGGAACTCCTTTTTTCATAGTTGTTTAGTGTAACAACGAAAACTCGATGAAAGTTCTGCTCGGTGTTCCCCACTCAACCGCCACAGAATCTACCCGAGCCATCAATGAACCTTCGTGCAGATATTCTACAAATTCTTTCAGGATGTCAGGCATACCTTGAGCTCTAACCTCTACTGAGCCATCAGGCAGGTTTTTAACACACCCGACTAGGTCGAGCTCTGTGGCTGATTCTTGGACATAAGTTCTAAAAGATACTCCTTGAACTTTGCCGACTACGATGCAGTGCATTTCTACCATTTGCAGCAGTATACCTTGCATAAAAATAATATTCGACTTATAACTAAGTTTGTTCTTTGTTCACAACAAAAGGAGACATCATGGTTAACGGTAGACAGTCTGGTAAAAACAGAAATCCTCAATATCAAAATATTGAACATAAACCAGTAGTTAAAAAGCGACACCAAGGTAAGTGTGTTCGTAAGCCTAAGCAAAACAGTCAACATTAACCCCTTTCCCGCAGCCAATCTATTTATGATTGGCTGCTATTGTTTTTTTTTGAAAATTAAGTACGATAGTGCCTACAAACAAATATTTGCGCGATTAGCTCAGTTTGTGGAGGTGAGAAAGTCTGGGAGACTTTCGAACCGTTTACATATGTAAACGAGCTTCGTCAAACGACTTTGTTTATGTAAGTGTGGGTACAAAATTTAATATGCGCGATTAGCTCAGTTGGTAGAGCAGCTCGTTTACACCGAGAAGGTCGGGAGTTCAAATCTCTCATCGCGCACAAAGTTAAATCACCATAGAGATTCTTTCTCTATGGTGATTTTGCTTGATATATCTGGAAAGTGGCTACTTTCGAACTGTCCTCAAAAGCACCTTAATTCCCCACACAGCGAGTAGCGTTATTCCTAAAATAGTAGCAAAAGCTCCTAGCGGCAGAAACAAACTGTCATGTATTACCCCTTCATTATCCATGTATCCATAAAATGTATTCTGGATAACTATTGAAATGACACCAATAATTAAAAATATAATCCCTGTTATTTTCACCCTAATTGTAACTCGTACCTAATCCAAAAAGTTTTAAACAGCACCACGCAACAACCAGCACAGAACTCATTTTGTGTTAGTTGTTAGTAGAGTGCTATAGTGAATATATACACAAAATATTTGTCATTAGTAAAAAGACTAAAGTTACTATTATATTAATGACAGTAGGTTTGTTTTCAGTCATTGGGTTTTATGGCGAAAATAATAACGAGCCAAGGGTAACGGAATGGAAAAGAGTGTCCCAGAATCCTATTTACAGAGACTTAATCCCAAATGAGAACTATCAAGCAGCAAGTGATGCTCACGTATTTTTTGATGAGAATAACCAACTCAGAATGATTTACACAGGAGACAAAGATGGCAAACCTGCTATTAAATTAGCCAGTGGAAGCTCATGGACCGAATGGACTACGGACACAGCTTTGGTCTACATGACAGGACCATCGGGGTTAGACAGCAATAAAGAAACTGGTTTTTACAGAAAATCTTCAAGTGGAAAACATCAAATTTATTACATAGGTTATGATGACGAAAATACGTACGAGGCTCAAATATATCTTGCAGAAGCAGATTCATTCACAGGCCCTTACACCCAAAAAGCACAACCTGTCGTACTAAAAGGTATGATTGCCGGGAAAAATGTTTATGCAATGACGTCCCCTAGCGTTGTCGAATACCAAGGTTTGCTATACATGACTTTTATTGGTTGGAACGCATCGCCTGATAAAGTAACGGAAGTATGGATAATTGGCGCAACATCATCTGATGATGGTCACACATGGTCTAATTATCAAATGGTAGATACTAAAATAGGAATGGAAGGACAAGTAACTAAAACTGCTGACGGTAAATTTATTTCTGTAAGAACGGCTGATTATGAAAACAGAGAAGCTCTTTACTATTCAACAGCCACTCACCCATTTGGGCCCTGGACCGAAAATAAAAATCCTATTTTAATACAAGCCATTTCGTCATTTGAAAAAGATGAAATAATTGCGCCCCAAATAACCATTGACCCAATTACAAATAAACAATATCTATACTACACCGGGGCAGATTATCAGACAGGATGGTGGATTATGCTCGCTGAGCAAACAACCACTGTTGCTAACTAAGTTTGTGCCAACAGAAACAACAGTAAGGAAAGTATGTTTTTACACACATCAACAGGTTTAGACATAAACACTTCTACCTTTAACACTTATTGCTATTTTCTACATCCATATTTTCTGGTATGGTAAGCGTCTGCCCCTATAGTTTAATGGATAAAACAAGAGACTTCTAAGCTTTGGATGCGGGTTCGATTCCTGCTGGGGGCACCAAAAAAACACCGAACATAAAGTTAGGTGTTTTAATTATTCGGGTGTTGCTTCTAATTCAGGGTTATCTATGGGAGACAAATCGACAACATCTTCCTCTTTGACCGCCTCTGTTGATGATGATGTATCTGTGCTTAAATCGGAAGATGAGGCTATTTCAACCTCCAGTACAGGAAGTTCTGGTTCGGCCTTTTGGGCACCACTCAATAATGATGAATGTTTATCTTGTCGTTCAGAAAACACAGCAAGGGCGGCTTCTACTAAAGAGTCACGATAAACAACCGCTCGCTCTTGTTGCTGAACATTATCAGTAACTGTAGTCGTTTGGTAGGCTTTAAATATCTGAACACTCCAAAAGGCACTTGCTGTAAATATAATAATAGCTACCAGCAGGCCGATAAACCATTCTCTGGATGGGTGCATAGTTTCAGGCCTACTCAAACCTTGCTGGGAGCTCAGTATCCTCTTGGCAATTTTTGTAAATTCTTTTTTATTTATCATAAGTCAAAACCCTCACCTGCATAATAACCTCGGCTTGCCACTCAACGTTTGACAGAGAACTCATCTCAATATGGATAATTCGGGAAATATATGGCAAAGTTTCTAGAATTTTAATAAAGTGATTGACTTCGTCTCTGGAACCAAGTAGTAAAAAACTCGACTGAATCCATTCGGAGTCGCTCACCTTGTCTTCTACAAGCTTTAAACTCTTTGTCTCTATGGACACATTAACCTTTGGCGCCAGAGTTTCTACTTGGTTTAAAAAATCTATGCTATCACTTTCTTGAGACAAGAAGAATCCATCCAACTGCTGCCTGTCTGATTTTGTTTCTTC
>JAJOLC010000049.1 GCA_021129655.1 Minisyncoccota bacterium
CGACGAGGTTGAAGCTGAAGTAGCGGAGGCGGTTAAGGTTCATACCGAAAACGCTAAGAGAGAAATTGAGGAGTTACGAACTTTAGATGCTGATGAGGCTGCCATTGCAGCAATTGAGCTTGATACGACTCTCGAGGTACAAGCTGCTTCATTACGAGCCGACGACACTAATCTTTCTGTCGAAACAGGTATTGTTGAAGTAAGTTTAATTGCTGAGGCGATTGATGAATCGCTGGAACAGACAGAAGAGTATGCTACGTCTGAAGAGCTACCCGCTTACGATAAGTTGATGGCTAGAATAGAACAGAATACGACCAGAATTTACGAATTGCTAGCGACAGTTTCAGAAATGGCTCCAGAAGAACAGATGGGGGACGTGACTCGCCGGATTGAAGATATCGAACGTGCTATAACGGTCGCCGTAGAGGTGTCTGAATCTAATAACGAAGCCTCCCAGGTGCAAATGGTAGATGTTCTACAGCGAACTCAAAAATTGATTGTGTACATGACAGAGTTTAGAGTAATAGAAACTATCGATATCGAAACACTAGTGCCTGTCGTGCTTACTGGGGAAGAAGAAGCAGTAGTTTCATCCGACCTGTCCGAAGAGATTGATGTAAAGCTGATTAGGATTGAAGAGCTACTTATTCAGGTAGAGGATGTGAATGTTTTGGAAAAAGTTTCATTTACTCAGGGTGCCATTTCTGAGTTATCCGTAAAACTCGCATCAACCACTGAGAACTTTGAAGGATTCGAAACTGTCTCTGCTGAGATGTTGGCCTTGATTGATGATGTGATTATTATGCTCGAGCAAAATCTGGAACCAGCAGTTGAGGAAGAGTCAGACCCTGTAGAGCCGGAAAAGGAACCAGGAGAGAGCGGAAATGAAACAGAAGGACCGACTGATTCTGCAGAAGTTGAAGAGCAGATCGAATCAGATGAAGAACCAATAGAAGAAAAGCCTACAGAGCAATCAGAAGACGAACAAGTTGATCCGGTAGAACCAAACGACGAAACAGAAGTTTCAGTCCCAAGTGAAGAACCAAAAACTGAACAAGAGGCGGTCGAAGAATCAGGAGTAACTATTTAAAAACACCTAGGCTTTAAAAGGCGCACCCGAAGGGTGCGCCTTTTGATATAGTTGAGTCTAGCTGCACAATTTGATAAGGTTACAACATATTTATTTAATTACTTACTATGTTTGACCAGCTTTCATCCAGCGTACTCAATAGCCTGTCTATCAATCTTACCTACACCCTTCCTTATTTCGGTGAAGTTAATTTTGAACGAGCGATTGCGGCCGCAATCGTGTTTGCGGTACTGACGATAGGTTTCTGGATTCTGCGTATGGTTATTTTGAGTCGAGCTAGGGCTTTTGCTTTAAGAACTCAAGGTGACTTCGATGATGTGATTGTTGATGCTATTCAGGGGGTGAGAGCTTGGGTGTACACGCTGGTTGCTCTTTACGCTGCTCTGCAATTCTTCACCCTACCTAGCTTGCTGGACAAGATTGTGATGGGAGTCTTCTTGTTTACTGTGGTGTGGCAGGTAATTGAAATCGCTTCCAGTTTTGTAAAATACTTCGTCACAACCTTCTTAGAAAAGGATGAAGATGGTGATGGTCAGATTGACCCTAATTCAGCTACTACCTCGCACCTGGTAACAATGATTGCCCGCTTAGGTCTTTGGGCACTTGGTCTTTTGTTTGTTTTTTCAAACCTAGGTATTGAAGTAACCTCACTGATAGCCGGTCTAGGTATTGGTGGTATTGCAGTAGCTTTTGCTTTACAGGGAGTGCTGGGTGATCTGTTCGCATCGTTCTCACTCTACTTCGATAAGCCTTTTCGAATTGGTGACTTTATAGTGATTGGAAGTGATTCTGGAACAGTAGAAAAGATTGGTATTAAATCAACTCGGATTCGTACTCTGCAAGGAGAAGAGTTGGTGGTGTCTAATGCTGAGCTCACGACTGCTCGAGTGCAGAACTTTAAGAAAATGCAGGAACGACGAATTGTAACTAAATTTGGAATCTTGTATGAGACATCACAAGACACAGTCAAAGAAATCCCTGGAGTAGTGACTCGTATTTTTGAATCACTTGATAATGCACGTCTAGACAGAGTCCACTTTACAACATTCGGTGACTCAGCTTTAGTCTTTGAGTTGGTCTACTATGTAAAGTCTTCCGACTATACAGAATATTTGAGCATTCAGCAGTCGTTCAATTTTGACCTGATGGAAAAGTTTGCTGAACTAAACATTGAGTTTGCGTATCCCACTCAGACTATCTATTCCAAAACAGTTTAGAGGATAAATAAAAACCGACCGATGCTGAAAGCATCGGTCGGTTTTTATTAGTTAGTCTTATAGTTCTGAAGGATTCGTAAGAGGAAAGGGGTTAGGGTTTCTGAAAACACTTGCGCTCGGTATGTCAGATTGCCACCCAGGTTTTCAGACAAATTAAAACCAGTCTCTTCTTGGAGGGTTCGGTCTACGTGAGAAATTGTGATGGCTCTTAGGCTGCCGGCACCGTCTACAGCATCGTCGCCGCGAGTGACAATAATACCTATTACATCGCCATTACTATTAAGCACAGGGCCACCCGAGGCGCCCTCAGCACCAACCTCGCTACCTCTGATAGAGAATACATCAGCGTAATTTGAGCCAAAGGTGTATAGCTCAGAAATGCTGGTAGCGTCTTTCTTGGGAATTAAGTCTGCAGCTGGACCATTCTCAAATAGGTTAGCAGCCGGGTAACCAGCGGCCACAACACTTTTATTCTTAATAGAGATGGGCAGCAGGTCAGTATCAAAGCTTAGGGCCGGGAATCTGGCCGGTAGGGGAGAATGGTCTATGTTTTCGCTTACATACAACAAAGCGTAATCACGTTCTCCGGTTCCGGTTGGTTTAGTTTCGTTTATAACGTTAGAGTTTTTTTGTATCCAGGCTGGTGGTAGATAAAGCAATTCCGCTTTGTGCTTTGGAGAGGCTGGATTACCACTACGTACAGTACATTCTGTGTCACCAAAATCATCAGTCCCTTCTAGTAACAGAAATTGAGCCACATGAGCGTTGGTCATGATGACTCCGTCAGGATCAATAAAAAAACCTGTTCCTGTAGTAGTGCGGATGTATTCTTCAGTGGTGAAAGTGCAAAAAATGTTAACAATTGCTTCCAACGGGTCGTCTGTGCTAGCGCCAGTTAAACTGGCCACACTGGCACCATTCAGGGCCGCTTGTTGGTATTCTGAGCTCTGTAGGAGTATGTCAGGAATTGCCTTGCCTATACGGCTGGGCAGAGAGGAGAGTCGAGAGTCCGTATCGACAGAATCATTTACTATTAGTGGAGGTATGTCCGCCCCGGGACCAGGGAATAGATTATTCAAACCGTCTGCCATTGTTCCCGTGA
>JAJOLC010000064.1 GCA_021129655.1 Minisyncoccota bacterium
CTTGGTCAGGGGTAAATTGCTGACGCACATTAGCAATAGGCACTTTTGGCCTTTGCTCATGCAAAAAAAGGCCTGGAAGAATCGGGTGCTAATCAGGGGTGGTGGTTGATTGGCAGCCGGTTATTCCAGGCCTTTGAGCTTGTTGAGGATTATTTTAATCCTAGTTGGCGCTTTCTATGAAGCTAACCTTGTCCGAAGCTTTACGTTGTTGTAAGAGATTATCTTTTGTGACTTTGCTGTGGGATGTGCAATGTCTTTAATCTCTCGGGGTGGGTTGTTATGAACGTTTTTGAGTTTAGAGCAATTTGCTCTAGGAGGTAATACTCAATTGATTTTTGGAAGATCTCTTTAAGGGGTATCTCCAGGGAGTTGGTTAGAAGGTTTCTTCTTCTCAACTCTCTGGAGATTCCTGCTCGCCCTTTCTGGGCCTACCAACAATATACATCTTCTAAAGGACAGGGTAAAGGACAAGGCTGGGGATAACTGTCTTTTACGTGCCTCTATTGACTAAATTGTGTTTCGTGTTGTTGCTGCGTTCTAATCCGCTCTTATAAATCAAGGCTCAATTCAACAGATACGGGGCAATGGTCGGAACCGAGAACTTCGGGGTGAATACGAGCCTTCTTTACAACTGACGTCAAAGCTTCAGAGGCCATCACATAATCTATCCTCCAGCCCACATTTCTTTCGCGTGCGTTACCCCAATGACTCCACCAAGTATAGAGCTCTGGGGTGTCAGGTTGAATGTGACGCAGAGTGTCGAAGAATCCTTTCTTTGTCATATTGTCGAACCCTTCTCTCTCCTCGTCCGTGAATCCGTGCTTACCTCTATTTTCCTTAGGTCGAGCTAAATCGATTTCGTTGTGAGCAACATTAAAGTCGCCACAGAAAATGACGGGTTTGTTTTTCTGCAGTTTACTCATGTACTCCAAATACGCAGGGTCCCACTGCTGACGCATCGGAATTCTAGAAAGATCACCTTTAGCATTGGGGGTATAAACAGTACTAACGTAAAAAGGTTGAAACTCTGCAGTAATAATTCTACCCTCCTTAGTAGTGTCGCCATAATCATCAATAAGCTTGTACTTATTTGTAATTTCATCAGGGATGCCGTTGACTACTTCTATTGGTGTGTATTTTGTAAAAATAGCAGTGCTAGAATAGCCTTTTTTCTCTGCAGAGTGCCAAAACTGCTCGTATTCAGGATACAGAGCTTCCATTTCTTCAGCCACCTGTTCTGGCTGAGACTTTGTTTCCTGAATACATAGAATATCTGGCTGGTGTTTGTCCAAAAACGGCTTAAATAGCCCTTTCTTTTCCACAGCTCTAATTCCATTCACATTCCATGAGTATATGTTCATATATAGGAGTATACCAAGCTCACACCAATTGTGTATTACTACCGATATGTTACGGTTCAAACAGAAACTAAGAGGAGGTACCTTAAAATGATCAAAAGAATAGTAGCAGTAGACTTCGATGACGTTGTAGCCGGTTTTAATCTAGCGTTCGCAACCTTTCATAACGATAAGTTTGGTACGTCTGTTGAATATGACGATATCACAACCTATGTAATGACAGATGTTTACAAAACGGACATGGAAACCTTGCTGGGCAGAATCCATATGTTTTGTCACGGTCACCATCATGAAATTAAACCTATATATGATGCATATTTAGAATTCCTTATTTTAAATGAATACTTCGATCTTCAGATAATCACTAGTCGCTGTGAATCACTAAGTAAAATTACTGAAGCCTGGCTGTCTGTTCATATGCCGGAAATATTCACATATATACACTTCACCAATGGCTTTGGGACCAAACATCCGGATAGAAAACGCTTGAAATCAGATGTTTGCAAAGAAATAGGAGCAGTAGCAATGATAGACGATGCTCTCATGCACACTGAGGAAGTAGCAGCAGAGTGTTCGATACCGGTTCTGATGCCGAATCGCCCCTGGAACCAAGGGGACATCCATCCGGATATTATTCGAAAAGAAACTTTGTGTGAGATTGTTGAATGGCTCACCACAAAACTACCCAGAGCAACATAGCTACATAAGCCGCACATATTCATGTGCGGCTTTATTTGTTTGTATAAATAGAACATGTTTTAGGGACAGGCTCTTGTATTTAAATGTCAATATGGTTTAATGCTCTTACGAAACGAGCTCCTCTTGAAGAATCAAAGATGGATCAGGTGAAGTAAAGTTTTGTAGTTAAAAATAAACACTTACATATAATATGAAAGGTTCAATTGTACGAAAGCGTGACGAAGGTTACGGATTTATCAAGCCAGTAGATGGTGAGAAGGATGTATTCTTCCACGCTTCAGCCCTAGTAGACATCGCTTTTGATGATCTAAACGAAGGAGACACAGTTTCTTTTGAGGTTGAAGAGGGTCCAAAGGGTCCTGCGGCTGCAAACATAGAGCGAGCAGAAGCTGATGCTCCAGTAGCTGAAGAAGCTCCTGCAGAAGAGGTGCCAGCTGAGGATGCTGCTACAGAAGAAGCTCCAACTGAAGAGACTCCTGCTGAATAAGTTAGGCAAGTTTTAGAAAAGCGATACGAACCTATAGTTCGTATCGCTTTTTATTAAGTTCGCGGAGTCCATAGGTAGTGAACGTTTTCGGTCAGATGATTGTCTCTAGGGTCAAAAACAGAAACAGACTCGCCCATCTCATCTCCGGGGTTAACAAAGTGTTTGTTTCCACAAATATCTTGCCACACCACAGCAACATTAAACTCGTTTGCTAGCATATGTGCAACAGTTTGGTGCTTTCGATCTGAATGATGAACTTCTCCAAACAAGAAAACTTCTCCATCTTTAGAACTGAATCTAAATATAATATTATCTAGCTCATGAACTATTATCCTTCCAACGTGACCAGCGGGGTTAAACATGACTTTACTCCTATTGAACGTACCTAGGTTCACATTACAATAAATTTGTTATTTGTAAATAACAGCGGCTACGTTTAGGCGTTCTTTTAGAAGCTGGACTCTATCACACAACTACCCTCTGAGTCGCACACATGTGGTGTTACAATATATATACATGCTCTTTCTAATGATAGTTCACCGCTATTTTATTTGGCACTATTCTCGTGCTTTTTTAGAAATTTTTCACGTCTGGAGAAGCTTCCTTTGGTTTGTCGCACACTTTTTCTCAATAACACAACTTATTCGTTCTTGGTTCTCTCCCTGGAAACGCGTGGTTGAGGGTAGGGGTAATAAATGGGACCTAGAAGATTTGGCCGGCTTTATAATCATCGGCCTCATGTCGAGAATAATCGGCTTTATCTTAAGGACCG
>JAJOLC010000004.1 GCA_021129655.1 Minisyncoccota bacterium
GATAGTTCCCTCATTGCCTCTAGAGTGACTGGCATGTCTGCGCTACTAAGTGCCTTCATCATTTTGTCCTCACCAGCATCACCGTCGTCTGTTAGATGACCAAAGTCTGTGTAGTTTATGGTGTGCTTAACAATGAATCCATTTTTTACTAGCACCCGCTTCAGAATGTCAGCATTAACAAAGGACCGTAGATTACCGATGTGGACGTTGTCGTAAACAGTCGGCCCACAGCTATATATTTTTACAGCCTTAGAATCGAGAGGTTCAAACAGCTCAAGTTCACTTGATTCAGTATTGAAAAGCTTGATGTCGCGCATGTGAACAGGAGTTTTTGACTTGAATAGTTGAGAAAACATTACCAGCACAGTGTACCAAACATTAGTAACTACTAACAACTATTTTGGTGTCTCGTAAGTTTGTGTAATAATATCGTAATGACAAATGGTTCTGATTTTACGCGTCGTGAGTCGAAAAAGAATCCGAAACGATGGCTTGGGTATTTTCTTGCATTCAGCTTCGCGTTAGGAGCCTTCTTCTCTGGACTGCAAGTAGGCCAAGAGGTTAACTCATCGCATCAAACTGCTGGACTATTCAGTCTTTTTGCTTCGGAGCCGTTAGGTGAGAGTATTGAACCAAACCTAGATGAGTTTTGGCATGTTTGGGATTTGCTGGAAGAAAAGTTTGCTACCGGTAGCTCAACTGTGGATGTTTCAGAGGAAGAGAAAGTGCAGGGTGCTATTGATGGTCTTGTAGACTCATACGGTGACCCATATACAGTTTATATGCCACCAGCTGACACTGAGGCTTTTGCTGCCAATATCGCTGGTAACTTTAGTGGGGTAGGGATGGAGGTTGGTTTGAGAGAAGGAGTTATTACTGTAATTGCTCCACTGCCTGATACTCCAGCCATGAATGCAGGAATTCTGGCTGGCGACGTAGTCGTTCGGATAGACGACACTACTACCGAAAACATGTCCATTGACCAAGCTGTGCAATTAATCAGAGGAGAAAAGGGGACTGTAGTTACTTTGCAGATTTATCGTGAAGGTGAAATGGAATTCCTAAATATTCCAATTACTCGCGACACTATCAATATTCCAACTGTAAAAACTGAACAGATTGACGACACATTCATAGTGGCAATCTACAGCTTTAACGCAGTGGCGGAAGCTCAGGTTAAAGATGCAATGAAGGAATACTTAAATAGCGACGCTGAAACATTGGTTATTGATGTGCGAGGTAATCCCGGTGGATACTTGCAAAGTGCAGTTTCTATCGCAAGTTACTTCCTGCCTGCTGGAAAGGTGGTTGTGAAGGAGCAGTTCAGTGACAGTTCTCGCGACGATGTGTTCCGTAGTCGTGGTCGACAAATTCAATTGTTTACACCAAACAATCTAGTTGTGTTGGTAGACAAAGGCTCAGCTTCTGCTTCAGAGATTTTGGCCGGTGCTTTGAAAGATCACGAAGTAGCTACTGTTATTGGTTCGCAGTCATTCGGAAAGGGGTCAGTACAGGAACTGGTAAATCTGGATGATGGTTCGTCATTAAAGGTGACTGTCGCTAGATGGCTTACTCCTAACGGAACTTCAATTTCTGACGGTGGACTTACACCAGACATCCTTATTTCAAGAACTGCGGAACATCGCATAGCAGGTATAGATTCTCAAAAGGACGCAGCAGTTAGGTTCTTAGCTGGCGAGGTGGTTGAAAGCGAAACCTTTGAAGATGAAATTACTGCTAGCTCTACTGACGCTGGCACTGGAGAGTAGTCGATACTTTTGGTATGATACTGCGCGAGATAAACGCGAGTATTTATACTCATGGAATCTAATATATTAAGCTTAAGACATTATTATGAAAGTTATTCTTCTACAAGATGTAGCGAAGATTGGCCGACGTTCAGAGTTGGTAGAAGTACCAAACGGATACGCCTTAAACAAACTTATCCCCAAGAACCTAGCTGAAGCAGCGACACCTTCAAATATGAAACGAATTGTTAAGTTGCAGGCTGAAGTTCAAGCAAACAAAGAAGCTGATGTCTCTCGTTATGAGACCGCTGTAAAAGCTCTAAAGGGAGCTAAGATAGAATTTGCTATTGAAGTGAACGAAAAAGGACACTCATTTAAAGCTGTTAATGAAGCAGATATCGTTGATGCTGCAAAGACAGCAGGAGTTGATATTGATGTTGCGATGATTTCTGTTGCAGCACCAATTAAGGAGTTGGGGCAGCACGAAGTGACCCTTGCTCAAGGAGCTGACAAGTCAGTATTTAAAATTGAAGTAATTAAAAAATAGTCATTTATGGGCAAATTATTGAGTGAATCAAAGCCGGTAATTATTCTATTGCTAGCTTCGGGGATTTTGGTAGGAGGTATCGCCTGGATGATGGGAGATGGTTCAGATTCTTCAGAAGTTGAACTTACTGAGTCAGTAGAAACTCTGCCAGCACCTCTAACGGCTGAAGAATTAGAAGCTTATGATGTAGATATAACAAATAATATGAATCCAATTGCTGTATTAAGTACGAATCTAGGAGTTATTGAAATCGAGCTTTACCAGAATCAGATGCCAATCACTGCTGGTAACTTTGTAAACCTGGCTAAAGACGGTTTCTATGACGGAGTTAAGTTTCATCGAATAATAGATGGCTTCATGATTCAAGGAGGGGACCCAATAACTAAGACCGATGATGCAATGCGATATGGAACTGGTGGACCAGATTACTCGATTCCTGACGAGCACATAAAAGGTAGTCTCCTGACAAATGTACGAGGAACTATCTCAATGGCTAACAGTGGACCAAACTCAGGTGGTAGTCAGTTCTTTATCAACTTGTCTGACAACACAAATCTAGATTTTGATCAACAGCCTCTCTCGTCTAAGCATCCTGTATTCGGACGAGTAGTTGGTGGGATGGACATTGTAGATAAAATTGCCAAGGTTGAAACTAATCAACGTGACTTGCCGGTGGAGGCAGTGGTGATGGAGTCTGTCACTATTAGGACTGAAGGGTAGTAGCTATAGTCTCAAGTGAGATATAAAAAGAGCCGTTCACGAAGTGAACGGCTCTTTTTATATTAGTTATGGTTATGCAGTAGCTGCAGTAACGTCAACTATTTTTTTAGAAACAGTTTTACCATTGAATTTAGTCTTTCGCATATTTCGGAATGAAACTATTCCATCGATGATTGCGAATAGAGTGTGGTCTTTTGCGACCTTTACTCCTTTACCTGCTTCAACCTTAGTACCTCGTTGGCGCACGATGATAGCACCGGCTTTAACAGACTGTCCGTCCGC
>JAJOLC010000032.1 GCA_021129655.1 Minisyncoccota bacterium
AAGCAAAAGCAGCAGTCTCCAGTTGTGAAAAGCAAGACGTATTCTCGTAATGATTTAGTAACTATTTCAAATGGAGAACAAACCAAAGAAATGAAATTCAAAAAGGCTGAACCTTTGCTAAATTCTGGCTGGAGTATAGTGACCAAGTAGTTAGTTTCAACGAAAAACTGCTCAGGATACTGAGCAGTTTTTTTGTTGTGTTTGAGCAATAAAAAGTTACAATATAAACATGACATTATTACTACGATTAATCTTCAATGCTCTCGGGCTGATTCTTATTTCAGAATTGATTCCTGGGATTATGGTTGAAGGTTTGTATCCAGCTATTATTGCTGCGGTAGTGCTTGGTATATTAAATATAATCATCCGGCCGGTTCTTTTGATACTAACGTTACCGATTACCATTCTCACCCTAGGACTATTTGCCTTTGTGGTAAATGGCGCTCTATTTCTTTTTGCAGCCTCCTTCATCGAAGGGTTCTACGTTTCTAGTTTCTGGTCAGCCTTACTAGGCTCTATTCTAATGAGTATTATCGGGGCTGTTGGTAATCGTTGGATTAACCAAGAGGCTACTAAAAGGACTATCGAGTACCGAGAAATTGAGTGAGGAAAAGAGCCAAAGGCGACTATTTTGAACTCATGCAACCGCTTAGCTAGATTCTGCCTGCCAAGAAAGAATATAGCCGTAGTGATTTGCTAAATGGACCTCAGGTTATATTTGACCAGCAACAGAAGGACTAATTGCATATTTTACGGTAGTAGCGTACTGTGTCCTGACATATTATGTTTGTAGACGAACTAACAATTTACGGCAAGGCAGGCAACGGTGGAAACGGTGTTGTTCGTTGGCGTCATGAAAAATATCGGCCGTTAGCAGGTCCAGATGGAGGAGATGGTGGAAACGGAGGAGATATTTACGTACGGGCTGTTAAGGACTTAAATAGACTATCTAAATACGCTGGGAATAATCAGTTCGCGGCTGATAATGGTGATGCTGGAGGTAATCAAAGTATGGCAGGTAAGAATGGTCTAGATGAGTACATTGATATTCCGGTTGGTTCAAAAGTTACTGATATTGATCGTAATCGAACCTTTGAGCTTACAGAGGTAGGAGACAAACAACGCATCTTGAAGGGAGGCGGAGGTGGACTTGGTAATGTCTACTTCAAGTCGTCTACTAATCGCTCTCCTGAAGAATCTACTGACGGTAAGATTGGAGAAGAGGGGAACTTTCTGATAGAGGTTTCATTGATGGTCGATATCGGTCTGATTGGTTTACCAAACGCTGGTAAGTCGACAATGTTGAACAGTCTTACGAACGCTCAGTCTCGTATCGGTGCTTATCCCTTTACAACTCTCGAGCCACACCTCGGAGATTTATACGGATTCACGTTAGCTGACATTCCTGGACTAATATCTGGAGCAGCTTCAGGAAAAGGTCTTGGTCACAAGTTCCTTAGGCATGTATCACGAACAAAAATGCTCCTACACCTAGTCTCGCTAGAGCATGAAGACCCGCTATCTGAGTATTATACCATTCGAGAGGAGCTGTCTGAGTACGGTGGTGACCTATCAGAGAAGGAAGAGTGGGTTATTTTGACTAAAAAAGACCTTGCTACAGAAGGACATATTGAAAAAGTTGTAGAAGCTCTTGAAAAAAATGAGAAACGTGTGCTTGTTGTTTCTATAGATGACCCTGAATCATACAAGAAGGTGAGTGATACCCTTGTGGCACACCTGCGAAAAACGTAAAATACTACATACTAATAGTTAATCCTTTAAGCACATGTCCTATACCCCGACGATTGGTTTAGAAGTACACGCTGAACTTAATACTGAGAGTAAAATGTTCTGTGGTTGTACAAATCAGCCTCACGGAAGTGAACCGAATTCATTTATTTGTCCGGTCTGTATGGCACATCCTGGAACACTTCCAGTACCAAATGAGCAGGCAATCGAAATGGTCTTAAAGTTTGGGCAAGCGGTAAATGCTACCCCAGCAAAATTTTCAGAATTTGATAGAAAGAATTATTTTTACCCCGATATTCCAAAAGCCTACCAAATCAGTCAGTACGCTTTTCCGTTTCTTGAAGGTGGGAAGTTAAAGGGAGTAGAACTCACTAGGGTTCATCTCGAAGAAGATACTGCCAGAAGTCAGCACAATAAAGGGACAGGAAGTTTGGTAGATTTTAATCGCGCCGGAGTTCCACTTATGGAGCTGGTTACTGAACCTGTTATTCATGATTCAGATACAGCTAGTGCTTTTGCAAAAGAACTTCAATTGCTCCTACGGACTTTAGGTATATCAAAAGCAAATATGGAAAAAGGGGAGATGCGAGTAGAGGCAAATATTTCAGTAAGCAAAGACAATACTTTAGGCACAAAAGTTGAGGTGAAAAATCTGAATTCATTCAAAGCAGTAGAGGGTGCGATCAATTATGAGATTAAGCGGCAGACTGAGATGTTGGAAGCAGGGAAGGAATTGGCACAGGAAACCAGAGGATGGGATGAGAATAAAGCAAGAACCTTCTCACAAAGGTCAAAAGAAACAGCAAAGGATTACAGATATTTTCCCGATCCTGATATCCCAAAGATTGACGTGTCCAACCATACTGAGTTCAGTACTACTCGTCTATCCGAGAATACTCCAGTATTACCCGATATTAAAAGGCTTAATTATAAAAATCTCGGACTGCCGAGTGCGGCTATTGAGACTATTATTTCTAGTGAAGAATTAGACAACTACTTTGCGAATGTTGCTTCTGATGAAACTCTATCTTCTGAAGTTATTAAACTGTCTGCAAACTACCTGACCTCTGATATAGCGGCCTTGTTGAATGAGAAGGGTCTCAAGCTGGCTGATTTAAGGCCTTTATATTTCGTTGAACTGATGACTATGCTGGTGGACGATAAGATTGGCTCTAGAGTGGCCAAAGATCTCCTTGCGGGTTTATTTGGAAGCTCTGAGGGTCCTCTTAAGATAGCTATGGATCGAAATTTACTGCAAATGTCTGACGGAGATTCATTGCAACCGGTGATAGACGAAATTATATCTGAAAATCAATCTGTAGTAGATGAAGTAAGGTCTGGAAAAGAAGCTGCCGTTCAGTTTCTAGTCGGACAGGGGATGAAAAAAACTAAGGGTGCAGCTAACCCTGGAATGCTAAAAAAGATGTTCATAGAGTCTATAAAATAACGTTATCTCGTTTAGACTATAAGTAATGCACTTCCTGTTGAGGT
>JAJOLC010000021.1 GCA_021129655.1 Minisyncoccota bacterium
GCTACCGCATGGCACCTGAACAAACTTATCGACCCAGCTACCAATGGAGCTGTATTGCCGATTCTGCACTTAAACGGATATAAGATATCTGGTCCTACTTTCTTTGGTCGAATGAGTGACGAAGAGTTACGTTCGTTATTTTATGGTTATGGTTATGAACCTCATTTTGTTGATGCTTATACTGAGGATGATGTTCATGCTCGAATGATGGAGGTGATGGATGATGCTGTCGAAGCAATTAGATTTACTCAGCACTGTGCTAAGGAAGGTACTCTAAAAGAAACTCCGCGTTTCCCGATGATTGTTCTGCGAACTCCAAAAGGCTGGGACAGTATTGATTTTATTAATGGAAACAAGATTGAAGATAATCACTACTCTCATCAAGTAATTGCGATAGATGCTAAAAAAGATGAGGCCCAAAGAATTCAGCTTGAAGAGTGGCTACGGTCATACAACTTCAACGAACTTTGGGATGGTAAAAAATTTGATGATGATATTCAGAGTCTGATTCCTAGTGAGGGAAGAAAGATGGGTGATACCCCGCATGCACGCGGAGGATCTCCAACCTACAAACCACTGTCTCTGCCAGAAGTAGAAGATTATGCTTGTACAAACACCTGTAATTTGGATGATCCGATTTGTGGCACTGAAAGTGGAATGGAGAAAATTGGTGCTTATCTACGCGACATCATGAGAGACAACGAAGGTAATCGAAACGTACGTCTTATGTCTCCCGATGAAACATACTCCAACAAAATGGACGCAGTTTTTGAAGTTACAAAGAGAGCTTTTGTATGGCCGCACAAAGAATGGGATAAAGACATGGCTTGGGATGGACGAGTGATGGAGATGTTGTCTGAGCATAGTCTGCAAGGTTTGCTGCAAGGCTACGTTCTGACCGGTCGACACGGACTGTTCGTTTCTTATGAAGCTTTTGTACAAATTGTGGCTAGTATGGCTGATCAATACGCCAAGTTTCTAAAAATTGCTCGTCAGGTAAAATGGCGAGGAACTTTTCCTTCCCTCAATTACATTCTGACTTCAGGTGCTTGGAGACAAGAACATAACGGTTTTTCACATCAGAACCCCGGTTTCATCGATGGTATCTTGCAACGACAAGGTTGTTTCACCAACGTTTACTTCCCAGCCGACGCCAATACTGCTTTAGTTACCTTTAATCGCATGATGGCGTCAACTAGAGAAATTAACGTTTTGGTTGGGTCTAAGCGGCCATTACCAATCTGGAGAACCATAGAAGAAGCAAAACGTGATGTCGAAGACGGAATTGCTATTTGGGACTTCGCCAGTGACGTTGATCCTCATATTGTATTTGGAGCAGCCGGTGATTATCCGACTCTAGAAGCTTTGGCTGCTATGAGTCTGGTAAGAAAAATTGCACCTCCCATTCGTATGCGTTTTGTAAACATTAGCTCGCTCTCAGCCTTAGGTATGGGTAATACTGGATGTAGGGTATTGCGCCACGATTTCTCAGATTACTTTACTGAAGAAGAGCCTGTCATCATAAACTTCCACGGCTATCCGCAGACCATCAAGCAAATACTGTTTGATTACGTACAACATCCAGGACGATTCATTATCCATGGCTATGAGGAAAGTGGTTCAACCACTACTCCATTCGATATGATGGTACGTAACAGAGTCGATAGGTATCACTTGGCTATGGAGGCTTTTGCTAAAGCAGCAGAACTAGGAGTGATTACTGAGCCTGATGCAGCTGAATTCATTAGTCAATGCCAGGAAAAATTGTCTGAGAATAGAGCTTATATTATTGAACATGGAGAAGATTTGGCGGAAATTACTAACTGGACATGGGAACAGCGCTAGTTGTAAATCCGGGGAGTTCTTCAAGAAAGTATGCTCTTTACAGTGACGGCCAATCAATTTTAGAAATCAGGTTTGAAGAAACAAATACTGGCTTTGAAATGTGCTCACAGCTAGCAGGAGTGCAGCAGATTTGTGAATCAGTAAAAGAAACAGATTTTTCTGATTCCTTTGCCCAAGTAGCTGAGGTGGTCAATAGTCACCTGGTCAGAATATCGGCTGGAAAAAAGTTAGATTCGGTAGCGATTAGAATAGTAGCTCCAGGAACTTTTTTCCAGAAGCATACTGAAATTAATGATGAATACATAAAGAATTTGAAGCATCATGAGTCTGCTGCACCGCTACATATTCCGGTAATTATTCGTGAGATTGAGTCTGTTAAAAAACATTACCCGGCTGTGCAAATGATTGCTGCTTCTGATAGCGCTTTTCATAGTGAAATGCCTTCCAGAGCTCGTGAATACAGCATTGCTGTAGAAGATGCTAACGAGTTTGATGTTCATAAGTTTGGTTATCACGGGCTTTCTGTGTCTTCTATTGTGAGACGAATTCACTCAGTTGTAGGGATAGATCCAGAACGAATGATTGTTTGTCATGTCGGAAATGGTACTAGTGTTACAGCGGTGAAAAACGGGAAGAGTGTAGAAACTAGCATGGGCTTTTCTCCGTCTACTGGACTACCAATGGGAAGCCGGGCTGGTGATATTGACAGTGCTGCTCTACTTGAGTTGATGAGAGTTAAAAACTTGCGTCCTAGAGAGGCGGAAATGTATATCAATACTCGTGGGGGGCTGGCCGGTATGGCTGGTGACTCTGACATCCGCCGACTTTTAGACCGGCGGTCTAAAAATGATGCCACTGCTACGCATGCTCTTAATGTGTTTGCTTACAATATTCAAAAGGAAGTAGCAGCCCAGACGGTGGCCTTAGAGGGGCTTGATGTGTTAGTGCTGACCGCAACTGCTGCCATTCGTAGTACAGAGTTAAGAAGTTTGATATTGAGTGGCCTGTCACACTTAGGTATTCAGATTAGTAAAGACAGAAACGACCTTTTGATAGGGAAGGATGGTGTTATTAGTGTGCGCAATAGTCAGATTAAGGTTGTGATTATGAAAACTGATGAGATGGGAGAAATGGCCCAGGTAGCAAGTCAATTCAATCTCCCTACTGCATAGCATAAGAGATTATTATTTCTGAGTGGTACTATAAAAACAGTAAGTATAAATATGGATTCTTGGTTCAGTCAAAATAAAAAAGCCCTAAGTCAGTCTCTGCTGGTTTTTGTGGTGCTCTTTGGCTCGGTAGTGCTTTTAACTATTTATTACGATTTTTCAAAAATAGACATGGGTGGGATGCTTTTCATGATGGCGTCACTTAGTTGTGTGTTCATA
>JAJOLC010000030.1 GCA_021129655.1 Minisyncoccota bacterium
GGCATTAAACTTACCGGCTTTGGTGATGTACATCGCGCGGATTATTGTTTTGTACGCCGGCTTGCTAACATTTCTTTCAATAGAGGCTATTGTATCCCTTTCTGCCAGAGTCAAAACGGGTCGTGATTCGGTCTCTTCGGTACCTAGACCTTGTCTGTCACGCTTCATTAATTCATTAATCTTAGCTCTGGCAGATTTTTCCCAAGTTGGAATCTTGCGTAATGAACCAACTTTAAAAGATTTTTTTGCATGCGGTACCATCAAGATTTGAATCCATATTCTTTCGTGAGGCTCTACATTTGAAATAGATTCAAGCATCGGTGCCATGGGTTCAAACTTCTCCTCCTCTTTAGGTAGCCTTTCCATACCCATGTCAATATAGGTTTTAATAGGAAGCACTTCATCATCACTCTTACCAATATGAAAAGTTATCATGTCAATCTCCTTAGTGTCCCATTTGAATTCGGCTGTGTAGTCAATTAATTCTTCAGTAATTTCAATACCAGGATACTGAGCGTATAATTGGGATTCGATATTATTTTTAACCTTTCTGGTTGGGACATTGGCATAAAACCTAACTTCACCATCAACAGTAGCTAGCTCAAGGCTAGTTACTAATGAATGTTTTCCTTCCCAGTACGCCTGAACCAGGTTATAAGGACTGTTTGTTGTATGTATTTGCCCCAACACACTCTCCATTGCCTCAGGGGATTTTAGCACCTCCTGAGGTAGCTTGATTCGAAGGGTAGTTCTACCGTTCTTAAATTTGAACTTTTCATGAATGAACCACATCCATTGGTCAAATGTCATATAAAAAATTACAACAGGTAACCAAATAGGCGTGAGTGCTACTACAAGCGTCAAGATTGGTTTTAAATCAACATTGAGTCTGTTGAAGGTAAAACTTATGACTATAAATGCAAAAAACATTAATAGCGGCACTAGCAGAACCACTGCTGTTGTTCTTTTGTCCTGTCTCATAATTAGCTATATTGTACACCATTTATAAAAACGACTGGATATAATATCCAGTCGTTTTTAGCTATGTTTAGTCACTTACTCAGTAAGAGTATAAGTTCCGTTAGAGAGCTTTCGGAAAAAGTTTCCATCCTGTAGGTTTACAAGAATAGTATTGTCTTTTACGTAACGTTCCTTTCTAACTTTATCAATTAGCTCTTCTCGTGAGAGAGGTCCTTCTTGATTAAGAATTTCTCGTAGAACATCTTTTACGACACCAGCGGTGTAACCCCATTCAGTTAGGGCGTAAAGCCCGCGTCCAACCAAGACAAACCGAGGGTCTTTAATTAGTTCGTTATGAGTGGTAGCGATATGAGCCTTGTGTCCAAATAATTCATCAATGGTTTCAGCCACTTCTCGAAAGTGCATTGGTGAACCGTGCCGCTTAACAGCTAGGTAAGCATAATCGCGGATACCTTTAACTCTGATATTCGGACTATCTGCAGGCCCCCAGTCTCCTAGAGGGTTGCAGCCAATATTCTTTGAAATCTTAAGCCATCGCTTTAAGACTTCCTCATCTTGATTGTCGGCCATCTCGATCAATTCGTTTCGGAAACGATTTAGAATTTCTGATTCAGAAACAAGTTCGTCTCGCTTTAGGTCTTTATGAACTTTCTGTAGAGCTTTTTCAACGATATCCGATACTTTTCGTTCCGTGAACCATCGGTGAGCATACTGAGGGTTTTCTTTACTCTTGTAGAAAGGGTCGCCAACTACTAGCAGGAAATAAAGATGATTTCGCACAATCGAGTCATTGCTAAGTTCATCAAGCAAGACATGTTCAGCAATCAGACCACCACCAAGTTGGTCGATTAGCTTTTGCAGTTCAATAAATAGGTCATACTGTTTTTTGTATTCTTCAGACTTTTGGATTGATTGGATACCGTAGTTTTCAATCTGTCGAACACGCTCACGAGTAATACCATAAGACTGACCAATAGATTCAAGAGTGAAAGTCTCTCCATCGGCTCTAAGCCCATAACGCTTTTCAAGCACGTCGCGGGCTCGTTCTGGTAGAACGTCTAGTAAAATCTTAGTGATTTGTTTTGGTTTGAATGAAATCATAATTGTTAGGAGTTGTTTGTTTTCTTGTTAGTTTCTCTCCAATGCGTGAGCAAATTTATAACATGTCAGTAGCAATCGGTCAATACTTTTGAGTATACCACAACTTTTAGATAGCGATGATGTTTAGTATCCGGCTGGGGACATAAATTATTTTCTTAGTTTCCAGACCGGCCAACCTAGCCTGCAACACCTCGTTTTGTCCTACTGCTGCCATGGCCATCTCTTTTGTCGCCTCGGGTGAAATAGTTATCTCTCCCCGCACTTTGCCGTTTATTTGCACCCCAATAGTGATTTCTAGGTCCTTAGATAGATCGGCATCGAAGACAGGGAATTTGGCAATATGGATGCTTTCAGTACTTCCTTGTGCACTCCAGAGCTCTTCCGACATATGCGGAGCAAACGGGGCCAGTAGCTTTAGAAAAGCTAGATAGCTAGCGCTACTCAGACCATTCTCCTCAGCCTGATTTAAGAAAATCATCATGGCACTAACGGCTGTGTTGAATTTAAATTCTTCAATATCAGTCGATACTTTCTTGATCGTTTTGTGTAATAGGGTAACCGTTTCTTTAGGTTCTTCCTCTACAATATGGTCAACTAGTCCGTACACTCTCTCCAAAAAGCGTCGTGCTCCTACTAATCCATCCTGACTCCAGGCTATAGTATTTTCGAATGGACCCATGAACATCTCGTATATTCGTAAGGTGTCCGCACCTACAAGCTTCACAATATCATCAGGATTAATCACATTGCCCCAGCGCTTACTCATTTTTCGGCCGTCTTCTGCCAGTATGAACCCAAGGAATTCTAAGCGCTGGAAAGGTTCAATTGTACTCACTACGTCAATATCGTAAAGAAACTTGTGCCAGAAACGGGCATAGATAAGATGACGTACAGCATGGTCACCACCAACGTACACATCAACTGGTGCCCACTTCCTCTCATTGTCTTTAGACACCAACTCTCTATCATTTTTTGGATCCATGTAGCGCAGGTAATACCAAGAAGAACCTGCCCACTGTGGCATAGTGTTAGTTTCCCTCTTCCCTGCTTCTCCACACTGAGGACACTCGACACTAACCCAGTCCT
>JAJOLC010000010.1 GCA_021129655.1 Minisyncoccota bacterium
CCATAGGGTTATTGCTGATGGCGACAGCGTTTATTAAGAAGTCCGAAAAAGAGGATACCCTAATCAGTTAATATAAATTATGAAAAATATAACAGCATTTTCTCTGCTCGCACTTCTTTTGGTAGGACCTTCAGCTTATGCTCAGTCAAGTGATCCTCGAGAAGCTTATAGAAACTACACTACAGTTCAGCCGGTAGAGATAGTAGTGCCTACTGTTGTAGGTCTACCTTTGGTTGATTATACGAATCCAGTTTACAGCCTTCTAGTGCGTGAGCGTGAAACTGGTTTGTACATTGGATCATTATTTAAACAGCATTATCAGGCAGATAAGATGGTTGTATATGCAGACACCATTGATGAGTCGTTTGATTCTGACAACATGACAGATGGCAACATACAAACTTTTTTTCAGTTTGATGTTAACGGTCAAGATTTAAGTGTCGCTCCAATAACTTTAAGTGTTGCCACAGAAACTGAGATAACTGGCCTGAATGTGGAATTGCCTCCACACGTTTCATTACCGCTAACTGTCAGTATTACCGCAGAAGTTGATGGTCGTATGAAAACTGTGGTTTCCGACAGAAGAATGAGTGGTTCAAGAATTACGTTTCCTGAGACAAAGTCTTCCTTCTGGGAGGTTACATTTACGCATATTCAACCCCTTAGAATAGCCGAGTTAACTCTAGTGCCTACGCGACAGTCTGGAACTGAGATAGACGAGTTAAGGTTCCTGGCAAAGCCTGGTTATACATACGAAGTGTATTCAGATGCTGACCGTAGAGTCACCCCTAGAACCACCGAGTCAGGTAATCTTAGTGTTGATGAAGGTGTTGTTTCAGTTTCCTTCAGTACTCACACGACTAACCCTTACTATCGTCCAGCAGATACTGATAATGATGGTGTGAAAGACGTTCTGGACAACTGTGTAAGCTTGAGTAATTCAGATCAGATTGATATTGATGGAAATGGTAGAGGTGATGCTTGTGATGATTTTGATAGAGATGGCAGACTCAATAGTATTGATAACTGCATACATGACCCCAACAGGAGCCAATATGATGAAGATGGAGACGGCATTGGAGATGCTTGTGATGAGGAGGAAAGCCGTTTTACTGAAAGAAATGCCTGGGTTCCTTGGGCTGGTATGGGAATCGCTCTAGTCGTTATAATTGCCTTGTTTGCTGTAGTTGCCAAAGGAATGCGTGAGGAAGAAGAGGCTGTTGATACTCCAGGCAGTGAAGAGGAGGAGAATAATTAATCAGATGCAAAGAAGTAAAAACACCCTCTAACGAGAGGGTGTTTTGTGTTTTTATAAACATAAAGGAGCAGCTATAAGTATGATGGACAACATCCATCCACCAACCGCTAACTTGTCATGATGACTTGTTTTTGAGCTTGTCATCAGATGGTCTAGACAACCTAATTGTTGTTTCTTTAGATTTTCATCATCATGTTTCCATTGCCAACTTTTGGTGTCAGGATATTCAAAAAGTAAGGATGAAGCATAATGTGACCAGTCATTTTCGCTTTTGAAATCTTCCGGACGGTGTTGTATTAATTCTTGCTCATTAGATAGACCCTTGTGAACAGCTTTGTCACCGCTAAATAGTTCTTCGTGTATTTTATACATTTGTAGATACTCCTGTGAATTAGTTAAAGGACTTTTGCCTAACCCTATTAAATATTATTTACACCTCATGTTAATTGTGGATAGCACAGCCAAAATTAAAAGTCGCATAGGCGACTTTGAATTTATATTCCTCGAGCTAGTAAAATAACTTTTAGCGTTCTTAAAATTATTTTAAAATCAAAAATCATTAATTTGTACCAAGGTTGTGAATGATAGTAATCAGCATACTCCCTGTCTAGTCCACTAGAGCTAGCTCCGACCGTTTCTTTGTGTGATTGGTAATTGCCAGTTATTCCTCCAGGAACACGATTTTTATCTACTATACCGGCGATCATCAGTCTTTCATAGACTTCAAGATTAACTGGGCGTGGGCCGATAAGGCTTAAATCTCCCTTTAGGACACTAAAGAATTGCGGCAATTCATCCATGTATATTTGCTTCAGAATCCATCCAGATTTTATAACACCTCCATTATGTTCATATTCTTTTGTGTGAATGAATTCACCCCTAGATCGCGCCTCTAGAATCCGTTCGTACTTAAAAATATTAAACTTGTATAAAGTGAATGGTTTGCCATAGGACATCCTGATTTCAGAATAGAAAAATGGATCAGCTGGTCTACCTCGAAAGATGTGCTCAATCTTGATTAT
>JAJOLC010000005.1 GCA_021129655.1 Minisyncoccota bacterium
CACAGTCTTTCCTGTGGGGTTTTATGAGTAAAGGCCAAAAGTGCCTATTGCGAATGTACGTCAGTAATCACTATTATAAAAATAAAATTACTAACACGGACAACCATAAGTTAGTGTAAATATATAAATAAACATCGGTGCCACTAGCAAGTTTATAGGTTCAGCCCCTATCCTACTTTATGCTCTCTCGCAATGTCCTTTAAAGCTGCTGCTTCCTCCTCAGCCTGCCGCACCTTACCTGCTTCAGCCAGGGCCGCTAACTCTACTTCAGGTAGGTTTAAGAGCTCTAATGAACGCTTTTCCATGTATTCCTCAGTATTCTTACTAGCATCGTCCAAAGCTTCTTCTAACAGTGCGTGCAGTACATACCCCAGCCTTTTACCCGGCTTTTCCCCAGAGTTATCCATAATTTTATCCCCAGTAATCTTAAGCATTTTTACTGAAATAGGGTCTCGTAGAGCTTCATCCACCATTGCTTTGTACTTACGGAAGCGGAAAGGTTGCTCTTTTGGTCGTCCGGTACCAATTCTGTCGCAAACTCTAAGGTTTAACAGGTCGTCTATGCGATCCTCCCCAATTCTTACAATAGTACGACGCACAGCCGCCAGGGTTATTTCGTCAGGATCTGAGAAGAACATGTGCCATCGGACTAAGGAAATGACTTCTTCAATCAGTTCTCTAGGTAACTTAAGACGTTCTAGAATCACCTTTGTCATCCTGGCACCAACCACTTCGTGCCCAAAGAAGGTGTAGCGTTTGTTTTTACCACCCTCCCTTCTGGTTGCAGGCTTAGCAATATCGTGAAATAGCGCCGCCAATCGCATGGCTAAAGAAAAATCCTTGTCAGCGGCTGCCTGCATGGTCCGCAGCAAGTGTTCGTACACGTCGTAGGCATGAATTCCTCCCTGTTCACAACCAACACTAGTGACAATTTCTGGAATAAATTGGTTTAATAACCCAAGTTTCTCCATAAACACAATTCCCTGCATAGGAGTTGGCGAAGCAACCGTCCTGATGAACTCACTAGCTACCCTCTCGATAGAAATACGGCTTAATTGTTGACTGTTATTCTGTATTGCGGCCATTGTGCTACTTTCAATAACAAAATTTAGTTCAGCGGCTAGCCTAACAGCTCTCATCATACGTAGAGCATCTTCGGCAAAGCGTTCGTCAGGGTTTCCGACAGTGATTAAACGTTTGTTTTCAATGTCAGATAAGCCATCAAATAGGTCCACCAGTTCGCCTGTAGTGGCACGATAGGCCAGCGCATTAACTGTAAAATCACGACGCTCCAAGTCTTCCTGAAGCGATACGCCAAATGTCACTGAATCAGGCCTTCTGGCGTCACTGTAACCGCTCTCAGACCGGTATGGAGTCACTTCTATGATTTGTAGTGAGGGGTCCTCATCTTCGGTCTTGATACCGATTGTTCCGTAATCATTGTTGGCGTAGTGTTCAGGGAAAAGTCGTTGAATCTGGTCAGGGTGAGCATTAGTCGTAAGGTCCCAGTCTTTTGGCAGCTTTCCTAGTAGTAGGTCACGAGTACAGCCTCCGACTATATAAGCTTCAAAACCGTTGTTTTCAAGGGTTTCTGCCACATTCTTTACAGCCTTTGGAATGTCGGAAGTTTCAATCATATGTGGTTATTCTAACAGAATATGTTACTTTTAATACAGAAAGTAAACAATCCGAACATCGAGGAGTAACTAAATGAAAAAGGTATTACCGATACAGTAGATAGGTGGACAATATTCACCTATCTTCCCCAATCTAATATTGTCTGACACAAATAGTGTTGGTTTACCACTTGCTGTGATTGAGCCGCACCAACACCTGCGTTTCCTGCGAGACACGTTGGTTAT
>JAJOLC010000027.1 GCA_021129655.1 Minisyncoccota bacterium
AGCCAAGTAGATGGAAGCACCTAGGACCCTTGTCGATGAAAATAAATTGGAAACATCTTCAGCTTGAGTGCTAAATGAAGCATAATACAGTGAGCCCATCCACTGATAAACAATCACCACCCGCTCACCTCCCACCATAACTTCCGAAAATATTTGCAAATCATTAAAGTCTGGTGACACCACGTAGTTTGTAGCGAGCATGTTTTTGCAGACAAACGGGTAGAGCTTGTCCCCTATATAAATAACATCTGACTCTACAATACTAGAAAACATCAGCAGAAAGAAACCTGTAAGAAAAAACTTTCTCATCATTCACCTCCATACAAAACTCTAGTTTTTATACATTTTATATGATAACCTGTCAAACAAAAAAGACGGTTCTCGTGAGAATCGTCTTTAAAAACATCTTCAATTTAGGATATAAAAGACATGTATCCTACCATTGCAGCCAGAATAATTCCGTACCAAACGAACGGCCATAGGGTGTACTTCCGAATAAATTTCAAGAAGAAATGAATCACTATTAAAGCAGTCACAAAGGCAACACTAGCCCCCAGGAAGATTAGCGGCCACTCTACAGACCCACCCTCTTTCAATAAGTCTAAACTCATTTTAATACCTACCCCTAATGTAATCGGTATTGCTAACAAAAAAGAAAATCTAGTTGCTTCGTACCTAGACATTCCTAACAACATACCTCCGGCGATAGTAGCCCCCGAACGTGACATACCCGGCAAGAGGGCTAGTGCTTGAAACATACCAACCAGCAAACCTTTCTTAAGAGTAATATCTTGATGATTTGGTCGCAGATAATACTTCCACTCTGCGTACATAAAGAAGATTGAGGCTGAGAATAATGCAATTGCCACAAAAATTGAAGTACGTAAATGTTCAGAGATAGTGGATTCAAGCAGTAAGCCTATACCAACAGCCGGAACAGTTCCTATAATAAGAGCGTACAGAAGTGTTATATCTTTCTTGTTTACAGGTAGTCTGCCCAGTTTTCTCAGAACTACCTGGACCAAATTCCAGATATCAGACCGGAAATACAATACAACAGCAGCGGTAGTAGCAAAGTGAAGCACAGCATCAAAGGCCAGAGCATTAGCTCCAGTAACTGACAGTAATTCTCTAACCAATACTAAATGCCCAGTTGAAGATACTGGTAGAAATTCTGTAACTCCTTGCACTAATCCAAGTATAATTGCATCCACCCATTCCATAATTAGCCAAAGTATAGCACGCCACCCCTGTGCTATACTTTTTATATTAAGAGTAAAAACTAGCGTTGTATGGAACCATCAACTGAAGAAACATCACCAGCTATACCAATCGCGATCGTAAGTGGATTCGCTATGATTGCC
>JAJOLC010000016.1 GCA_021129655.1 Minisyncoccota bacterium
CAAAAGCATCAAAGCCCATTGGGTGGAGAACTTCATGCCCTGTCATTCGCATGAATCGAGAGTATATATCGGTAGCGATATAACCTTTTGGATGACCGACATGTAGCCCTTCTCCAGACGGATATGGGAACATGTCCAGAACAAAAGCCTTAGGCTTGTCAGAGTCGTCGTTGGTTTTGTATATACCACTCGTTTTCCACTCAGTCTGCCATTTTTTCTCTATTGCCTCGTGGTCAAAACGTTTATGCATACAGAATACCAGTTAATAAATAGGTTCTTATTTTGCCATTGAATTGAAGTTATGTAAAACGACCAGTAACCTTAGTTGCTGGTCGTTTATTCTATCTCTGCTTAAAGTTTTACGATTCTCTCAAAGCACACGTCTCCAAAACCATGATCCCAATTGTACGGATTAACGATAACTGGCCCTTTGTGTTCTGGTGTTGGTAATGTTCGGTCAAAAGGAAATTTTTCAGATTTAGATTCTGAGGCAAAGTTTGCACATAGACTAAATCCAGTCTCAGTCTTTTGGTAACGGTAACTTGGTCTGTTTTCAGGTGCTGCTGGTAGATTCGTTTCGTTGTAAATGTCTCCAAGGCTGTCGGGCACTGCGTCATTTAACAATAAATACTCTTCAATTTGCCACTGTATTGATTGAAGATCGTTAATTTGAACGGAGTCTAGTTTTTGATTACGCACCTCTGTTGGTGGGTCGATATGTCTAAATCCACACACAACGGCTACTAGAACTAGAATTGAAACTAAGATGCCAAACAAAATAGATTTTCTCTCGCGTGTTAGCCAATACCCTTTTACGTCCAGTAAATAGTAACTAAAGGCAACTCCTACAATGACCAGTAGAGCCAGTGCCTTTAGTATAAAGCGTTGAGTAATCTCACCTTCTAGAAAAGCCATCATCACAGCTACTAGGTCTCCAAGTATTACTGCACCTCCAATTAGAAGTGATAAGTAAACAAGCCACTTCGTCAACCCAAGGTAACTATTCTCACTGTCTTTACGTCGAGTCTTGTTTACTTGTCTTGTTAAAATAATGTAAGCAGGAAAGAACACGACAACCATCGCGATTCCGGTCCTAACAGAACTGCTAAAATTCTCAACCTCCCAAATACTGTCTGTCGCATCAGGAAAAATTAGATTTATACTTCCAAATATTAAAACTAATAAGAAACTTAATGATAAATAAAGACTAACTAGTGAGCCTAGTTGCAGCACGAAGTGTTTGGCTGTGTGATTTTCCATATATATATTATATTACTACTTTGTACAACAGTGACGACTGTCTATAAGTTGTTTAATTCAAGTATAAAAAAAGGCGGTTGTAAAACCGCCATAA